>CAZJBJ010000041.1:0-23986 GCA_964544295.1 uncultured Bifidobacteriaceae bacterium
TCGTCCATGCGGGCCGCCGGCACCAACATGCGCGTGGGCGCGTTGCACGACTGACCGGAGTTCGTGCACATCGACGCCATGTCGCGGGCGACGACCTCGGCGAGGTCGGCGTCGTCCAGGATGATGTTCGCCGACTTGCCCCCGAGCTCCTGCGCCACGCGCTTCACCGTGGGGGCCGCGGCCCGGGCGACCTCGATGCCGGCGCGCGTCGAGCCCGTGAACGACATCATGTCGACGTCCGGGTGCGCGGCAAGCGACGCGCCGACGTTCACACCGTCGCCGTTCACGAGGTTGAACACGCCCGCCGGCACGCCGGCCGCGTCGAGGACCTCGGCGAAGAGGATCGCGTTGAGCGGGGCGACCTCCGACGGCTTGAGCACCATCGTGCATCCAGCCGCGATCGCCGGGGCGACCTTGCACGCGATTTGGTTCAGCGGCCAGTTCCAGGGGGTGATCATCCCGCAGACGCCGATCGGCTCCCGCACGATCCGCGTCGTCCCCATGGTGTGCTCGAACTCGAAGTCGGCGAGCACCGCACGCGCGGTGGCGAGGTGACCCAGCCCGGCCGCCACTTGGGCGATCTGCGCCAGCCAAAGCGGCGCGCCCACCTCCTGGCTCAGGATGTCGGCCATCTCCTCCATGCGCCCGGCGTACACGCCGATGATGCTGTCGAGGAGGGCGAGTCGCTCGTCCTTGGTCGTGAGCGAGAAGGTTGCGAAGGCGGCCTTGGCGGCGGCGACCGCCGCGTCGACGTCGTCCGGCCCGCCCATGGCGATCGACGTGATCGGCGTCTCCGACGCCGGATTGATCACCGCGAGCGTGTCACTCGTGCTCGGGGCGACCCACTGGCCGTCGATGTAGAACTGCGCCGCGTGCTCCATGGATGCTCCTTCACGGGCCAACGCCCGGATGTCTCGACCTACCGCACGCACCCTAGGGCGTCGACGCCACGGTCAGTGGAAGCCGATGCGCGCCTTGAAGCCGGCCACGAGCAGGCCCACGACGAGCACCGAGGCTCCGACGAGCACGGCGATCGGCTTGGAGCGACGACCGGCGCGCGCCACGAAATAGCCGGTGACCGCCAACATGACCGCGGGGCCCAACGCGGCGGCCCCGACGTCGCGCTCGTCGGGCGCGAACAGGACGGCCAACGAACTCAGGACCCCCACTGCCACCGCGGCCAGGAACTCCGAGGTCGCCGTGCGCAATCCGGCCCGATCCCAACGACCGGCACCGATCCCGGCGGCCACGACGCCGAATGCGAACCAGTGCGCGACGGCCAGGCCGACCACCGTGCTCCACACGATGACCTCGAGCGGCGGCTGACGGGTCCCGCCGACGGCGTAGTCGTCCGGCAGGATTCCCAGTTCGGCCAGGAGCACGACCGAGACGTACACCGCCATGACGAGCGGATGCTGCCAGCGGCCGCTGAGCGCCGAGGTCCAGTCCCTCGGGTCGACGCCGCATCTTGCCAGCCACCGTCGGGTGATGCGCGGTTCCCGGACCGGGGGGCGATCGCGACCACGCCGTAGCCTCCCGCCGTGATCCTGATCGACGCGGCCGACCTCCGGGCCAGCCGCCCGAACCGCCCGCTGTTCACCGATCTCTCGGTGACCCTGCGCGCCGGAGACCGGATCGGGCTCGTCGGCATCAACGGCTGCGGCAAGAGCACGCTGCTCCGGATCCTGAGCGGCGACCTCGAACCCGAGGCCGGCGTGGTGCGCCGTGGCCGCGGCGCACGCATCGGTGCGTTGGCGCAGATCCCGGTCCTGACTCCCGGCACCGTGCGGTCGGTCGTGGGCGACGGACTCGACGGTCGGGAGTGGCGGGGCGAGGCGATGCTCGATCGGCTCGGGATGTCCGGGGTCCTCGACACCCCGACCGACGAACTCTCCGGCGGTCAACGCAAGCGGGTCGCGCTGGCGGCGCTCCTCGCCCGGGACTGGGACGCACTCATCCTCGACGAACCCACCAACCACCTCGATCTCGACGCGATCGCGTTCCTCGAGTCCTGGTTGGCCGAGTTCGCCGGCGGGTTGCTCCTGGTGACCCACGACCGTCACGTGCTCGACCGGGTCACGACCAAGGTGCTCGAGATCGATCGGGGTGCGAGCTACCTCCACGTCCCTCAGCAGCGGTCCGCGGGCTCGGGGTACGCGGCCTACCTCGCCGCCCGGATCGAACGCGAGGAGCAGGCGGCTGCCGCGGAACAGACGCGCAAGAACCTCGCCCGACGCGAGTTGGCCTGGTTGCGGCGGGGCGCGCCCGCGCGCACCAGCAAGCCCAAGGCCCGGGTCGATGCGGCCCGAGCCCTGATCAGCCGAGGACCCCAGGCCGCGGCCCGCCCGGGTGAGATCGGCCTGACCCTCGGAAGCTCGCGACTCGGCTCCCGCGGCGTCGAACTCCACGACGTCTCGTTTTCGTGGCCGGGTGAGTCGCGACGCGTCCTCGACCACGTCGGTCACAGCTTCGAGCCGGGTGATCGCGTCGGCGTGGTCGGCCCCAACGGCGCCGGCAAGAGCACGCTGCTCGACCTGATCGCCGGTCGGCTGCACCCGACCGCCGGAACCATTGTCGTCGGAACGACCGTGCAGGTCGGCTACTACGACCAGCTGGGGCGTGCGTTGGAACGCAGCGGGTCCGGGACGCCGTCGCCGGTGAGAAGGGCGCGCCGTCCGTTGCGGACGGGAAGTTGATGCGCCAGTTCTGGTTCGACGACGACACGCAGATGGCACCGATCGGCACGCTCTCGGGCGGCGAGCGGCGACGGCTCCAACTCCTCCTGACCCTGGTCGAGCAACCGAACGTGCTGCTCCTCGACGAGCCGACCAACGACCTCGACCTGGACACGTTGCGGGCACTCGAGGAGTTCCTGGACGACTGGCCGGGGATCGTCCTCGTCGTCAGCCACGATCGAGTGTTCCTCGACCGGACGGTGAACGAGGTGCTCGCGCTCGACGGGCACGGTCACGCCACCGAGGTCGCGGGTGGGGTCGCCGGGTGGCTCCGATCCCGGAGCAACCCACCGACTCCATCGCAGCCGGTGACCGCGGCGAAGTCACCCGTCGGGACATCGACATCCGAGCGCCGGACCACGAAGAAGAGTCCGAGCACCCTGCGCCACCAACTCGGTGTGGCCGAACGCGAACTGACGACGGCGACCGCGACGCGGGATGAGCTGCAGCACCAGCTCGCCACCGCCGGCCGCGATCACGAGACGCTGGCCCGCCTCGGCACCGAACTCGGCGAGGCACAGGCCGCGGTCGACCGCGCCGAGGAGCGCTGGCTGCTCCTCGCCGACCAGGCCGAGTCGCTCGGCATGGACCTCTGAACCGACGATCGATGTCTCGCGTCCGGCGCTCCGCCGATATGGTGCCCATCCACAGTGCGGACGGAGGAGGGCAGGCATGATCCTTGCGGCGCTGCGCGATCTCCAGTGGCGGTGGAAGCGGTTCGCGATCGCGATCGGCGCGACGGCGCTCGTCTTCAGCATGAGCCTCGTCATGTCGGGGCTCGCAGACTCCTTCCCGAGTGAAGTCGACCGGTTGATCGACACGCTCGGCGGCCGCAGTTACCTCGCCCCCGCGGGCGAAGTCGGTCCGTTCACCAGCACGTCCATCGTGTCGACCGCAACTGCGCCGGACGCGGCACCCATGCTGTTCTGGAGTGCGGCACTGCGAGTCGCGGGCAAGGACAAGCAAGCCGGCCTGTTCGGGCTCCCGATCGGGTGGCCGGTCGCCATCGAGCGCGGGCGGACCACCCGTCGCGACGGTGAGGTCGTGGCCGACGATGCCCTGGGATTGCCGGTGGGCGCGCAGCTCCGACTCGGCCCGAACCGATACCGAGTGGTCGGAACCATGAGCCAGCGCACGTTGTTCGGTGGGCAGCCGCTGATCGTCCTCACGATCAAGGACGCGCAGAACCAGCTCGCCGGGGGCGCGGACATCACCCGCGCATTCATCGACTCGGCTCCATCCGGCGCGGCCGCACCGAACGGCCTGGCCCGTTTCAGCCGGGCGGAGGCGGCCGATGACCTGCTGCGCCCGATGAAGAGCGCAACCCAATCCATCACGTTCGTGAACGTGCTGCTCTGGCTCGTGGCGATCTGCATCATCGGCTCCGTGGTATTCCTCAGCGCGCTCGAGCGCAGCCGCGATTTCGCCGTCTTCAAAGCCACCGGCGTCCGGTCCTGGCAGATGGGACTCGGGCTCGCGCTCCAGGCCGTCGTCCTGGCCGTCGTTGCGTCGATCATCGCGATCGGCCTCGCACTCCTGCTGGCACCGGCGTTCCCGATGCCCGTCGCCATCCCCGCTTCCGCTGCCATCACCCTGCCCTTCATCGCGATCGGGATCGGCCTGCTCGCGAGTTCCGCCGGGCTGCGCAAGACCCTTGCCGCGGATCCCGTCGACGCGTTTGGAGGACGCTGAGATGCCGACGCTCTCCATCAACCAACTGACGGTTCGGTACGGCCAGGGTGAGAACGCGGTGACGCCACTCGATCGTTTCACCGCGGAAGTCCAGGCCGGGACCCTCGCCGTGCTGCTCGGGCCGTCGGGCTGCGGCAAGACCACGCTCCTGTCCTGCATCGCGGGCATCCAACACCCGACTGACGGTTCGATCAGCTTCGGGGACACCGTCGTGACCACGCTCGATGCTGCCGGCCTCAACACGTACCGCAGCGGAACCGTCGGGATCGTGTTCCAGGGCTTCAACCTCGTTCCCTCGCTCAACGCGCTCGAGAACGTTCAGGTTCCGCTCCGGGCGACGGGGGTATCCCGAGCCGAGTGCCGTCGACGCGCCGAAGCGCTCCTCGACGACGTCGGGCTCGCCGAACGGGCGACCCACCATCCCGACAGTCTCTCCGGCGGCCAGCAACAACGAGTTGCGATCGCCCGAGCCCTGGCCCTCGACCCACCGCTGATCGTCGCCGACGAGCCGACGGCGAGCCTCGACCACGTCCAGGTCGAGGTCGTGCTCCGCATCTTGCGGAGTCTGACGGACCGCGGCCGAACGGTGATCGTCTCGACCCACGACCCCCGGCTCATTCCGCTCGCGGATGAGTTGATCGAGATGCAACCGCACGCCACGCCAACGCCCGGCGGCCCGGCGATCGACGTCCGGTGTGAGGCGGGAGCGTTCCTCTTCGAACAGGAGAGCGTCGGCGACCGCATCTACGAACTGCTCGACGGCGAGATCGAGATCGTGAGAACGCGTCCTGACGGGACCAGCACGACCCTGACCACGCTCGGACCCGGCGAACAGTTCGGGGAGATGGGGCCGCTGTTCGATCTCCCCCGTTCGGCCTCGGCTCGTGCAGTCATCGCGAGCACGCTCCGCGCCTACACCGTCGACGGATTCCGATCACAGTTCGGTGCCGAACGATTGAAGGCGCTCGTCGCCCAGAACACCGAACGGGCCGATCCCTCCGACTGACCGGCCCGTGATCGGCCGATCGTCAGGGTCGCGCGGTCACGACCTCGCGCCATACCGGTGCAAGGTGGCGCCACACCTCCATCGGCGCGCCGAAGGGATCCTCGGTCAGGACCTGCACACACACGTGGTCCGCGCCCGCGTCGAAGTGGGCCTGGACTCGGCCGAGCAGGGCGTCGGCATCTCCCCACGCGACGATCGCGTCGATGAGCGCGTCGCTCCCACCGTGCGCCGTGTCATCGGGGGTGAAGCCGAACCGGAACCAGTTGTTCGCATAGTTGGGAAGCTGCAGGTACGTCGCCAAGAATCCGCGTGCGATCGCCCGGGCGCGGTCAGGGTCGGTCTCGAGCACGACCGCCTGTTCCGGCATGACGAGCCGATCCGGGCCGAGCGCGGACCGCGCCGCGGCGGTGTGTTCGGGCCACACGTTGTACGGATGCGTTCCGGCCGCCTTGGCGCCGGCGAGCGCGAGCATCTTCGGGCCGAGCGCGGCGAGGAGCCGCCGGTTGGCCGGCAGCGTCGGTTGCTCGGCATCGAGCGCGTCGAGGTACTCCTCCGTGCGCGCGAGCGGTCGGGCGTACCGACCGGCCTCACCTGCGTCGATCAGCGGAGCATGCGATACGCCGATGCCGACGAGCAGGCGGTCACCGTGCGCCGCGGTCATCCGGCTGTAGGCCGCCGCGGTGTCGGCGGCCTCGTGCATCCAGAGATTCAGGATGCCGGTCGCGATCGTGGTGCGGTCGGTCGCCGCGAGCATCCGTTCCATCACCGGAAACAGGTCGCCGCCCACGTCGGGGAGCCACAGGGCGGTGTACCCGAGTTCGTCCAACTCGGTCGCCGCGGCCGCGGCCGCGTCGGCGTCGCCGTAGCGCAGCCAACCACTCCAGATGCCGACGCGGTCAGGGATTGCGGTCATCGACGCAGTCTGGCCCGGACGTCATCGGTTCGCCACTGCGGGGGACCGCCGGCCGTGACGCCGTCGGCGCGGACTCAGGGAAGAACTGCTCACGGAGCGCGCGCGCCCGAGACTCTCGAAATCGTCGGGCGACGGCAGACTTCGCGGCGACGACGTCGAACCCGTGGAACGCGCCATCGACGACCTCCACCTCACACTCGACGCCCGCGGCGCGCAGTCGCGCTGCGTAGTGCAGATCCTCGTCGTGAAACAGGTCGAGCGTGCCGACCCCGATCCAGGCCGGGGGGACGCCGGTCAGGTCCTCGACGCGGGCCGGCGCGGCCAGGCCGGTGACCGAGGTCGCACCGGCGATGGTGCCGAGGTACGCCTGCCAGCCGAACCGGTTCGCCCGACTGTTCCACACCCGGAACCGATGTTCCTGCGGGTGAGCCCGCAGCACGGTGCGGTCGTCCAGCATCGGATAGGTCAGCAACTGGAACGCGGGCCGGATCTCACCCCGGTCGCGGGCGAGCACCGCGAGCGCCGCAGCGAGTCCTCCACCCGCGCTCGCTCCGCCGATCGCAACGCGGTGCTCGTCGACGTCGGTTCGGGCGACCAGCCAGGCGAGGGCGGCATAGCAATCGTCGAGTGGTACCGGGAACGGATGCTCCGGCGCGAGCCGGTAGTCGACTGCGGCCACCAGCACACCGGCCTGCTCGGCGAGCTCACGGCACTGCGCGTCGTCCTGCGCGGCGGTCCCGATCACGTACCCGCCTCCGTGCACCCACAACAGCGCCGGTGCCGGGCGCCCGGTGACCGCGGCCGGACGGTGGAGCCGGACCGAGATCCCACCGACGGATACGACTTCGACATCGGCGGGGACCCGTCGGCTCGCCAGGCCGGTGAACCAGCGCGTCATGCGATAGGTGCGCGGTCCCACGGCCGCACGCGGCAGCAACGGCGCGACCCTCCGGAGATCCGGATGGAACGCCGATCCCCCCTCGGTGCCCACTTCGCTCACGGTTCCGACCCGTCATCGGCGCGTCGAGCCGCGGCCCGGGCGGCGTCGGCCGCGTTGTGGCGCTTCATCGCACCGAGAGGATCCGCCTTGAACGCGTCGACCGACGCCTGATGGCCGGCGAGCGCCTGGAACTCGCTCCCGGCCCGGATCGCCGCCCGCACCCCCATGATCTCGGCCTGGCGATGGACCAGCCGCTTGTTGATCTGCGCGAGGTCGCTCGCCACCCCGGCGACGCGATCAGCGACGGCGAGCACCTCGGCGTCGAGCGTGGCCGCCGGGAACGCGCGGTTCGCCCATCCGATCGCCGCGGCCTCGGTCCCGGTCAGGTCGTCGCCGGTCAGCATGATCTCCATGGCGCGGCGCACGCCCAGGAGCGGCATGTGGTACTGCCAGTCGGGCGGACTCGCGACCCGCACGATCGGGTAGCCGATGCGCGCGTCCTCGGCGACGTAGACGAGATCGCACGCCTGGGCGAGTTCGGTCGCACCGGCGATCGCGTACCCGTGCACCTGGGCGATCACCGGCTTGGCGAGGTCCCAGAACCCGAACCAGCCCTGACTGACCTGCCGCGACCACGCGCCGTCCCCCGGCGCGGTGTGGAACGGCGGATCGGCCATGAGATCTCCGCCGAGGTCGTAGCCCGCCGAGAAGCACGGGCCCGCACCGCGAATGACACTCACGCGCACGTCCGGATCGTGGTCGTGAGCCTCCAGCGCGGCCATCAGTTCGGCGCGCAGTGGCGTCGAGATGGCATTGCGCTTCTCCGGGCGGTTGAGCGTGAGGCGCGCCACCCCGTCGGCCGGACGGTCGACGAGGACGAGGTCGCCGCTCACGACTGCACCTCGTCACCGTCGCGCGTCCCCGCCAGATCGGCGACGAGCTCGAGCCCGGCCAGGTCGGCGGTGCGCACGGTCAGCCCGGTGAGTCCGGCGGTCGGGAATTCGGCCCAGCGATCGCGCATTCGTTGCTCGCTGCCGATGAGCGCGCCGTCCTCGATGTACTCGTCGGGCACGGCCGCGACCGCCTCCTCCTTGTGGCCCGCGAGCCAGAGCTCCTGGATGCGAGCGGCGGCGTCGGGATAGCCACGCCGGGCCATGGCGTCACGGTGATAGTTGTGCGTGGCCGAGCCCATGCCCCCCACGTACATGGCGGTCAGCGGTTTCTTCGCGTCGACCGCGGCGCGAACGTCGTCGGCGAACTCGACGCTCACGCCGCCGAACACCTCGAATCGTTCGGGGAGAACACCGCGGGCCCGGAACCCGACGTCGAGCTCCGGTCCGTAGACCGCGGCGCCGTTCCTCCCCCACCCCATGGGGAGGAAGCCGTCGGCGATCTCCGCGGTGAGTGCGGTGTTCTTCGGTCCGCCGGCGGCGAGCCAGATCTCGATGGCGCCGGCCGGATGCAGGATCGAGCGGAGCGGCTTCCCCTGACCGACTGCACCGGGACCCTGGTACGGCAGGGGGAACTCCGGGCCCGCGTTCGTCAACGGCTCGCGACGAAAGACCTTGCGCATGATCTCGACGTACTCCCGCAGCCGCCGGTTCGGGCTCCCCCACGGTTGGCCGTACCAGCCTTCGACGATCTGGGGTCCGGACACGCCGAGGCCGATGATCACCCGATTGCCACCCGCGAGCGCGTCGATGGTCAATGCGTGCATCGCGGTCGCGGCCGGGGTACGCGCCGCGATCTGCACGACCGCGGTGCCGAGCTTGATGCGCGACGTGACCGCGGCGAGGTACGCGAGTGGCGAGAGCGCGTCGGCGCCGTACGCCTCCGCCGTCCACACCGAGTGGTACCCGAGTTCCTCGGCGCGGCGCACGAGCGCGACGGGGAGACCCAACTCGGCCTCGCGGTACACGTCGAGTCCGAGTCCGAGCTTCAGCACCGAGCGTCTCCCCATTCCGCGACCGTCCGACGTCGGGAGGCTACCCATCGCGCCCGTGCCACCGTCAGAGACCGAGCGTCTGGACCACGCGACGTGGGAAGATGCGGCTATGGGAACCAATCAGCGGGCCGAGATCACGATGACCGACGCCGAGGTGGCGACGTTCCTGGAACAACGTCGCATCGCCTCGATCGCGACCAACGGACCGAGCGGGCACCCCCATGTGGTCGCGATGTGGTTCGGTGTCATCGACGGGGTGCTCTACTTCGAGACCAAGGCGAAATCACAGAAGGCCGTCAACCTGCGCCGCGATCCCCGGATCACCGTCTCGATCGAGGCCGGCGACACCTACGACGAGCTTCGCGGCGTGAGCATCGAGGGGACCGCGGCGTTGATCGAGGACACGACCCTCGACGAGTACTGGGCGGCGGGCATCAACATCTTCGAGCGCTACCAGGGCCCGTACTCCGAGGAGATGCGCCCGTTCGTCGAGATGATGATGAACAAGCGCGCGGTCGTGCGGGTCGATCCCCAACGGATCCGATCCTGGGACCACCGCAAGCTCGGCCTCGACCCGATGCCGAAGTCGGGCACCACCGCCGCGTTCAGCTGACCTGCGCCCGGATCCGGACCGCGGCCGTAGTATCCGCACATGACCGCCACGATGCCCTCCGCCCCGGCCGACCGCTACACGATCATCTCGTCGGACAGCCACGCGGGCGCGTCGCACGCGACCTACCGCGAGTACCTCGACCAGGCCTACCTCGAGGACTTCGACGCGTGGCGGAACAAGTACAAGAACCCGTACAAGGATCTCGCCCCGGGCGACGATCGGCGCAAGCGCAACTGGGACGACGAGATGCGCAACTCCCAGCAGGAGGCCGACGGCGTGGTCGGTGAGGTGGTGTTCCCGAACACGGTCCCGCCGTTCTTCCCGAGCTTCGTATTGTTCGCGCCGCCGCCCCCGCCGGAGGACTACGAGCACCGCCTCGCCGGGATCCGCGCCCACAACCGCTGGCTGAAGGACTGGTGCGACGAGTTCCCCGAACGCCGGGCCGGCGTCGGCCAGATCTTCCTCAACAACATCGACGACGCCATCGAGGACGTCCACTGGATCAAGGAGCACGGCCTGCGTGGCGGGATCCTCCTGCCGGCCGTGCCGCCGGACGTGAAGTGGGTCAAGCCGCTCTACGACCCGGAGTACGACCGGCTGTGGCAGGTCATCGAAGACCTCGAGATCCCGGTCAACGCGCACGGCGGTACGGGGGTGCCCGACTACGGCAAGTACCCGACGTCGATGCTGCTCTACATCATGGAGGCGAGTTTCTACTCGCAGCGACCGTTCGTGCAGCTGGTGCTGTCCGGTGTGTTCGACCGGTTCCCGAACCTGCGGTTCGTCATGACCGAGAACGGCTGCGCGTGGCTGCCCGGGCTCATCGCCCACATGGACGCGATGATGACGTCGATCCGCAGCGGCGGTGCCGTCGGCGAGATCCGCTACACCGAGGACGAGCGCAAGGGGTCGATGCTCGCGTCGGAAGCGTTCGCGCAGAACTGTTGGATGGGCGTGAGCCAGCCCGGCATGGCCGACGCCAAGGTGCTCGACTTCGTCGGCCGCGACCGGTTCATGTGGGGCAGCGACTACCCGCACGACGAGGGCACGTACCCGCACTCGCGTGAGGCGATCCGGTCGCGGTTCCACGAACTGACGCCGGACGTGATGCAACAGATCCTGGGCACCAACGCGGCGAAGCTGTACGGCTTCGACCTCGACGCCCTCGCACCGCTGGCGTCACAGGTCGGGCCGTCGGTTGCTGAACTCGCCGAGCCGTTGCGCGAGCTGCCCGAGAACCCGAGTCAGGGACTCGCCCGCGGCTACCAGGCCTCGGACAGTGGCGACAAGGTCCTCTCCGACGACATGGACGCCGCGGCCCTCTGACCGTGCTCCCGGTTCGCCGGACGGCCGCGGTGGTTCGTGTGCCCGAATGACGAACGAGTGGCTCCGGGCCGATCCGACCCGGAGCCACCCACTCGCCGTCAGTCGCCCGGCTCGTCGTCGTGGATCTTGATCTTGCCCTCGCAGATCGGCTGGAGCGCAGACGACCACACCACCGCGCCCGAACTGTCGCTCACTTCGAATCCGAACATGTCCGGTGCGGCGCCGCCGTCGACGATGTGGACCGCGAACTTGTAGCCGTCCACCCCGTTGAACTTGCCGGTCCCGGCGAACAGCCCGACGTCGTGACCCGTGAACCCGAGCGAGGTCAGACCCGTGCTCCGGAACTCATCGTCGTCCCCTTCGAGCTTCAGCTTGCCGACCAGTGATCCGTCCGCCTCGTACTCGACGTTGTCGAAGTCGAACTCGACCTCGTCCGGGTCACACGTCTCTCCGTCGCCCTTGGTCTCGAGTTTGGTCACCGGTCCGGTCACGAACGTCGCGGTGACGTTCCGATCCGCGTCCGTCGTCACCTGGCACGGTCCCGACCCGGTGCAGTCACCGGACCAACCGGTGAACGTCGCGCCCGACCCGGCGATCGCCGACAGGTCGACCACCGTGCCGTCCGCGAACGATGCGGAACACGCGCCGGTCGGGCAGTCGATCCCGGCCGGTGCCGACGTCACCCCGCCCGGTCCGACGACCGTGACCGTGACCGAGTGTCCGCCGCCGGACACCCAGTGCTTCTGCGCGGTTGCTGATTGCAAGGAATTTCCTGCATCGCGGAAACTCGCCTTGATCGTGTCGTCACCGGGTCCGTTCGTGTCCTGATAGGTGAAGCTCACGTCTCCGTTCGCGTCGGACGTGCAGTCGGCCGGAACACATGTGCCCGCAGCTCCCGCGTTCTGGCCGGTGACCACGAAGTCGACCTTCTGGCCGGGGACGCCCACGTAGGGCGGGGACACCGCGGCCTGGTGCACGTTCGCCGTGACCGTGTGCGTCGTCCCGGTCGGGTTGGTCGCATCCTCCGGGGTGACCGAGATCACGAGCGACCGGACCACGATCTCCGAACCGGCCACGAGGATGTAGGCCTCGCCGCACGCTTCCACGTTGGTGTTCGGGTCGATACCGCACGTCGGCTTCGTCGCGGTGTCCGTCGCTACGGCCAGCGCGCTCCAGTCCGACGGGAAGGTCGGGAACGACACGTGGACCGAACAGCCCCAACCCTCGAGCGAAGCGGTCGTCGTGTCCACGAATGCCGGATTGGCCGCGATGAGCGAGACGCTTCCACCACAGGGAGGCGCAGTGCTCGCCGTCCAGCTCCCGGTCACCCCGTCCGCGGCCGTGCCACTGATCGCGGTCAGCATCGACACACTGTCGTCCTCGATGCTGCCCCCGCCGCTGTAACCGTCCGACGTCGTGAAGAACATGTTGGTGCGGCCCGGCTGGCTGGCCGCGTAGGTGATGCCTTCGCGGATGACCGCCGACCGGGTGCTGGCGAGCGACCCGGCGTGGGCAGACGCATCCGTGCCGACGACGACGCGGTTACCGGCCAGCGTGCGACCACCGGCCTGACCCATCACCACCGAGCCCCAGACTGGAGCACTCGACACCAAGCCCGGCACGAACCCGCCGCCGCCCGTATCGGCGACGATGAGCAAGTCGTACTGGCCGAAGTCCGCCGCCGTCATCGACCCCCAGGTCGCGTCGTCCACGCTCGTGACCTCGTAGCCCAGCGACTCGGCCACCTGCTGCTCGATGCCTCCGGGCCCAGACGTCGTACTCGCGTTGATCAACGCCTTCGGTGGCGCCGGCACCGCCGGATCCGCACCCGTGGTCACGAAGAGTCCGCACAGGATGGCCAACGCCGCCGCGAGCCTCCCGATCCGCACCCGTCGCACCCGTTGTCGCCTGGCCTGCCTGACGGCGCGCCGCGCCGCACGAGAAATTGTTGGTGTGTCCATGTCCGCCCTCCTTACCCATCTACCCCGCCTGGGTGACCCGGTGAACCGGGTCACCCTCTCTTACCTGGGCCGGCAACGGGAGTCAATGACAATTTGTGTGCATCCTGGTATCTCGGCCGCTTGCGAGGGAACACACCCCGAAGGTTCCAGGCGGGCGAGGCCAAGGCACTCGAGGCGGGCTTTCCCGCCGGTGTGGCATTGCCGATCCATGCCGCGACCCCCAACCACGGCCTCGGCGTGGGCATCTGGGAAGGCGAATCGGTCGACGCAGTGCGTGAGGTCACTCGCTCGTGGGGAGCAGCGTCCCACCGCCGAACAGGGCGGCCACGATCGATTGTGCGTCCTCGGGGGCGCGTACCTCGAGTGCCGTCCGTCGTTCGTCCACCGTGATCGTGAACGCGAAGAACCGGCAGCACTCCTGTTCCGCCGCCGTGAGCCGGGCGACCTCGACCGTCGACACGTCCGCCGCGAACGTGAGCCGAAGCCCGCCCGACACCGGGATGCGTTCCACCACCTTCGAAAGAACCTCCTGCCACTGCTCCAGCCGGTCCGGCAACTGCGAGCCGTCGAGCGTGCAGGCGACCGGTACGGCGTTCTCCGGTCCGGTCGTCGCCGGTCCTGCGGTCAGCGTCACGGGCACCGTCTCGGCCCGGTCGGCGGTACAGCCGCAGGTGTCGTCGCACGGACCGTCCGGCGTGTCGTGGTCGAGTCCACGGCGCGCGGCCTGGAGCTGCGACGTGAGCGCCAGCAGTTCCCCAGCCTGAGTCTGGGCTTCGTCGATCTTCGACGCGAGGAGCCCGCGCAGGCGCTCCTGCACCGGCGCACAACGTCCTCCCTCCCATGCGGTCACCAGGTCGGCGATCTCGTCGAGGGAACAACCGAGCTGCTTCGCCCGGCCGATGAACGCCAGCCGTTCCACGGTCCGCTCGTCGTAGAGCCGATAGCCCGCGGGCGTGCGGTCGATCGGGGTGACGAGGCCGATGTCCTCGTAGTACCGGAGGGTCGACGCGGAGAAGCCGCTCCGGCGAGCCACCTCCGCGATCTTGAGGCCTGCTTCCATTGGCCCACCGTAAACCTTCGACCCAACTCGAAGGTCAAGCCCCGGTGAGGTGCGACCCGTGTCCGTCGACCGATCGGACCACACGCGGAACGGCGCGGGAAGGCGACCATGGAGATGGAAGTGGAGGTGAGGGGACTTGAACCCCTGACTTCTACGATGCGAACGTAGCGCTCTACCAGGCTGAGCTACACCCCCGAAGGAACTGCGAGGGTAGCAAACCGACCCGGCCCTCCCCGATACCGATCAGCCGGCTTCGGCCAACTGGATCATCGCGAACGCTGCGGCCATCGGGTCGGTGAAGATGCAGAAGCGGCCGGTGTCGCCGGCGTCCATCGGGCCGAACACCTTCGTCGCCCCGAGTTCGGTCGCCCGGGCCTGGGCCGACTCCAGGTCCGCCACCGCGAAGTAGGCGAGCCAGTTCGCCGGCACTTCGGCCGGCATCTCGGCCGGCATCTGCATGCACCCGCCCACGATCGCGTCACCGAGCTTGAACTCGTTGTACTCGGGGCTGCGCTGCGCGACGAGACCGAACACCGTCTCGTAGAAGGCGAGCGCGGCATCGACGTCGCGCGTGCTCAGCTCGTTCCAGCAGAGCGTGCCCGGCTCGTTGACGATCTCGGCCCCGATGGACTCCCCCGCCTGCCAGATCGAGAAGAACGCACCCGTCGGATCGGACGCGACCGCCATCCGCCCGGCGGTCATCACGTCCATCGGCGGGACGACGACCGTGCCACCCGCGGCCGTGATCGCGGCGGCGGTCTCGTCGACGTCGGCGACGGTGATGTAGGTCATCCAGGCAGGCGGGCCGGGGTTCATCGCCGGGCCGATCGCGGCGACGGGCTTCCCGCGTAGCAGACACATCGTGTAGTGCCCGGCTTCCTCGCCCATGTCCTGGGTCTCCCAACCGAACAGGCCGGAGTAGAACGACGCCGCGGCGGCGATGTCCGGCACGCCGATATCGACCCACGACGGGGTGCCGGGCGCGTAGGCAGTGATCTCGGTCATCGGGGACCTCGCTTCGACGAAGAACGGTCCCGCGGTTGTACCACTCGGGTGCGACCAGCGCACCCGGGTGGTACGACGACTTACGGCAAGGACTCGACCAGGTTCGACGTGCACCAACTCGGCGAGTTGATCGGGTTGCACCGCGCCGGAGTACCGCCGGGGATCTGGACGAAGTAGTCGGTGCCGAAGGCCCGACCGGGGACGACGTAGTCCGTACTCACCCACTGCGCACCGGAGGCCAACGCCGCCTCGCGGGTGGTGGTGTCGTTGGTGCGCGCCTCCACCGTGTCGGAGTCGGTGCGGGTCCGGACCACGTACCCCTGGGCCACGAGCGCCTGGATGTCGGCGAAGCTGCCCTTGGCGCTGTTGCGCTTGACGAAGGCGGCGTCGTCGTCACCGGGATTGGCGTTGGTGAAGATCACCCGCCCGGCGAGCCCCGCGTGCCCGGCGCGGTACCAGGACCGGAACGTCCCGCCGTTGTCCATCATGAACATCACCTGGCCGCGCACGGCATCGATCTCGGGCCACCCGTCGATCGAGATCGCCGCGGGCAGCGTGGCGTGGTGGCGGCGCAGGTCGTCCGGCGTGAACAGCCGGTCCTCGGGGAAGACCGAGCGGAGCGTGGCGTCGAGCGGGTCGAGGTCGGCCGCGGTCCAGTTGTGATACGGCACGCCCGCAACGCCGAAGTCGTTGTCCTTCAGCTCGAGCAGCACCGCGATCGGCACGTGCTGGGGGTGCGCGTCGGACCACGTGCGGATCGTGGCGAGACAGTCGAGGAAAGCCCGACACGTCGTTCCCTCGTCGATGCCCTGCACGTGGACGACCGAGAAGGTCCCGTCGGTGTTCACGTTGATGTCGAGTTCGAACTGGCGGACACCTTGGCTCTCCAGCTGTACGTCGAGCGGGTCCTCGAAGTACTGCAGGGACTCGATGCCGGCGATCCCCGGTTCGGGGTAGGTGTGGTAGCTGTTGTGCGATCCGAGCGCCTGGAGCTGGTTGAGGCGGATGCCGCCCGTGAAGTAGCCGATGCCGCGTCGCTTCTCGTCGCCGATCCGGCTGCGCACCCAGAACGAATGCGTGCCGGGCCCGGCCGCACCGACGTCGAAGGTGAACGTGAGTGGCAGCCTCGACCCGCTCGCGATGATCGGCCCGTCCTTGCCGTCGAGCTGCACGGTCGTGTTCGCCTGCGTGTCGGGTGCAACGTCGGCGGCGCTCACGGTGACCGTCCGCGCCCCCGCCGCACCGGGCGGGCTCACCCGGACCTCCAGGATCGGCCCGAAGCCGGGGCGCGGCGCCAGCCACTGGCAGCCCGCACCGACCATTGCGAGCACCACGACCAGTGCAATGCGCTTCGCCATCACCCCAACGCCTCCCCAGGCTGTCCGGAAGGTCCGGATTGTAGGCGAGCGCGAGACCTCGCGGTTTCGGCGGCTCAGCCGTCGCTCTCGCGGTGCTGCTCGATCGCCGCGCGCAACCGCTGCGCGACCAGCGCGTTGGTGAGATCGCCCCGAGTCCGTTCGATGACCGCCCGCAACGCGTCGGTCGTGCGCCGGAGACCACCGGTGACGGCGTCCGGGTAGTCGACGGTGACGAGCAACGCGTACACCTCGTCCATCACCCCGAGCAGCTCCTCGGCGCGACTCACACGGTCGACCCGCAGACAGTCGAGCGTGTGTCGGCGCAGCTCGCTCGCGGCCTCGGCCATGCCGTTGAGGTACGCCGCGATCTCCACGCCGATCATCGACGCGGTCGGCATCGGATCGCCGCGCACGAACGCGAGCGTCAGGTTCGCCTCGGCGAACTCCTTCTTCGCGTCGTGCAGATACCCGCCGTGCCGCACTTCGCGCTGGTCGGCGACCGCGACGTCAGCGCGGGCGAGATGAGCCCCCGCCTCCGCGATCAGTTCCTCGGCCCGCTCGAACTCCTCGCGCTGGACCGCGCGAATGGCCGCGGCGCAACACTGGATCGCGAGTCGACACGCACCGAGGGTGATCTCCCGCGCTTCGTGTTTGGCGTCGAGGATCGGCCGGGCGTGCTCCCGAATCGCGGCGATCTCGGCTCGGCGATCCATGACCGCGGGCCGGCCGGCTAGGAGTTGACGCTGCTGCGGTGCAGCACGAGCGCCCGAGGCTGGACCGTCGGGCCGGGCAGGTACCGCACCTTGGCGCGCCGCTCGTCGGCCCGACGCCGGATCGAGATCAGCAGGCCGATGTAGGCGACGAACAGCACCACCGACACCAGGTTCACGATCCAGAGCAGCATGCTTCCGGTCACCACGGCGAGGAGCAGCGAGCCGACGACCGCGACCGCGAGCACCAACAGTGCGTCCCGCCGGCGGCGCTGGGCGATGGGTGACATCGGCAGGCCGGGTGCCGCGCCCGCCGGGGCGCCGAAGGCCGTGGGCTGCTTCGGAAGGTTCGGCATCGCCGGCAGGGTGTGGGTCCGGGTCGGGAAGTGGCCCGTGGCCCGACTCACCATCGAGACGCGCTTGGAGAACGCTCCGATGGAGCTGCCGCCGCCGCCCGAACGGCGACGCTGCAACGACGGCCAGATGAAGAACGCCGCCCACAGCACTGCGAGGATCACGAGGATGATCGTCAAGGCTCCCGGTCGCTTTCCGTGTCGCGGACGCTAACAAGCAGGAAACATTGGGCGGTGGATACCACCGAGGGTGTTTCCGCTGAGGTGGTTCGGACCCTAGACGGGTGCCGGCCGGCGAGTCGAGCCGCTCGTCGAACCTATGTTCGCTTTCCCGGACCCCGGTCGGGTCAGAGTGCGAACTCGTCGCCGTCGCGTCCCGGTCGCCGGTAGGTGCCGGAGCGACCGCCGGTCTTCTCCCACAGGGCCAGATCACCGATGACCATGGCCCGATCGACGGACTTGCACATGTCGTAGATGGTCAACGCGGCCACCGCACAGGCGTGCAGGGCCTCCATCTCGACGCCGGTCCGGTCCACGGTGTCGACCTGGGCCTCCACCTCGACGTGGCGTTCCTCGATGCGGAAGTTGACGAAGACCGATCCGACGAGGAGGGGGTGGCACAGGGGCAGCATCATGGCGGTCTGCTTCGCCGCCTGGATCCCCGCGACCCGGGCCACGGCGAGCACGTCACCCTTGGTGATCGCGCCGGACGCGATCTTCTGCGCAGTGTCGGGCTCCATGTGGACCCGGCAGCGGGCGATGGCTCGACGGTGCGACGGGTCCTTGGCGGTGACATCCACCATCCGAGCGCGCCCGAGCGGATCCAGATGCGTGAACTCGGAAGCCATCGGAGAATCCTAGAAGCTGAGGTGCCCCGCTCCGACGTACCGCCAGGAGTCACGGACGGATTGATCAGCCCGGCAACGAACCTCCCGGCACCTCAGGGTGTGAACTGAGGTGCCCCGCTCCGATGTTCCCTCTACCCGCCTATCTGGCTCATGGACCGATCGGGGCGGATGAAGTCGACCGCGCCGATGTTGTGGCCGGCCCATTTGGTGCCGACGGCGGCGTGGATCGCGGCGGCGAGGTCGTCGTCGGTGCCGCCGTCGCGCATGACCGCGCGCAGGTCGGTCTCGTCGAGTGCGAACAGACAGGTTCGGAACTTGCCTTCGGCCGTGATGCGCACCCGGTCGCAGCTGCCGCAGAACGGTTCGGTGACGCTCGGGATCACCCCGACGTCGCCGATGCCGTCCCGATAGCGGTACCGCGCCGCGGGTTCGACGTGCGCCGCGTGCGGTTGGGTCGGCTCGAGGGGGAACACGGCGTCGATGCGTTCGAGGATCTCGGTGGCCGACACCACCTGATCCATGCGCCACTCCGCCGGCGCGTCGAGCGGCATGAACTCGATGAAGCGGATCCCGACACCCTGCTCGCGACCGAACCGGGCGAGGTCGACGATCTCATCGTCGTTCACATCACGGATCACCACACAGTTGACCTTCACGGGACCGAGCCCGGCCGCGAGTGCGGCGTCGATGCCGGCCAGCGTGCGGTCGAGCTCGTCCCGTCTCGTGAGGGCGAGGAACGTCTCGCGGCGGAGACTGTCGAGCGAGACGTTGACTCGCGTGAGCCCGGCGGTCTTGAGCTCGGCGGCCATCTCGGGGAGCTTCACCCCGTTGGTCGTCATGGCCAGGTCCACACCGAGCGGCGCGAGCATCTCGAACAGGCGCGCCAGCCCGTGGCGGATCGTCGGCTCGCCGCCGGTGATCCGGATCCCGTCGAACCCCCACCGCTCGACGCACACCCGGGCGATCCGGGCGAGTTCCTCGTAGGTGAGCAGCTCGGAACGGTCGAGCCAGGTCAGGCCGTCCTCGGGCATGCAGTAGGTGCACCGGAAGTTGCAACGATCCGTGACCGAGAGCCGCAGGTCCCGCACGCGCCGCTGGAACGGGTCGACGAGCGGAGTCGGGGCGGTCACCGGCTCAGGGTACGCCACCGGGTCGACCGGCCCCGCAGGGGATATCCCCACCTTTGATGACCACTCTGGGTCGTCCGAACCATTCCAACCGCGCGCGGAGAGTGGTTACATACGGGACGTTCCACGCACTGCTCGGGAGGCGAGTGCACCGGAACGTTGACAGAAGGACAGGTCACACCTCGGGGAGGCGTTGATCCGCAGGCGATCGATGGTCGCAGCAGCTTGCGGGGAGCCAGTGCGAAACCGGCCCCACCCAATCGGGGCCGGTCCTTGTACCCACCAACGAACCGAGGTCATCCCTTGCGCCTGCCTTCCCACCGTGCTCACCGCATCGCTGCCGCCGCACTCGTTGCCGGGCTGGCCGCGTTGACGGTGCCGGGCACCGCCGGTGCCACGGCGGGTCCGCTGACCGTCGTCGTCTCGGGCAACGGTCCGGCGTTCGGCGCCGAGGTGGTCGTGCAGTGCGAGAGCGCGCCGGTGCCATCGGCCGACGGCGTCGACATCGGAGGGGCCGCACGCGCCGAGCGTCGCACCCTGGCCGTCGCCGAGAACGGCACCGCGACCTTCCAGATCACCGACCTTGCCGACGACACTGCCTGCACTGTCACCGCATCGGGCTCGGGAGCAGCCCTTCTGGATGCGGTCGACGGCGGCACCGTGCTCGTCGGCTCGGATGGGCAGGCTCGTGGGGTGGCTGTGACGGTGGATCGGGGGACCCCCGTCACAGCCCACCTCACCTTCGAGATCCCGGTCATGCTTCCCGCCCCGACGTCGTCCACGACGATGCCGGAGGCGCCGAACGTGACCGGTTCGGGCAGCGCGGCTCTCACACCGCCTGCGCTGCCAGGGAGTGATGGTGCAGCATCCGCCGCAGCACCCGTCGCACTCGCAGCCGCTCGGTCGACGACAACGGCGTCGTCGGCCGCGCTGCCCGATCCATCTGGTACCGGCACCGCGCTCGTGCTCGCGAGCATCGGTGTCCTCATTTGCGGTGCCGCCGCCTACGGGCTGCTGCTCACCCGACGCCAGGAGTCGCACCACGCCTGACCCACCGGGTCGGGTCACCAACCAGATCGTGCGGGGAGGCCAAGTGCCCGGGGGTTCGCCCTCGGGCACTTCCGCGCCCCGATCCCCGACCCCACCCCGAACTTGCGTCAATAACCCGGCCGATTCGCGGGGATATCGACGCAAGTTCGTCGCGCGGTCAGGTCAGGAGCATGACGGGGACGGGGGCGCCGGCGTCGAGTCCGGGGCCGTCGGGGAGGATCGCCAGACCGTTCGCCTGGGCCATGCCCGACAGCACGTTGCTCGCCTGGGTGCCGCTGCGCACCGCCACGTAGTGATCGCCGTCGTAGTGCACCCGCACCCGGTCGAAGTAGACCTTGCCGTCGGCCCGCCGCGGCATCGCCTCGCCGGCGATCGCGGTGACGACCGGCCGGTCCACGTCCCGGTGTCCCATCATCTGACGGAGCGCCGGTCGGGCGAAGAGTTCGAAGCTCACGTGGGAGCTCACCGGATTCCCGGGGAGACCGAACACGGGCGTCCCGTCGATCCGGGCGAAGGCCAGCGGCTTGGCCGGCTTGATGGACACCTGCCACCACTCGAGGACGCCGAGCTGTTCGAGCACCGCCTTCACGACGTCGTAGTCACCCACCGACACTCCCCCGGTCGTGACGATCGCGTCGCACGACGCGGCCGCGTCGCGGAACCGCGTGGTCACCTCGGCCTCGTCGTCCCGACCGATCCCGAGGTCCACGGCCTCACAGCCCGCCTCGGTGACCAGTCCCAGCATCATCGGTCGGTTCGAGTCGCGGATCTGACCGGGGGCGAGCACCCCGGGGCCTTCCCGCAACTCGTCGCCCGTCGACATCACTCCGACCCGCACCCGGGCGTAAACCGGGACCTCGGAGAACCCCAGGGACGCCAACACGCCGACGTGGGCCGGCGTCAGGACGGCGCCGGTGGTGAAGACGAGATCCCCTTCGGCCACATCGCCGCCCGGGTAACGGACGTGTTCACCGGCGGTGGCCGCGACCTGGATCTGCACGCCGTCGTCGCCGTCGCGCTCGGTCCGCTCGACCATCACGATGGCGTCGGCACCATCGGGCATCGGCGCGCCGGTCATGATCCGGATCGCCTCCCCCGGCCCCACCGGAACCACCGGCGCGTGCCCGGCCGCGAGATCGCCGACGACCCGCAACCGAACCGGCGCGGCGGCCGTGTCCCGGGCCCGGACCGCATAACCGTCCATCGCGGTGTTGGCGAACGGCGGGACGGCCTCACCGGCGACGATGTCGGCCGCGAGGACGAGGCCGAGCGCGTCCCCCACCGGCACGGTCGTGGCACGCGGTGACGGCACCGAGGCGCGGATGTGCGCCTGCACGACCTCGAGTGACTCCACGACGATCTCCTTCCCGGATGCCACCCCAACGGTGGCGCCGGGTCAGATGATGCCGCGTCGCGACAGCGTTTCGAGCAAGAACTTCTTCAGTTCGGGCGCGAGGTCGTCCCGATCCAACGCGAGTTCGACGTTGGCGCGGAGGAAATCGACCTTCTGACCGATGTCGAACCGGCCGTCGGTGAACACCTGGCCGTAGACCGTCTGGTCCTGGTTGAGGAGTCCGATCGCGTCGGTGAGTTGCAACTCGCCGCCGGCGCCGGGCTCGATCCGGTCCAGCGCCTCGAAGATCTCCGGCGTGAACACGTACCGACCGATGACGGCGAGGTTCGACGGCGCGTCTTCCTGCTTCGGCTTCTCGACGATGGAGCGCACGCGCACGAGCGTCTCCTCGACCTCTTCGGGTTCGACGCACCCGTAGGACGAGATCTCCTCGGGCTTGACCTGCTTGAGCGCGAGTACCGACCGGCCGTAGCGGTCGTGGACGTCGAGCATCGAGCGCAGCAGCGCGGAATCGTCGACCATGATGTCGTCGCCGAGCATGACCGCGAAGGGCTCGTCACCGACGTGCTCACGCGCCACGGAGACGGCGTGGCCGAGGCCGAGCGGATCCTTCTGGCGGATGTAGTGGATGTTGCCGAGCTCGGAGGACTCCTGCACTTCCTTCAACAGGTCGGTCTTGCCCTGCTGCTCGAGGTAGTACTCGAGCTCGAAGTTGCGGTCGAAGTGGTCCTCGATGGCCCGCTTCCCCCGGCCGGTGATGATCAGGATGTCGGTGAGCCCGGCGCGGACCGCCTCCTCGACCACGTACTGGATCGACGGCTTGTCGACGACGGGCAGCATCTCTTTCGGCTGACTCTTCGTCGCGGGCAGAAAGCGGGTGCCCATGCCTGCCGCGGGAATGACGGCCTTCCGGACGCGGGGATTCATCGGTACTCACACCTCATGATGCGCTGACGGTACTGCCTGACCCCTGCGTTGTCGGCAGGTCGCCCGGCTCAGTTGACTCCGGATTCCGGTGGAGTTGTCCCATCCGTCCGGAGTTCGGCCCCCCGGACGAGCCGGCGGAGGTTCGGCAGATGGCGCACGATCACGAGCAGTGCGAGCACGCTCGTGATGCCGATCTCCCATCCGGCCCGTCCCATCAGTGCACAGCCCACCGGGAACAGCACGGCCACGATCAGCGACCCCACGGAGGCGAGCTTCAACACCCGGGCCACGAAGAACCAGACCGCGGCGAGCACCAACGAGACCAGCGGGTTCACGACCGCCAACATCCCGCCGGCGGTGGCGACCCCCTTGCCGCCCCGGAAGCCCCGGGTCACGGGGTAGGTGTGGCCGATCACGGCGAGGAACCCCAGGACGTACGCGGCCGGCCGACCCGCGACCGCCAGCCCGACCCCGGCGGCGACAGCACCCTTGGCGAGGTCGCCCGCCATGACGAGGAGTCCGGCTTTCCACCCCATGATGCGGGCGACGTTCGAGGCGCCGGGATTGCCCGATCCTTCCGCGGTGACGTCGTGGCCACCGGCACGCGCCACGAGGATGGCGGTCGGGAA
The DNA here is from genome assembly GCA_964544295.1 of uncultured Bifidobacteriaceae bacterium. GTDB lineage: Bacteria > Actinomycetota > Acidimicrobiia > IMCC26256 > JAENVU01 > JAENVU01. Next base: position 23,553 of record CAZJBJ010000041.1, read on the forward strand.
CGTGCCCAGGAGATACGCCGGCACGGCCAGGAGCAGGATCCAGAGGGGCTCAGTCATCGGGGACCATCGTCATACGGTCCCATATTCAAGGCGACGGGACCGTCGGGTAGCATGGATGGTCCCTCATCCACCCCGTTCTCACCGCGAGGTCGCACGGAAATGCCCACGTATGAGTACGTCTGCTCGAAGTGCGATCAGCACATCGAGGTGTACCAGACCTTCGCCGAGGAGCCGCTCAAGCGGCATGCGGGTTGTGGCGGCAAGTTGACCAAGGTGCTCGGTGCCGTGGGGATCGTGCTCAAGGGGTCGGGCTTCTACCGCACCGACAACCCTTCCTCCTCCCGGCGCAGCGCCGAGAAATCCGAGAGTTCCTCGTCGAGTTCGGGTACGTACTCGAAGACGTCCGACTCCAAGTCGTCCGACTCCAAGAGCGG
>CAZJBJ010000042.1:0-23357 GCA_964544295.1 uncultured Bifidobacteriaceae bacterium
ACTGGCATGGCGATTCAGGAAGTCGGATCGGGCGACACGCGGGTCAAGCCGATCAAGCTCGGCGGCGCGCTCGTCACGATCGTCGAACCCCACCCGGGTCACGAGGTCGAGTACAACCGCTGGTACGAGCGCGACCACTTCTACGCGGGCTGCATGATCGGCGCCTGGACGATCAGCGGCACCCGCTACGTCGCCACCCGCGACCACAAGGCGGTCCGGTTCCCGACCGACACCACGGTCGTCCCCGACATCAGCAAGGGTTCCTACGTCGCGATCTACTGGATCCTCGCCGGGAAGTTCGGGGAATGGGTGCAGTGGGGCACCGACCAGGTCAACTGGCTGCACGCCAACGACCGCATGTTCGAACACCGCGACCACGTGCACACCGCGATGTACAAGTACAAGGGCGAGGCCCACGCCGACACCGACGGCGTGCCCGCCGAACTCGCGCTCGACCGCGGCTATCCGGGGCTGGTCGTGATGATGGCCGAGCCACCCGAGGGCAAGGACTCGAAGTGGCTCACCGAGTGGGTGACGAGTCGCGCGATGCCGCCGGCCGACCAGGTGACCGTGTTCGGATCGGTGCCGCTCCTCGCCAACGCGCCGAAGGACGTGCCGCTCACCCCCGAGACCGAGCGGGTCACGCTGCTCTGGTGGTGCGAGGCCGATCCGCTCCCCAACTGGGCCGCGTACGAGGCGTTCGCCGCCGACCTCGCCGCTGACGGCGGCAAGGTCGTCTTCGCGGCACCGTTCATCAAGACGGTGCCCGGCACCGACACCTACACCGACCAACTCTGGTAGTCGCGGTTCAGCTGCGGGCGCCGTCCAGCGTGGCCTGGAGGTGCGAGCGCAGAAAGTCGACGGCGTCGTCGATGCGCCCTGCCACCGCGTGGTCGCACAACGTCCGGTGTTCGGCGATCACGTCGTGGTGGCCGCGGGGCGCGCCGATGGCGAGTACCTGGAATCGCTGGGAGTGCTCGGCGAGACCTTCGATGAGCGCGAGCATCCGTTGGTTCGGACAGCGCGCCAACAGCGCGGCGTGGAATGCGCGGTGCGCCCCGAGGAGCTCGCCCAGCGGGCGAGCCGACCGCAGCGCCTGCTCGTAGCCGGCGCAGGTCCGCTCAATCTCGGCACGGAGTTCGTCGTCGGTCCGTGCGAGCGATTCCGCCAAGGCGACGGGCTCGAGCAGCATGCGGAGTTCGTAGACCTCTTCGACGTCCTGGACCGAGGCATCGGCGACCCGCGCGCCGCGTTGGGGTCGCAGTTCCACGAGCCCGACACCGGCCAGGCGCTGCAACGCTTCCCGCACCGGCGTGGGACTGACCTCCCACCGGTCGGCCAACTCCTCGGCGCGCAGGGGCGTCCCCGGCGGCAGTGCTCCTTCGAGAATCGCGTCGCGCAGTCGGTCGTCGACCCACTGGGTGCGCGTCCTCGGCAATTTCACGCTTGACGCCATATCCCATATTCTATAGATTCATCGGTGAACCCGCAACTCCCGGAGTAACTTCCCCATGCGCATCGCCCGATTCGACCACGCCGGCACCGTCGTGACCGGTGCCGCCGCGCCCGACGCCTCGCAGTTCGCGGTGCTCGGAAGCGCCGACCCCGTCGCCCTCCTCGCCGGTGGTCCCGACGCCGTGCGCGTCGCGATCGCGGAGGCGACCGAAACCGTGGCGCTCGCCGACGTGCAGCTCCGGGCGCCGCTCCCCCGTCCCCCGAAGTTCCTCGCCATCGGACTGAACTACGCCGACCACTGTGCGGAGGCGGGCATGCCCGAACCCGACTTCCCGATGTTCTTCAACAAGCAGACGACGTGCGTCATCGGCCCGGGCGAGGCGATCCACGTCCCCCGTGTCTCGGCGATGGTCGACTACGAGTGCGAGCTCGGGGTCGTCATCGGACTCCGGTGCCGACACGTCCCGGCCGACCGGGCGCACGAGGTGATCGCCGGATACACCGTCGTGAACGACATCACGGTGCGCGACTGGCAACTGCGTTCCCCGACCATGACCCTCGGCAAGAGCTTCGACACCCACGGGCCGATCGGACCCTGGATCGTCACGGCCGATGAGATCTCCGACCCGCAGGCCCTCGGGCTGCGGACCTGGGTGAACGGCGAACTGCTCCAGGATGCGACGACCGCCGGGATGATCTTCGACTGTGCCCAGCAGATCGAAACGCTGTCCACCGCGTTCACGCTCGAACCGGGCGACATCATCGCGACGGGCACACCGGCGGGCGTCGGCATGCTGCGCCAACCCTCCCGGTGGCTGGAACCGGGTGACACCGTTGTCGTCGAGGTCGACGGGATCGGACGGCTCGAGAATCCGATCGTCGCCGAACCGGCCGGCACCCCCACCCTGCCCGACGTCGCCGAGAGGTAGGAACCCACCATGGCCCTCCACCGACTCACCCACGTCACGCTCGCCGCCCCGGATGCGGCCGCAGTCGCCGACTTCTACTCCGAGTTCGGATTGATGGCGACGCGGGACGACCGCTTCGCCACCGTCGACGGTGGCGAGCAACTCCGACTCGTCGAAGGCGACCGCCGCCGGGTGACGGAACTGGGACTCGGCGCCGCCGACCCCACCGATCTCGAGGAGCTCGGCGCGCGGCTCGCGGCCGCCGGTTTCGCGGCCGATCGCGACGGCGACGAGCTCCGCACCGAGGATCCGATCACCGACATGGCCGTCGTGATCCGCGTGGCGGAAGCGATCGTGAGTACACCCCGACCGGTGCCGGCGAGCAACGGTCCGGGCACGGTGCGCCGCACCGACGCACGAGCGGAACCGGTCGATCGGACCGGGCCGGTCCGGCCCCGCAAGCTCGGGCACGTCGTGATCGGATCGCCCGACCATGCGGCCACCCAACGCCTCTTCACCGAGGGGCTCGGCTTTGCGATCAGTGACGAGATCCCGGGCGTCGCCGCGTTCCTGCGCTGCTCGACCGACCACCACAACGTGCTCGTCCAGGATGCGCCGAGCACCTACGTCCACCACACGTCCTGGCAGGTCGACGACGTCGACGAGATCGGCCGCGGCGCCGGGCACCTGCTCGCCGGCGACCCGCACCGCCACGTGTGGGGCCTCGGGCGGCACTACCTCGGATCCAACTTCTTCTGGTACCTGCGTGACCCGGCGGGAACGTTCGCCGAGTACTACGCCGATCTCGATGTCATCGCCGATCCGAGCGCGTGGACGCCGCGCCAGCTGACCGACTCGCGCGCCCTGTACGCCTGGGGCCCGCCACCCCCGCTCGAGTTCATTGCGCCCACCGATCTGGAGACTGCATCATGAATCCTGAAGAACGCCGTCAGTTCGTCCGCGACCACCGCACGGCGGTCCTGGGCTACGCCCGCCGGACCGAAGGTCCCGCGATGTCGATCGTGTACTACGTCATGGACGGTGATGACATCCTCGTGTCGACGATGGCCGACCGCGCCAAGGCGAAAGCCGTCGCGCGCAACCCGAAGATCTCGTTGTGCGTTCTCGACGAACAGTGGCCACCGACCTACTTGCAGGTGTACTGCGACGCTGCCGTCGAGACGGACCCCGACGTCGTCGTCGACGTGATGATGGGGGTTGCCGGAGTGATGACCGGCTCGCCGATCGACGAGTCGTTGCGCGGACTCGTGGCCGAGGGCGCCGTCCAGGAGGATCGGGTCGTCCTGCGGTGTCGCCCGACGGCCACGTTCGAGACGCCGCCGCGCCATGCCCACACCGAGGAGGACCTCCCGACCCTGACTCACTGGACCAGTGCATCGATCCCCTGGGGGGCATGAGCCGGCCGGCTCGGCCGAACTGGATACGCTCCACCGGGCACCGTGTGCCCATCTATGACCGACAGTGCTTCGAACGACCATCCCACTCCCGATCCCCCGGCCGAGGTCGAGCCGGACGTCCGCTTCACGTACGCGAACGAGCGCACGTTCCTCGCCTGGAACCGCACCGCGCTGGCTCTCATCGCCACCGGGGTCGCCGCGACCCAGCTCCTTCCCAAGTTCGGCATCGCGTTCGGCCGGCGCCTGCTCGGGCTGCCGCTGATCACGCTCGGCGCGGTCCTCGCCATCACGAGCTACCGGTCCTGGCAGCAGAACCAGGCCGCGATGCGTCGGGGCGACCCGCTGCCCCGGTCGCCCATGCCCCTCGTGCTCTCCATCGGCATCGGGGTCATCGCGCTCATCGCCGTCCTGCTCGGGGCGTTCGAGACCTGATGGGCGAGGCACTCGCGGAGGACGACGACGGCCTCGCTCCCGAACGCACGGTGCTCGCGTGGAATCGCACCGGCATGGCCTACCTGGTCGCCCTCGCGGCGATCGGCCGGCGGCTGTGGCCGCTCGATCAGGGCAACCATGCGGTGATCCTCTTCGTGCTCGCCGGCGCGGCCGTCGCGTTCCTCGCGAGCCTGTGGTCGGCGGCCCGTCTGCGCACCCACGCGCGGTATCAGGGCGACACCCTCGACGCCCATGCGTTCCGCATGGTCAGCATCGGGACGCTGACCATCGCCGTCGCCGGATTCGTGTTCGCCTTCTTTCCCGGGAACTGACGACCGGGCGAACTACGGGAGGCGGGGCAACACCTCGGCGGCGAAGAGTTCGAGGCTCTCCCACGCCAGCTTCGGAGGCAGCCCGCCGGCGAGGGGGTTGAACGTCAACGCCCCGCCGTCCGCCACCCGACTGGCGGCTTCGACGATCTCGTCCGGTGTACCGACCAACACCTGCGGCGACGCCTTGAGGTCCTCGACCGACTCGGCGTCGACCATCGGCGTCGAGTGCTGGCCGCCGGTCTGGATGCTGGCGTAGGTCTGGGCCTCGTCGAGGACGTAGGGGCCGATCTCGGCCCACGTGCGATCGGGATCCTCGGTCACGTGGATGAACGTCGGACCCGACGGGCGCATCACGAACCCACCTTCGAAGCCGACCTTCTGCGCCTCGTCCGCGTACCACTCCGCGAGCTGGGGATCGTTGTTCATCGGCATCATCGGCAACCGCAGGCGCGCGGCCCGGCGGGCCGCCGCTTCGACTCCCCCGCCCACCAGGATCGGCGGGTGCGGATCGGTGAAGCTGCGCGGCGTGACCTGCACCGTCCGGCCTTCGTACTCGAACGGTTCGCCGGTGAACGCCTGCAGCATGACCTCGAGGTGTGACTCCAGGATCGCGCCGCGGCGTTTGATGTTCACGCCCGCCATCGCGAACTCTTCGGGCCGGTAGCCGGCCCCGGCGACGGCCCACACCCGGCCGCGACTCAGGTGGTCGAGGACGACCAACTGCTCGGCGAGTCGGATCGGGTCGTGCAGCGGCACGAGCACGGCCGACAGCAGGACCGGGATCCGCGTGGTGGCGCCGACGATCGCCGCGGCTGCGGTGATCGGCGCCGACATCCAGCCGTCGTGAAAGCCGTGATGCTCGGAGACGACCGCGAAATCGAAGCCGTGCTCGTCGGCCCACCGGAACTGGTCCATGGCCGCGGTGTAGATCTCGGCCTGGGTGGACGAACCGTCGCGCGGGGCGCGGAAGTCGTGACGCATCGTGAGATATGCCATGAGGATGCTCCGTTCAGCGAGAGAGAAGGGGGCCGACCTCGGCACCGAAGCGCGCCATCTGGTCGCAGAGTTCGTCGATGGATCGCGCCGCGAAGCGCACTTGCAGGTGCGAGACGCCCATCGCGCCGTACTCGTTCAGCGCGTCGGCAATCGCGTCCGGACTACCGGCGCGCGTGTACTTCGGCACGTCCCACGTCGGCGCACCGACGTGGATCATCTCGGTGATGACGCCGATGTCGAACTTCGCTCCCGGTCGGAGCTGTTCGGCGTGCTCCTGGATGTAGGCAATGGACTCGGGCATCAACTTCTTCGGTGTGCCCTGGGGAATCCAGCCGTCGCCGCGCACCGCCACCCGCCGGAGGGCCGGCTTCGACGATCCGCCGATCCAGACCGGTGGTCGCGGCTGTTGCACCGGCCGGGGTGACAACCCCACGTCGCCGACGAACTCGTCGAGCCAGGACTCCACGATGCCGTCGACGGCCTCGTCGGTGATCCGGCCGCGCTCGGCGAAGGGGATCCCCAGCACGTCGAACTCGCCTTCCACGTGCCCGGCGCCGACCCCGAGGATCACCCGGCCGTTCGACAGGCGGTCGAGGGTGGCGAATGCCTTCGCGGTCTCGAGCGGATGGCGGTAGGCGGGCACGAGCACGTTGGTCATGAGGCGCACGGTGCGGGTCTGGCCCGCGATCCACGCCAGCGTGGCGACCGGGTGGTACCAGGTCGTCGACATCGCGTCAGCCTTCTCGCGCGGGATCGCGATGTGATCGCACACCGCGACGTAGAAGAACCCGGCATCGTCGGCCGCCTGGGCCGCGGCCAACAGCTCGTCCGGACCGGCCCCCTCGCGCTCCCACGGGCTCGAGGTGAGGAGCGACAACGCCTGCACCGGGAGCTGCATCCCGTAGACCAGTGCGCCCTCGGGTACGACCGACACCGTTTCGTGACTCATGAACACTGCGCCTCTCGTTGACGGGTCGTGGAGTGCATCGGATCGCGGTCGAAGTCCGGCAGCACCGTGCGACCGAACAGTTCCAGCGACTCCTGCGCGATCTCCAGCGGCAGGGTGTTGTTGAGGACGCCGAAGATCAACTGGTCGGCTCCGGCGGACTCCCACCGTTCGACGGAGCGAGCCACGTCCTCGGGAGCACCGAGGCTGCGCCGACCGGCGGCGACGTCGGCGACCAGATCCGTGGCGTTGGGCTCCGGAACCGTGAAGTTCGCGCGGTCGACCTCGACCGGGAGCGGAATCGAGTCCAGCCAGCGCACCACGAGGGACTGATAGTGCGACGCGCCGATGTCGGTCCAGAGGTCGATCGCCCGGTTCCGATCCTCGAGACACAACAACATGCTCACGCACGCGACGTTCTCGTTGACGAAGCCGCCGACCGGTTCGTCACACTGCGAGATGGCGGTCCGGTAGGTCTCGATCAGCGGTGCCAGATCCTCGGGCTCGCCCAACGTGAAGCACAGCGCGCCCATGCCGAGGCGTCCGGCCTTCTCGAACGTGGCCGGGCTGCCACAGGCCAACCAGAGCGGTGGGTGCGGCTGCGTGAAGGTGCGCGGCAACACGCTGCGGGACGGCATCGAGAACGCGTCGCCCGCGTACTCGTAGGGGTCGGTCCGCAGCATGCGCACCAACTCCGGGAGCGTCTCGTCGAACAGATCCCGGGTCGTGTCCCCGTCGGGGATACCGAAGCCCTGGTACTCGGTGCTCGACGAGCCGCGACCCACGCCGAGTTCGAAGCGGCCCCCGCTCAGGTGATCCAACATCGCGACCCGCTCCGCCACCCGGGCCGGGTGATTCACCGGGGGCGTGATGTTGAAGATCCCCGAGCCGAGGTGGATCCGCGCGGTACGCGCGGCGACGTAGCCCATCAGCACTTCGTTGGCGGAGATGTGCGAGTACTCGCGCAGGAAGTGATGCTCGGTGAACCAGCCGTACTTGAACCCGGCGCGATCGGCCGTGACCGCGACCTCGACCTCGGCCAACAGGCGAGCGTGTTCCAACCCCCGCTGCGCGTCCGGGTTCGGCTGCGCCGGAACGTGACCGGAATGAAAGACCCCGAACTCCATCAGGACGGCCAGACGACCGACTGCAGGTCGGTGTAGGCGTGCAGCCCGAACGAGCCGCCGTCGCGGCCGACGCCCGACTGCTTCGTTCCGCCGAACGGCGTCTCCTGGTTGCGCTGCACCGTGTTGATCCCGATGTTGCCGGCCCGCATGCGTCGGCTCACCGCCATGGCGCGGCCACTGTCGCCGGAGAAGACGTAGTCGTACAGGCCGAACTCGGTGCCGTTGGCGAGCGCGATGCCCTCGTCGTCGTCGTCGAACGGGATCGCGACGATCACCGGGCCGAAGATCTCCTCCTGCACGACCCGCATGTCGTTGCGGCACCCGGCGATCAGCGTCGGCTCGACGTACCAGCCTTTCTCCATGTGCGCCGGACGGCCGCCGCCGGCGACGATCTCGCCACCTTCCTCGGTACCGGACGCGATGTACCCCTCGATACGGCCGCGGTGCGCCTCGGTGATGACCGGCCCGACGACCGTGCCGGGCTCCAGGGGATCGCCGACGGGCAGCATGCCGGCCATCTTGCCGAGCCCGGCGACGACCTGGTCGTAGATCGAACGGTGGACGATCGCACGGGTGGGCGCCGTGCAGATCTGACCGGAGTGGAACGTCCACACCGAGCCGATCATGCCGACCGCGTTCTTGACGTCGGCGTCGTCGAGCACGAGCGCCGCGCCCTTCCCACCGAGCTCCAGCAGTTGTCGCTTCATCCCGCGCCCGGCGACCTCCCCGATGCGCGCCCCGACGGCGCTCGACCCGGTGAAGCTGACCATGTCGACGTTCGGCGAGGCGACGAGCGCTTCCCCACTCTCGGGGGTCGAGCCGGTGACGATGTTGACGACGCCGGGCGGGAACCCGACCTCTTCGAGGAGGGCGACGAGCTTGACGATGGCCAGCGGATCCTGGCCGGCCGGCCGGACGACCACGGTGTTCCCGGTCGCGAGGGCGGGGGCGATCTTGCCGACCATGTTCACGATCGGGAAGTTGTACGACGTGATGCACGCGACCACCCCGACCGGCTGACGGCGGGCGATCGCGCCGATCAAACCGCCGGGCGCGAGCGGCGTGGCCGCGACCTCACCGGGCGGGAGCGGGATCACCATGGGTTCGAACGCGCCGCGTGCGTAACGCTGGAACCGCACCGCCGCCTGGGGCACCTGCATCGACTTGCCCACCGTCGCGGTACACCCGGTCTCGGCGATCACGAGCGGGATGAACTCGTCGCGCCGCGCCAGCAGCGCCTTGCCCGCGGCGTCGAGCAGGTTGGCCCGCTCCTCCGGCGTCGTCCGCGACCACGAGTCGAACGCGTCCCGAGCCGCCTCGGCTGCCGCCTCGGCCTGCGCGGCCGACGCCTCGGGCGCCTCACCGACGACCTCCTCGGTCGCGGGGTTGATGATCGGGTAGGTGCCGCGATCCCCAGCGACCCACTCACCGCCGATCAGCAGTCGAAAGTCCTCGTTGGCCTGTGCAGTCGTCATCGCCGCCAAGACTAGAACCTGTTCTCATTCTCCCGCTCATGTGACTTCGTCACAGGCCGCTCGAGCCCCGCTCCGCTCCCCGGCCTGACTTTTGAACGAAGTTGTACAGCCGGCGGTACAACTTCGTTCAAAAGTCGGGGGTGAGCGACTCGCGACCAGAGCCGGACGGGCAGACAAGATTGTGGGAGATTCGCGGACATGAGCATCGGAACGATCAGCGAGGTCTGGCGGTACCCGGTCAAGTCGATGGGTGGTGAACGACTCGACACCGCCGCGGTCGGCAGTGGCGGGATCGCCAACGACCGGGGCTGGGCAGTCCAGGAGACCGGGACGGGCAAGGTGGCGAGCGCGAAGTTGCCGCGCCCCTACCGGGCGCTGCTGGACGTGCTGGCGTCCGTCGACAGCGACGACCCCGGCGCCGTGGTCACCATGGTCACGCCCGACGGTTCGACCGTCGTCTCGTCGGACCCCGACCACGCCCGGGTCCTGTCCACCTACGTCGGCCGCGACGTGACCCTCGCCCGGGCGGAGACCGTCGACGCCCAGTACGACGCCGAGTGGCCGGACATGGACGGGCTGGTCATCTCCAACATGACGCTCGCACTCCCGGTGGCGATGAGCACCGAGAAGACCTCGTTCGTCGACCTGGCCGCGCTGCACCTCATCTCGACGGCGTCGCTCGCCGCCCTGCGGGACCTCGCACCGGACGCCGCCATCGACGTCCGTCGGTTCCGGCCCAACTTCGTGATCGACACCGGCTCGGCCGAGGGTTTCGTCGACACCGACTGGGTCGGCGCCGAGCTCGCGATCGGCGACGAGGCTGTCATTCGGATCTCCGACAACGCCACCCGGTGTGTGATGACCACGCTGGCCCAGGCCGAACTCGAGCGCGACCGTTCCGTGCTCCAGGCGTTGGCGACCCACAACCAGCAGGAGTTCGGCGGACTCGGGACGTCCGCGTGCCTCGGGGTCTACGCCGAGGTGGTCACGGCCGGAACCGTGCGGCGCGGCGACGTCGTCCGCACCGTCGACTGATCATCCCGCCCACGCGTCCAGGATCGCCGCGGTCGTCGTGAGCGTCGCCACCAGCGCCAGGGTGTTCGCGATCACCGCAGCCGCGTAGTCGGCGGGTACACCGGCGACCGCGTCGGTGGGCATGACGAACTGATACCCGCGATTCACGGCGTCGAACGCGAAGTTGGTCATCCCGATGTTCACCGACACCCCGACGCCGACGATGGTCGTCACGCCGAGGTTGCGCAACATCGGGTCGAGCTGGGTGCCGGTCATGGGCCCGAGCCCGTGATGACGAGGAAGCACCACGTCGCGTCCGTCGGTGCCAATCGCGGCCGGCACCGACACGGCATCGGATCCCGGCGAGAGCCGCAGCGGCGCCTTCTGCACCCCGGCGAAGAGGCGCGCGTTCCGGTTCGCGCCGACGAGGTCGTCGCGGGTCTCGGCCGTGCAGTGGAACACCGGGACGCCCAACTCCCGGGCGCGGGCGGCGAGTTGCGCGCAGTGGCCGACGAGATCGACCGCCGCGGCCGCCGCCGCGAGCTCCGGCAGCACCGACGGCGTCCCGACGACACCGTTCTGGACTTCCTGGAGGACGAGGGCAGTCCGATCCGGCGCCACGAGCTCGTGCAGGTCCAGTGCCATCGTCACTCCTCCGCGAACTGCAGCTCGGCGTCGTCCATCAACACCGCTTTGACCACCTTGCCGGTCGCGTTGCGCGGGAGCGGTTCGGTCCGGATCTCCCAGACCGACGGCACCTTGAACGCCGCGAGCGTCTGACCACAGAAGCTCGCCAACTCCGCGGTGTCCAACGTCGCACCGGGGGCGGGCACGACGACGGCTTTGACCTCGTGCCCGAGCGCTTCGTGATCGACGGGAATCACCGCGACCTCCGCCACGCCGGGATGGGCTTCCAACCGGTTCTCGATCTCGATCGGGTAGACGTTCTCGCCCCCGCGCAGGATGAGGTCACGCTTGCGGGTGGCCAGGTACAGCCGACCGCCCTCCATGCGACCGATGTCGCCGCTCCGCAGCCAACCTCCGGGGAGGATGGTGGCGGCGGACTCCTCGGGCCGACGCCAATAGCCGGGCATCACCATCGGTCCGCGGATGAAGATCTCGCCGTCCTCCCCGTCGGGCAGTACCCCACCGTCCTCGTCACGGATCTGGATCTCGACCGTCGGCAAGGGACGTCCCGCCGATTCCGGGAAGGCGAGTAGCTCCTCACCGGCGTTGATCGTGGCCAGCGCGGCACATTCGGTCTGGCCGTAGCCCACGCCCATGACGCCACGCAGATTCGGGATCGCGGTGCGCGCCCGTTCCAACAGTGCCGGTGAGAACGCCGAACCGCCACCGCCGCCACTCCGCAAGCTGGTGAGGTCGTACTCGGCGAGCCGAGGATGATGGATGACCCGGTGCAGCATCGTGACCGTGTACGACCAACCGGTGATCCGTTCCTCCTGGATCAACTCCATCACGAGTTCCTCGTCGAAGCGACCCATCGTCCACACCGACCGGATCCCGCTCATCATGAATGCGACCGCCCCCATGTGGAGTCCGCTGACGTGGAACAGCGGGTAGGTCACCAACTGGCACACGGGCAGCGCGTCCGGCGGTCCCGGGTTGAGCATCGCCAGCCGAGCACCGTGGAAGAACGACATGCCGATCGCGGCGATGACGTTACGGTGAGTGTTGACCGCACCCTTGGGCCGGCCGGTTGTCCCGCTCGTGTAGAGGATCAGCGCGGGATCGTCCTCGGCGATCGGCTGCGTCGGCAGCGCCGCGTCCGGATGGGCGTGCCACAACCGGTCGAACTCGTCCTCGATCACGATCGTGGGGACGCCCGGGTCTTCTCCGTCGAGTCGATCGAGACGCTTGCGGTCCGCCACCAGCACCTTCGGGTCGCAGTCCGCGATCCCGTAGCGGATCTCGTCGCCGACCCACCATCCGTTCAGCCCGACCGCGATCGCGCCGAGACTCACCGTCGCCCAGAACGTCACGATCCACTCGGGACAGTTCGCGGCCAGGATCGCCACTCGATCACCCGCGCGCACTCCGTATTCGTCGTGGAGCACCTGCGCCACCGACGCGACCGCACGGAGGTGCTCCGCGTGGGTCACGACCCGACGCTGCTCCCGGTCGGCGAAGATCACGTACTCCCGGTCACCGAAGCCGGCGGACGCCTCGAGCGCGGCCCGCAGCGACGGGAGTCGGCCGGCGAAGACCGTCATCGTCTCCCCCGCCACCGCCTCCTCGCGGGTCTCGAAGAACCCACCGGATCCGGTGAGTTGCGCCTCGAGTTCGACCATGCCGGCGGGGATTCCTTCGACGATTTCCATAGCGCCGGAGGCTAGCGGCGCCCCTCCGACCACCGACGGTGGTCCCCCGCCGACGCACCGTCGAATCCAAGGTTCGCGTTCGGACAATATTTGCGGATTCGGTTCGCATCGGGTGCTCCGATGGTGCACACTGGTGGCGCCCCGGGAGCAGGCCGCGGGCCTCCCTGCCCGGCTCGCCGGCCGCTCCGGGGCATTTTTCTGCCCGGTGATTGCTCCCGAATCGTGCTTCACCTCGAAGCATTCGCTGCCGATAGATGGCCATGGCGACGCGCCGGCCTTCTCCCTCCTCACTGTTGGTCCTGGGCCTGGTGTGCGCGGTCGCGGCCGCCGCGTGTTTCGCGATCTCGACGACGCTGCGCGACGAGACCCGGCTCGACGCCGAGGGGCACGAGCTGGCGAAGAGTGAGCCGATCCGCACCGAGTTCGCCTACCAGATCTCCGACGCGATCGCGCCGCGCGCGACCGCGCCCTCACCCATCGACCTCAACCGGGCGAACGACATCGCCGACCGCGCCGTGGACAGTGAGGCGTTCCAGGAGGCGTTCGCGCTGGCGTGGCCGAACATCTACGGACAGCTCGCCCAGGGCGCCAGCGGCGACGTCGTCCTCGACCCCGCGCTCGTCGATCAGGCGATCCGCGCGAGCGGCGGCGTACCCCCCGAAGGACTGCAACTCCGCGTCGACCGCGGCAACGTGCCGGACCTTCGGCGCCCGCTCGAACTCGTCGGCAAGCTCGCCGGCGCGCTCGCCGCGATCGCGGTGCTGCTCGTCTCCATCGCACTGGCGCTGACGGAACGTCGCAACCGGGCGCTCATGCGCATCGGTCGCTGGATGATCACGACCGGCATCGTGACCATCGTCGTCTTCTGGGCGCTGCCGACGCTGGCACTGTTGCCACTCGGCGGATGGGTCGGCGTGATCGGTGTCGTGCTCTCGACCGGCGACTGGCTCGTGGTCCCCGCGGCGGTCATGGCCGCACTCGGGGTGACCATCGTCGTCATCGGACGCGCGGCGGAGGCCGAGTCACGCCGGCGGGACCTCTCGGTGATTCCGACGTCGATCGGGCGCACCCCGCACCACCCGACCATCGGCTGACGGAAACGGGCGAAGCTCCGCTCAGGCGAGACCGTCCAGCGCCCGATCGCGCACTGCGCCGAACTGTTCCACGACCCGATCGGCCCACCGAGGGTCGTCGGGCGCGAACGCGGCCCGCAGCTGGGCCTTGATCGCCGAGGCGTCGGGCCCGGTCGGATCTCCGTACCCGTGGAGCCAGGCGTCGGCCCGCAACGCCTCCGACACCGTGATGACGTCGACCGTCCCCCATTCGATCGCGACCCCGGCGACGGCGGCGCCCGGCATCCACCCCACCATGCCGTCGAGCACGTCGCCCTGGACATCGGCCGACACCGAGGTGCCGTCGGCCGGGACGCGGTAGTCGTCGAAGCACTCGTCGAGCAGACGGCGGGCGGATTCGTCGGGATGGCCGGCGATCAGCTCCCGGTCGCCGAACTCGCCGAGCCCGGTGTGCAGATCCAGGATCGCGACCCGGGTTGCGTCCGCGAGATGGTCACGCACGATCGTGCGCAGTGTGTGCTGGGACCAGACCGGGGCCTGCCCGCCGAAGAACACCCCCCTGGGGTGGCGGTACTGCCCGCCGCTCACCGCCGCCTGGAGGCCGTCGAAGCCGTGGGCGGTCGCGAACTCGAGGAGTTCGGCGGTCGTGGCCTCGCGCGTCGCCGCATCCCAGCGCGGCGGCACCAACGCGTCGGCCAGTTCGTCGTAGCCGGCGTTGGCCGGCCACGGTCGCGAGAAATCGATGCAGTTCCGGTTGAGGTCGACGTTGTCCTCGTTGACCCGACGAATCCAGGCGAACCCGTACGGGTTGATCGCATGGACCATGACCAGCGCCACCGAGTCCGGTAGCTGTACGCCGTCACGCAACCACGTCGACTGGCACAGACTGCCGGCGAAGCCCTCGACGCCGTGGGTGCCCGAGACGACGAGCATCCGGTTGGGTGCGTCGACCGGGCCCAACACCGCGACGTCGGTCGCGAGCGCGCCGCCGTCGGGACCGACGAGCGGATGGTCGAGGTGGGTCAGCTGGGCACCCACGTCCGCAGCCGCGTCGAGAAACGCGCGGCGCGCCGCCTGGTAGTCGGACGCGAGCTGCGACACGCGCGGTCGCTCCTCGCCGCCGTCAGACCGTCGACACGGTGCGCGTGTCGCGACCTGATCGCAGGATCGACCCCGGGGTGGCTCCGGTGGCCCGATTGCTGCGGACCGTCTCCACGCCGTTGACGAACACGTGCTCCACGCCAATGGCGTCGGCCGTGAGCCGTGCCGTCCCGCCGGGAAGGTCCGAGACCAGCGTGGCCGCTTCCGAGCCGATCGTCGTCGGGTCGAACACCACGAGATCGGCGGCCGCACCGGGCGTGATGACGCCCCGGTCCCGCAGTCCGAAGAGCGCCGCCGGGTCGCGCGTGATCATCCGGACCGCGTCCTCGATGCTCACGAGCTGACGTCCCCGGAGCATGTCGCCGAGGAACCGGGTCGTGTACGGCGCGCCGCACATCCGATCCAGGTGGGCGCCGGCGTCGGACCCGCCCAGCATCGCACGACCGTCCTCCCACACCGTCTTGCGCAACGCCCAGGACGCCGGGTCGCCGTCGGGGGCGATGGGCCACAGGATCGTGCGGAGATCGTCGGCGATGACGAGATCCACCAACGTGTCGAACGGCGCGGTGCCGCGTTCGGCCGCGATCGCCGCCACCGTCCGGCCCTTCAGCCCCTCGTTCACGTCGGAGTACGTGTCGCCGATCACGTAGTTGGTCCAGTCGGCGAGGCGACGGAACACGCCGGCCTCCTCGCTGTTGGCCCGGGCGTCCATCCACTGTCGCGTCTCGGGGTCGCGCAGCCGCTGGATGCGTTCGGGCACGGGCAGGCCCATGACGTCGTTCCAGCCGGGCAGCATGAACAACGCGCAGTAGTTCAGGAAGCTCATGTTCATCGGCACGAGCACCGGCATGGTCAGCGCGACGACCCGGCCGCCGAGCGCCGCGGCGCGATCCGCGGCCGAGAGCTGCCGGGGCACCCGATCGGGTACCCGCGAGTCGACGGTCAGCACGTTCCAGTTGATCGGCCGTTGACCGGCGGCCGACATCTTCGCCAGCAGTTCGATCTCGTCGTCCGCGAACTGGTCCAGACACCCGTCGATGATGCCTTCGAGCGTGGTGCCCTCGTGCTCCGCCACGGCCGCACACAGCGCCAGCACCTCGGCCTCGCTCGCCCAGCGCGACGCGACCGGCTGCCCGTCACCGTCGGAATGCGTCTTCGAGAGCGTCGTCGAGAAACCGAGGCCACCGGCCTCGATCGCCCGGTGCAACTCGGCGACCATGGTCGCCAGTTCGTCCGCGGTCGCCTCCCGGCCGACGGCCTCGGTCCCCATCACGTACCGGCGGAGCGCACAGTGGCCGACGAGGAATCCGGCGTTGACCGCGACCGCACCGTCGAGTCGGTCCAGGTACTCGCCGAAGGTCTCCCAGTTCCAGTCGACCCCGTGTTCGAGTGCGGCGAGCGGCATGCCTTCGACCTTCGCCATCATCCGACGCAGGTAGTCGGCATCTTCGGCGTGCAGCGGCGCGAGCGTGAAGCCGCAGTTCCCGCCGATCACGGACGTGACCCCGTGCACGTTGCTCGGCGACGCCGTCGGATCCCAGAACAGCTGGGCGTCGTAGTGGGTGTGCGGGTCGACGAATCCGGGGGTGACCATCAGCCCGTCGCCATCGATCGTCCGAGCGCCGGTCGCGTCGACGGCACCGACCTCGGCGATACGCCCGTCGGCCACCGAGACGTCGGCCACGCGGGCCGGCGTCCCCGTGCCGTCGACCACCGTTGCCCCTCGAATCACCAGGTCGACCATCCGCCGCGCACTCCTCTGTGTTCCGATCTCCGAACGGAGTCGGAGGCTACCGCCTGACCTTCCCGGCGCCCGCGCCTGCGCCGGAGGACCGCAGGTCAGTCGCGCTGACCGGGGTTGGGGTTCAACGCGCGCGGCCGGCAGAGCATCTGCTGCCCGCCGGTAGCCAGCAGGCGCCCGTCGTCGGACCAGATCGCGCCGACACCGCTGACGAGTCCGTCGTGGGCGGCCGGCGAGTGCACGTCGGTGAGCAGGTACTCCCGCTCCGGGGCCGCGGCGTGGAACCGGACCTGGATGTCGATACTCGGCGCGTACCAGCCGGCATTCTCGACATGACCGCGCATGGCGACGGGCCAGAACACGGTGTCGAGGACGAGGAGCGACCGCCCGGCGTCCACGAACGGGTCACTGAAGGTCGCGGTGGGAACGAACCGGTACCAGGTGTTCTCGTGGAACTCGCCGGGCGCGCGGTTGTCCCAGTCGTCGATCCAGTCACAGGGCCGGCATTCGAGGTTGTCCCAGAACCGGAACCCCGGCGCCTCGTCGGCCATCCGGTCGGCCATCGTCGGAAGTTCGTGGGGTGCCGCCACCGCGGGCGGCGACCACGCGTCGTGGACGAGTCCGTCGCCTTCGGTCACCACCCACACCATCGCCTCGAGGATCGGCCGGTCGTGTTGGGTCATCGACACCGCCATGGACTCCACCCGCTTCGTGCGCCGCAGGGTGCGAACGGTGATGTCCACGTCGTCGAACTCGGCGACGCCGAGGAAGTGCCCCGCGAACGACGCCGGCCGGAGGAGGTCCGTGTGGGCACCGGCCGCCCGCAACGCGAGGACCGCCATGTACCCGCCGTTGGGACCCCAGATCTCCCAATCACGCGAGACCGTTGCCGTGTACCGACCGTCGCCACCGCGGACCGTCGTGTCGATATCGAGTGCGCCCATCCGGGCATCGTAGGAACTGCGGTGGCAACTGCACCGCCGAATTCGCGACCACTAGCCTCCGCGACCTACCGCACGAAGGAGTGTGCCAGTGACCCGGGCCGACATCGAATGGGGAACGATCCCGAACCTGCTGCACCACGCGGCCGTCACCCGCGGCGACACTCCCGCGATCTACGACGGGGACACCGTCATCTCCTGGGCCGGACTGGAGACCGTCGCCCGGCGGGCCGCCGGGGCGTACATCGCCGCCGGGGTGCAGCCTGGTGATCGGGTGGCGATCTGGGCTCCCAACGTCTGGGAGTGGATCCCGGCCGCGCTCGGGATCCACCTCGCCGGTGGCGTGCTGGTCCCGTTGAACACCCGGTACAAGGGCGTCGAGGCGGCGTACATCCTCGAACGCAGCAACGCCCGGGCATTGATCACGATGGGCGAGTTCCTCGGGACGGACTACACCGCGTTGTTGTCGAGCGCGGTCGACCCGCACGCCGACCTGCCCGACCTGGTGACGATCGTGTCCCTGCGCAGCGCGGGCCCGGGCAGCTGGGACGAGTTCCTCGCCACGGCCGCGGCCGACGCCGATGCCGAGATCGACGCCCGGGTCGCCGCCCTCACCGCCGACGATCTCTCGGACATCCTGTTCACCTCCGGCACGACCGGCAATCCGAAGGGCGTCATGGAGACGCACGGCGCGACGTTGCGTGCGTTCCAGGCCTGGAGCGATGTCGTCGGCCTCCGGGAGGGCGACCGCTACCTGATCGTGAATCCGTTCTTCCACGCGTTCGGCTACAAGGCCGGCTGGCTGAGTGCGCTGATGACCGGAGCGACCATCCATCCCCAGCCCGTGTTCGACGTCGACCAGGTGCTGGAACGGGTCCACCGCGAACAGATCACGATGCTCCCTGGACCCCCGACCCTGTTCCACACGATCCTCGACCATCCCCGGCGCGCCGAATACGACCTGTCGTCGCTGCGGCTCGCGGTCACGGGCGCCGCCGCGATTCCCGTCGAGCTGATCACGCGCATGCGCGACGAGCTCACCTTCGAGACGATCATCACGGGCTACGGCCTGACCGAGGCCTCCGGCATCGCCACCATGTGCCGGTACGACGACGACCCCGAGACCATCGCCACCACGAGCGGCCGCGCGATTCCCGATGTCGAGGTGCTCGTCGTGGACGAGCGCGGCACCGAGGTCCCGCGGGGTGAACCGGGCGAGATCGTCGTGCGGGGCTACAACGTGATGCGGGGCTACTTCGACGACCCCGAGGAGACCGCGGCCGCGATCGACCCGGATGGCTGGCTGCACACCGGCGACATCGGGGTCATGGACGAACGCGGCTACATCCGGATCACCGACCGGACCAAGGACATGTTCATCGTCGGCGGGTTCAACGCCTATCCGGCCGAGATCGAGAACCTCATGCTGGCGAACGACGCGATCGCGCAGGTCGCGGTGATCGGGGTCCCCGATGCCCGGATGGGTGAAGTCGGGATGGCGTTCGTCGTGCCGCGTCCGGGAGCCACGCCGACCGCGGACGAACTGATCGCGTGGTGCCGGGACACGATGGCCAACTTCAAGGCACCGCGGTACGTCGAGATCGTCGACGAGCTGCCCCTCAACGCAACCGGGAAGGTGCTGAAGTTCGAACTGCGAGAACTCGCCGCCGCCAAGATCGGCACGCCATGAGTCTCACCGAGGCGGAACAGGCCGAGCGACGATCGTTCCTCCGCGACGCCATGGTCCGGACGCCGTTCATCTCGACCCTCGGTCTGGTCGTCGAGGAATGGTCACCGGCCGGGGCCCGGCTCCGGCTCCCCTTCTCGCCGACGCTCACCAACGACGGCAAGGCCGTCCACGGCGGCGCGATCGCGTCCCTGATCGACACGACCGGCGCTGCCGCGGTCTGGGCCGGCCACGACTTCGACAAGGGCGCGCGTGCCGCGACAGTCTCCCTCACGGTCAACTATGTCGGTGCAGCCCGCGGCACCGATCTGGTCGGACAGGCCCGGTGTGTGAAGCGCGGCAAGGATCTCGCCTTCACCGACATCCGCGTCACCGACCCCGACGACAGGGTGATCGCGACCGCTTCGCTCGTGTATCGCATCGTTCCGTAGTGCAATCAACCCACGACGTTGCACGGTGCGTGTAATGACATCTACCGTGCCGCGGATGACGAGCGCTTCCGCAGTCGACGGCCGGTCCGCCCGGGCGCAGCGCACGCGGGATTCGGTCGTCGCGGCGGTCCTGGAGCTGGCCGCCTCGGGGGTCGGACGGCCGACCGCCCGGGAGATCGCCGATCGGGCCGGCATCTCGGTGCGATCGGTGTACGTCCACTTCGACGACCTCGACGACCTGTTCCGGGCGGCCGCCGCCCGCCACACCGAACAGATGGCGTCACTGCTCAAGCCGGTCGACGCCGGCCTGCCACTCACCGAACGCATCGCCGCGGCCACCCAACAACGCGTCGCGATCCACGAGAACTTCGGGGCGGTGCGGCGCGCCGCCGAGCAGTGGGCGCCGGTCTCACCCGCGTTGGCCGACGTCCTGCGCGCCGGCCGCGACGTCGGTCGCCAGGACGTGGAGCGATTGTTCGGCCCGGTGGTCCGGGGCCGCGCCGACGACGACGTCGTGTTGAGCGCGGTCACCTTGTTCCTCAGCGCGGCGGCGTGGGATTCGCTGCGCGACCAGGGCCTCTCGGTCGACGCGGCGGCCGAGATCATCACGCACACGCTGACCCGGCTGCTGGAGTCCACCTGATGGAGACGCTCCGTACGCCCGACGACCGGTTCGCGAACCTGCCCGACTTCGACTTCGCGCCGCACTACGCGGAGATCCCGTCCGGGGACGGCTCCGGGACGCTCAGAGTTCACTACCTCGATGAGGGCACGGGCGATTCCGATGAGACCGTGCTGCTCATGCACGGCGAGCCGTCGTGGTGCTTCCTGTACCGGCACATGATCCCGACCCTGACCGCCGCCGGTCACCGGATTCTCGCCCCTGACCTTCCCGGGTTCGGTCGGTCGGACAAGCCCACGCCCCGCAGCGAGTACACCTACCAACGCCACGTCGACTGGATGGGCGCGTGGCTCGTCGGTCAGGACCTGCACGACCTCACCCTGGTGTGCCAGGACTGGGGTGGGCTCATCGGCCTGCGCCTCGTCGCGGCGATGCCCGAACGATTCCGGCGCGTGGTGGCCGCGAACACCTTCCTCCCCACCGGCGACACGAGCCCTGGCGACGCGTTCCTGCGCTGGCAGGAGTTCTCCCAATCGGTCGAGTCGTTCCCGGCCGGCTTCATCGTCAACTCCGGATGCACGACGGACCTCACCGATGATGTCGTCGCCGCCTACGACGCCCCCTTCCCCGACGAGACGTACAAGGAAGGGGCGCGCCAGTTCCCGCTCCTGGTGCCGACCTCACCCGACGACCCGGCCGCGGCTCCCAACCGGGCCGCGTGGGAAGTCCTGGCCACATTCGACCGTCCCTTCCTCACCGCGTACTCCGATTCGGATCCGGTGACCGGTGGTGGCGATCGCGCGTTCCTGGCACGCGTCCCCGGCACGAAGGGGCAACCACACACGACCATCGAGCACGGTGGCCACTTCCTCCAGGAGGACCAGGGGCCCGCCCTCGCCGCCGTCGTGAACGACTTCATCGCGGGGACCGCTCCATGACCTGCCGCGATCCACATCGACGGACTCGGTAGGTTCGGCGCCAGTGTTCCGGGGGGAATCACCGACGACGAGTTGGCCACGGGGGTGCGCATGAACGCGCTCGCGCTGCGACTCGTGCCGTCGGCATCAGCGAGGCGGGCTCTGGCGTGGCTGATCCCCGTGGCCATCGTCGTGTTCGCGGTGACCGTCTGGCCCTACCCCGCTCCGCTCGGCGTCGTGCTCATCGGCACGCTCGTCGGCGGGCGCATCGCCCTCATCGCCCTGGGGATCGCCCTCGTCCACCGCTCGAACCGCGTCATCAACTTCGCGGCTGCGGATCTCGGCGTCGCGCCGGCCACGCTCATGGTCGTGCTCGTGCTCGGGTTCAGCTGGAACTACTGGTTGGGCGTCGGCGTGGGTCTCGCCGGCGCGATCGTCGTGGGTGCGCTGGTCGAGATGTTGATCGTCCGCCGCTTCCGTACCTCACCTCGGCTGATCCTGACCGTCGCCACCATCGGGATCTCGCAACTCCTCCTCTTCGTGGCTTTGAGCATTCCCGGCTGGCTCGGGGGTGACACCCTGAGCGGACTCGGTCAACGCCTGACCCCGCCGTTCACCCTGAGCTGGACGTTCGGCGAGGTGATCTTCAACGCCAACGACATCCTGACGCTCGTCACGGTGCCCGCGTGTCTGATCGCGTTGACGTTGTTCCTGACCCGGTCGCAGACCGGGGTCGCCGTGCGCGCTGCGGCGGAGCGCTCCGATCGGGCGTCGATGCTCGGCATCCCGGTCGGGCGGATCCAGACGATCGTCTGGGTCATCGCGTCCACCCTCGCATTCATCGCCATCTTCCTGCGCGCCGGCACCGTCGGCCTCCCGATCGGCCAGGCGCTCGGCCCGGCGTTCCTGATCCAGGCCATCGGTGCGGCCGTGATCGGCAGTTTCGAACGTTTCCCGACCATCGCCGCCGCGGCCATCGGGATCGGGATTCTCGACCAGGCCAACACGTTCCAGCCCGGGAACCGCCCGGCGTTCAACGACGTGGCCCTGTTCCTCATCGTGCTCATCGCCTTGCTCTTCGCCAAGCGGGCGTCGAGCACCCGCGCGGGCGACGTGAGTTCCTGGCGGACCGTCGGGGAGATCCGCCGGGTTCCGCCGGAGCTCTCGCACCTCCCCGAGGTCCGGTACGCGTTCCTCGGCGTGGGCATCCTCGTCCTCGCGGCACTCGGCTTCCTTCCCTCCCTGCTGTCCGAATCCCAGATCGGGCTGGCGTCGGTGATCGCGATCTTCGCGGTCGTGGCGTTGTCGTTGGTCGTCCTCACCGGGTGGGCGGGCCAGGTGAGCCTCGGGCAGGTCGCCTTCATGGGGATCGGCGCGGCCGTCGGCGGCGCGTTGACGGCCAACGAGGGCCTCGACATCTCGCTGGCCATGCTGATCGCCGGGGTGGTCGGCGCGGTGATCGCGGTCGTCATCGGATACCCCGCCATCCGCCGCCGGGGACTGACCCTCGCGGTCATCACCTTGGCGTTCGCGCTGGTCACCCAGTCGTACCTGTTGAACCGCGAGTTCTTCGGAGGATGGTTGCCGGACTCGCGCATCGAACGGCCCGATCTCTTCGGCGTGATCAGCCTCCAGTCCGAACGCAGCTTCTTCTACTTCTCGCTCGTCGTCCTCCTGCTGATGATGATGGGCGCGCGCGGCATCCGGAACAGCCGCACCGGGCGCACGCTCGTTGCGGTGCGCGAGAACGAGAACGCGGCGCGCTCGTACGGCATCAACTCGATCCGGGCGACGGTGGCTGCATTCGCGATCTCCGGGTTCATGGCGGCGGTGGCCGGCGTCCTGTTCGTCCACCAACAGAACGGGCTCGGCACCGCGCCCTACGCTCCGAACGAGAGCCTCACGACGTTCTCGAGCGTCGTGATCGGCGGGATGGGATCGCTGCCCGGCGCGGTGCTCGGCGCCACCTACCAACGGGGAGGCCAGTACTTCCTGCCCGGCAACTGGGGTCTGATCGCGAGCAGCGTGGGGCTGCTCGCGATCCTGCTGATCCTGCCCGGTGGTCTCGCCGCAGGACTGGTACGGCTCCGCGACGCCTACCTCCGGTGGGTCGCCAACCGCCGGGACATCCTCGTCCCGAGCCTGGTCGCCGATCGCCGGGTCGAACTCGCCGAGATCGAGCCGGAACCGCTTCCCGACGCGAACCGGCCGCTCCCCACCGTGACGCGGGAGGCGAGCTGATGGCCACCGCCACGACACCCGCGCCCGTCGGACGGGTCCGACGTTGGTTCAGGTCGCTGGGTGGCGGCGCCCCGCTCTATCCGCTGTTCGTCCTGTTCGGGCTCACCCTCGTCGACCAGCTCGACAAGACGGCGTTCCGGATCCTGCTCCCCGACATCGCC
>CAZJBJ010000043.1:0-23149 GCA_964544295.1 uncultured Bifidobacteriaceae bacterium
CGTTCGCCGGGCGGAGGCGTTGGACGCTCTCGGATGGGTAGCGGCCAGCGTCGCCGGGTTCGCTGATCTCGGGTTCGTCGGGTGTTTCGTGGTCGGTCATGGGTGGTCTCCTTGTGGGGTTGGCACGGTGTGGCCGTGGTCCTGGTGGGCGAAGTCGAGCGGCGCGCCGGCGCGGACGTTCGCGGCGCGGGTCGCGCCGTAGATGCGGTCCTGTTCCGCGGTGCTGAGCAGGTCGAACAGTTCCCGCCCGGTCGGCGGTGTCACCTGTTCCGCGCCGGGAAGATCGGCGACGGTCGGCACCTGCACACACGTGCACGACGGATGGGTGACCATCGGCGTATTCCACGAAAGAATGTCGGCGACCGCGAGACTCGTGCACGCGGGACACGATCCGGCACTCACCCCACGATGCCATCCGGAGAACGTCGACCGGCCGCGGGTCTTGTGATTGCGGATCAGGTCCGCGACCGTGTCACGTCCGGCGGCGGTGATCTCGTTCCGGGTGATCGTGATTGCCTTACGCGCCCCGCCGGTGATCGCGTCCGTGTCGGGATACCCGCGGCGGCGGAGTTGCGCGGCGACGGTGAGCGGCACCGCGAACACCGATTCGAGCGGCGCGGTCGTGAGGTGCGCGCCGACGTACGCGCCGGGATCGACTCCCACCGGGGCGACCGTGATGCGGCGTTCGCTGGTCAAGTAGTCCGCGATGTACCGGTCGGCGGCCCGCACGGCGGAGGTCTGACCGGCGGTGACCAACGCGGCGGCGACACTCGTGAACGTCCCGCGCGCCGGCTCCGACGTTGCCAACTCCCCCGCGAGGGCGAGCCACAGTGCCCGGACGTGGCGGGCACTGGCCTCCGCGATGGTCCGCACGTTCGTCCGGTACGTGTCGGCAACGGTGAGGCTTTCACGGCGTGCTGCCACTCGGGGCACCTCCCCCGGTCGTGAACGCTTCCGGCAAACTGAGCGCGTCGAGGGCGTCGGCGCGGAGCTGGTCACGCATCCGTGCGACCTGTTGGGGCGAGTAGCCGAGATCCTCCATCAGTTGCTGCCACGGAACGCCGATCGCCTGACGTTTCGCGACCGCGTCGACGTGTTCGGACTCGGTCCGGGATTCGGGATCGGCCCAGATCGTCTCAGCGTTCGTCACGTTCGCCCGCGCGTCGCCCATCACCGCGAACGCGAGCCGCATCACTTCCTCCCATGACTCGCCGAAATGGCGTTGCTTCCGCTTCACCTTCGCCACGAGCCCGGTCTCCGCGGCTTTGATGCTCTCCCCCGAAAGCCGATCGGCGGACGGGTTCAGATAGTGCGGCGGCGTCCGCGTCTGACTCGCGATGTGCGACACGATCAGGTCAATCGCCTTCGTGTAGTTGGCAAGATCCGTCGCGGCGAACTCACCGAACTTGGTTTGCTCCGACTCTGCAACCCACAGCCGGGTGAGTGCCGCGTCGAACGGTTCGACGGGTTGGCCGGTCTCCGGATCCACGGGCACATCCATGCCGGTCGCCCAGCGTTGCTTGAACGCTCCGAACTCGGCAGCGACCAACAGATCACACAGCAGCTTGTTCGCGACGTCTTGCAGCCCGATCACCTGCGCGATCTCCGACTCACCATCGGCGAGCAGCCGGGGACGGTTCACCAGCGGCACGACCGGCACCACGCCGAGCGGGTTTCGGATCTCGTCACCGTAGGACTGCCAGTCGACCGGGCCGGGGGCGAGCGAGTCATCACCAACGGCGGGTTTCTTCGTCGACCGGTACTTCGCGATCCGATCCGGCAGGTACAGGTTCGCCCGGAGGTAGCCGTCGTCGTCGAGCCATCGTTTCAGCGCGGCGGTGCGTTGGCGACGGTTCCCGGCGGCGTGCGCGATCGTGACCTGCCGGGCCGATTCGATCGTGATGCGCGGCGACCCATCCGCCGCGGCCCAGACGATCGCCGCCGAGCGGCCCTGCACGAGCGCGTCGGTATGCGCGAGTTGGCTATCGGCGTCGAGGTTGTTCGCCTGCCAGATCGCCCACGCGTCGGCGTCGGCCTCATCGGAATCGAACCTGAACCCCTGGACCGTGAGGCGTTCCTCGGTCGCGTCCACCACGATCGGGCACCAGTTGTCGGCAAGGGTGCCGAACCGGCGGCCGAACGCTTGCCGGAACTTCTCACTTGCGAAGCCGAGCCGGTGTCTGCCTTCGTAGTAGTCGAGGTACTTGCGGAGTCGGGCGTCGTCGGCGTCGAGCCGGTCGACCAGATCCGTGAGAACTTGAGGTGCTGCCATCCGTGGCTCTTTCTCGTTAGAAGGCGACAACGCGACTGCGTCGTCGTACCGGTGGGAGGGTCTGCGCCTGGTCAAACGCGATCAACGCGGCGACGGCAAGGTCGATCTTGCGGGCCGAGCCGCGCCGGTCTTTCACGATCACGTCGCCGTAGGTCGTGGCCTTCGTGTGGGCGTTGCCGATATGGGTCGCAAGGCGGGCGTCGCCATCGTGGGTCACGCCCTGTTCCTGCACTGCTTGGTAGAGCCGGTCGGTTGCCGGCGCGACCCGGGCGACACTGTTCGTCGGGTACTCGACCACGACCTCATCGCCGTAGGCCGACTCCCACGCTTCGATCTCGCGTCGCCATCCCCACGGATCGCACGCCATCCGTCGCACCGTCCACCGGTCGAACGCGGCCGCGACCGACGCGTCGACCTCATCGCGGGGCACCCGCCACCGTGGATCGCTCGGGTTCTCCCACGCGCCGACCACGAACAGGTGCGCATCAGCTCCGACCGTGCAGCCAACCAACGCGGTCGAGTCGCCCGAATACGAACCGTCGAAACCGATCACCACGTCGGACCCGTCCGGCACCAATCGGGACGCGTCAGTGCGAGCGGCCCACGCACCCGCGGGGAGCCACGTACCAATCGCGTCGGCCTTCTGATTCAACCGGTAGGCGCGAAACGAATGCTCCGGAACGGTCCGCGCCAGACCGCGCAACGTGTCGCGAGTGACCAGATCGTCGAGAGTCGGATTCGCCGCGGCCCACGCCGACTCGTCGAGGATGTCGCACCCATCCGGCGCGGACCAGCACCACACCCGCCATGTCGGCTCACGGTCGGCGGCGGCGAGGAGATCGTCGAGGAGATCGCCACCGCCTGGCACCCGGGACCCGATCCCGAGCACCGTCGCATCCGGACGTTTCCCTTGTGCGGTGAGTACCGCCTCCCACGTTTCCGGGTGCATCGCCCCGATCTCGTCGAGGATCGCGAAGCTGAAGTCGAGCCCGAGCAGTGACCGGGGTTCGGCCGGGAGGGCGATCACCGTTGCGTCATCGAACGCGGGGAACACCACCCGATCCGAATAGACCCGCGCCCGTTCCGCGAGTTGCTCGTGGCGTTTCACGAAGCGGACCACGACCGCGAGCAGTCGCCGCGCCTGTTCTTCGGTGGTCGCGACGAGCGGCACGAACGGTGACGGCACCCCATCCGCGACCGCCGCGTACAACCCGAGCCCACCCGCGAACGTCGACTTGCCATTCGCCCGGGAGATCGACGCGACCCCGACCGGAGGGCGCGGACTCGTGAGCAAACCCTCGGTCACTTCCCGCTGCCACGCACGAACCCGGAGACGGCTCCCAGCACCCCTCCCCTGCGGCACCGTCAAACTCCGCATGAACCGGCCCGCACGTGTCGGAGCGTCCAACGCGGGCCACCCACGAGGCACCCACGGCACCGTGACCACCGCCCGCCGCGGGTCAAGGTCGCCGATCACGCCTCATCACCAGCCGTGAGAGACCAGCTTCCGGCATAGGGAGCGGGTCGTGGGTCCTGCGGGCTGCGCGGTGGTACCCCGGGGTCCGTGTGGATTCCGGCGAGGCTGAGCTGTTGAACTGTCGGGAGTCGATCGGCCTTGCGCGCGTTGCACGATCGGCACAGGACCTGGACGTCGGCGATGGTCGGCCGGCGCGTGCCGCCACGGGCGAGCGGCACGAGGTGGTCGGTCGTCAAGTCGTCCGGCGATCCACACCACGAGCACCACGGCTGCAAGCGACGGGCACGCTTGCTGAGCTGTCGCCATCGGTAGTCGTAGCCGCGTCGGTCCGTCGACCGTCGAGGCGTCTCCTGGCAAGCGCAACGCGTCCCGGACGCGAGCAGTTCGCCGCAATGCAAGCACGGCCGATTCATGGCGCGTCCTCGTGGGTCACTGCGAAGCCGATCAGATATCCCTGCGGACGGGCGGCGCAGTAGGCGGCGACCTCGGGTTCGTCGGCAACGTCGAGACTCAACGCCTGGTAGACCCTGGCAGCGTTCTCCGCGGGCTCGATCAGGATCATCGGCGGGCCGGTCACGTCGTCGACGTCGAAGAGATCGGCCTGGATCGCTTCAGCCAACCGGAGCAGACACGCAACGACCGCCGCCGGGCTGCGGTCCGGAGTCGGGCACACCCGAGCCGTCATCCTCATGCCGCGGCCCTCAACTGGTCAGGCTCACGAGGCGCTCGACGTCGCGGTGGAGGATGGGCACAAAGTTGCGCGAGCCACGCCCGGTGCACGATTCGTTGCGCTCGGTGCATCGCGCGTCGTTCCGCGACGAAGTCGACGATCGTGTCGACCTGGTGCCCGGGGTCCGTCAGGGTCCACCCACCGTCACCGTCCGACGCGGCAACACCCTCGGCGGCCAGACGGGCCAGGAGCCGACGAACCGATCCAGGATGTAGACCGGTCACCGATGCAAGGCTCCGCACAGTCGACACCTCGCCCGGATCGAGCAAACACGCGATCCGCCATCCCGTCGACCACCGATGCCACAACGGGTGCGCCGGGTCCGTGATCGTGCGCGCACTTGGAAACATGCCGGAGGCATCCCTGGCGGGTGAAGCAGGCTTGTTTCCAGTTGCGCGCCCCACCAACTGCCAGACACTCCGAGTGCCCGTTTTGAACCGACTTCCACACTCGACACGGCGCACCCACTTGGCGAGCGCCATCCGATGCTTCGTGATCGTCCCGACCGAAACGCCCGCCGCCTCCGCGACCTCCCGGTAGGACTCGGCGAGGCGGACCTTCCCGGCCCGCATCGCCAGCAACGCGAACCCGGCCAGGATCCGCAGATCGGTCGCGGCACGGGCGCCGTGCCAGTCGGTCGCCGTGACCGCCGACCACCAACCGATGACCGCCTCGACGGCTTCCGCCCGGTCTCGGAGCATCGTGCCGCCCTCAGGCGCGCGACGCGGTTTCTGCTCGCCGTGGTTGAGGCCGCGGCGGACTGTGCGACGCACCTCGGATTCTGGGAGCCGCACCGCACGGCCAGCGTCGAGCAACATCCGTTCGGCATGGATGCGGGCGAGTTCGCCGCCGCCGACCAGCTCGCCCATTGCCGCGCTCGCGGCGTACAACGTGCGGTGTCGTTCACCAACCGGCGACCCGTTCACGACATCGCACGCGTTCGAAATCGCGCCACGCCCGTATCGACTGGATCCACCGGACTGTCGCACCCCCATGTCAGAATGACGGGGCTCCAAGTCCTCCAAACGACGAGCAGCTCCGCCCCTGGCCTCGGCCGGGGGCGGCGGCATTTCCGGGGGACTCACGACGCGGCCCTACGCCGGCGCGCCTGGGCGCTCAGCAGCGCGAGGCGTGTGAAGTGGGCTTTGCGGGCGTGCTCCGCCCTGCGGGCACGTTCGGCAGGATCGAGGATCCCGTCGGGATCGACCGCTCGGTCGAAGCGATCGAGAAAAGCGGAACGAGCGGCTTCGGTTCCCGCTACGGGATCGGTAGCGGCCCACTTGCTGTGAGCGGCGATCCGAGCGCGGAGCGAGCGTTCAGTCGGATTGAGAGGAGAAACCACGAGACGGACCCCCAAGGGTCAACGTCCATCGCGGCCAACTGACGAACTCCAGAACGGGAGACGGGCTCCCGGCCAATGGCGATGTTAGTCGTTCCACCGCCGCTCGGTGAGCGTCTCGGGTGGCCAGGGGTACTTTCCAACCTTGCCCTTGCTCGTCGCCGTCTCCGCCTCCGCGATCAGCGCCTGCCTATCGAGTCGATGGACACGCGGATGATGGTCGCATCGCGCCCAAAGCGCGACGTCGAGCCGCGGGGTGTACCCCGGCTCGTCCCGGTTCACGTCTACAACCGTCGGAGCATCGAGCGCGAGGAAATCGCGCCAGTAGGTGACAACCTGCTCGGGCGGATCGTCGTGGGGAGCCAGCGGCAGGTTCCGAATGACGTTCTTAGCCGTGTAACCGCTCGTCGCCTCGGTGAAGGCTTCCGGATCAAGAATGGTTTCACCCCCGAGTCGCATTAGGCGATCGAGTTCTAGGTATTCAGGCAAGTCGCCCGTGAGGAAGTCGCCCGGCCTCGAACGGAGTTCGGCCCGATACAAGAACGCACCGATTGGCTCAAGACGGACGACCGTCGCGATCACGTCCCCGCACTTCTTAGCTGGACAGAAGACACGAACGAGCAATTTCGGATCCGCCTCGCTCGTCGCGATGGCGTCCTCGACTGCGATCCTCCGATACTTCGCCAACGCAACGTGTTCGGCGAGGCTCAGGCGCCCGGCCTCGGCGCCGCGCGCTAGTGGGCCATCCGGATCGAGCGCCCGATCAAGGTAATCGTCGTAATCGCTCACAGCTTGTCCCCCGGGGAGAGGCGACGGTGAGCGTCGCGGGCACGTTCGTCCGCAGTGCTCGCTGCGTACCGTCCGAGCATCTCGCGGCTACGCCAACCCGCGAGGCGCATGAGGTCGCCCTCGTTGCCACCCTCACGGAGCCACTGGTGAGCGAACGTGTGCCGAAGTTGGTGAGCGTGGATCGGTCCGATTCCGGCGCGTTCACCGCGACGGCGGAGCAAGGTCGCGAGCCCGGACTCGTTGAGTGTGCCGCGGCTGGCAATCCACAGGTTCGGCGCGGATGCGTTCGGATGCTTCCGTCGGCGGCGCATGTACCGGTCGAGGATTCGGCCCGTCTTCGCGCCGAACGGGCACGACCGCGCCCGGCCGCCCTTGCCCATCACGACGATGACGTCAAGGTCGAAGTCGAGGTCATCGACGCGCAGCCCGAGCAGCTCGCCGCGCCGAATGCCAGTATCGAAGAACAGGCGGATGATTGCCTCATCGCGCAGGTTCTCGAACACACTGTGATCAGCGCAGGTGGCGAGCAGCGCCCGCAGGTCGTCGTGGGTCAGTACCGCGACCGGCTGTTCCGGGACTGAGGGCGCGGTCATGTTCCGCATCGGCGAGTCGGTGATCTCCCCCTCTTCGCGAAGGAACTTCCAGAACGATTGGAGCGACCGAAACCGGTTGTTGACGGTCGCCGGCGCGCGCCCGAGATCACGCAGCGACACGATGTAGGCCTCGACGTGCTCCCGGGAAATGTGGGCGACGTCCCGCGGCATCCCCTGCGCATCGAGAAACGCACAGAGCTGGTCGACCGCTTCCAGGTAAGTCGAAACCGTCTTGGGGCTCTTGCCTGCGGCCCGGAGTGACCGTTCAAACGATCGGCGGAACTCTCGGATCTCGCCTACGCTGGCGACCGCCGTTCCAAGTGATCCACGGCGGCTAGTTATCCGGTCTGGGTGCGCTGTGCTCGTCGACTCCATGACGACAGCCTAGCGTTTTCGCAGGTCAGGGTACCGATTTCACGGGAAGTGGCGCAGCTTGGCAGCGCACCTGCTTTGGGAGCAGGGGGTCGCGGGTTCAAATCCCGCCTTCCCGACTGGGTCCGAGGGCGTCGATCAGTTCTTCTTCACGATGCACGCGGTGCTCGTGACCCCGCTCGACGATGCGGTGATCGTCGTGTCGGGCGGGTTCCCGGTGGGCAGCGTGAAGGTGAACGAGGCCGAGGTCTCGGACGTCGAGATCGCGATCGTCAAACTCGTCGGCGACAACGTGCCCGTGGCCGACGATCGGGTCAGCGAGACCGTGCGGGCGCTCGCCTGGGGCACCGGGTTGAGGTAGGCGTCGTAGACCGTCACCTTCGAGGTGAAGGAACCGCCGTTGCCGACGATGACCGATCCGCCAGCACACGAAATGCTCGAACTCGTGTACCGGAGCTGGTTCGCGGCGCCGGCCACCACCGTCACCGAGGCACTGCCGCTGAGCGTCCCGTCCGTCGCCGCCAAGGAAACGGTCTCGACGTTGTACAGCGTGATCGATGCGGTTCCCACCCCGGCCACGAAGTTGACCGTTGCCGGGTAGGTCGGCGCCTGACCGGACGGGCTCGCACTCGGTCCGGAGAAGGTGATCGCGTGAGATCCGGTGTACGACGTGTCGGTCGTGACGCCGTTGGTGGTCGCGGTGATCGTCGTCGTGAACGCGGTGCCGGCCGTCCTGGACCCCGCGGCCGGGGCCACGATGAAGGTCCCGGCCGAGTTCGTCGTCGCGCTGAATCCAGCCGTCTGACCAGAGGACCAGTTCGAGCCGATCCGTGCTTCGACGGTGTAGGTGTAGGTCGTCCCGGCCGTGAGTCCGGTGTCGTTACAGGTGAAGACCGCACCGCCGACGGTGCAGACCGTGGCGGTGGTCGGCGCGGTCCGGCGGACGACGTACTGCGTCGGCGTGACGCTGCCGCCGGTCGGCGCGGACCAGGAGGTCGAGATCGAGGTGGTACCGGTCGCCGTCGCCGACGTCGAGGTCGGCAGTCCCTGTGCGCGTGCGAGCGAGGTGCCGGTGCCGGAGCCGGTGGCCAGCCACGCACCGAACGCGGCAGTGGCGCCGAACAGCGCGACGACCGTGAAGATCGACAGTGCGATCACCCGGCGCATCACGCGTCAGCTTCTTCGAAGCGCCGAGAGGCGACGAGGAGGAGACCGAACACGATGGCACCGACGCCGATGCCGACGAGGGCCAGAACTCCGGAAGCACCGGTGAACGCGAACCCACCCGAGGTACTCGGGTTCGATCCGCCACCGACGATGACGCCCTCGGCCGTGAAGGTCAAGGGAAAGACGGCGCCCTGGCAGGCGTCGGGGGCGCTCGCCACCATCTCCATGCGCACCGGGACCGTCGTCGTCCCGTTGGCGGGAACTCTCACGTCACCCGAGAAGGAATGGGCGACGACGTTGCCGGCGAGACACGTCGGGCTGGCGTCGGCGACCAGCACGGTCGCGGCCTTCACGTCGATCGCGAAGGACTGGGGGTTGTGCACGGTCACGGGCGCAGTGAGATCTGCGCCGGGGTACAGGCCGGTGAAATCGGCCGACATCGTGAAGTCGTTCGTCGGAGCTGCGCCCGCGCCCGTACCGCCCGATGCACACAGCACGAGCACGATGACGACGGGAATGAGCGCA
Organism: uncultured Bifidobacteriaceae bacterium; assembly: GCA_964544295.1. Taxonomy (GTDB): domain Bacteria; phylum Actinomycetota; class Acidimicrobiia; order IMCC26256; family JAENVU01; genus JAENVU01. The sequence continues at coordinate 9,265 of CAZJBJ010000043.1, forward strand.
GCAAGTCGTTTCATGGCCAGGACGAGGAACGGCGGGTCCCGGAGTGTCGATCACTCCGGGACCCACTCGATTCCTGGTTCGTTACGTTCAGCTCGATGCCGTGAACGAGACGGGGATGGTGAACGTGGCGCCCTGGCAACCGTTGTCGGACGCGTTGCTCATCGACACGGCCGGAACCGTGAACGACGCGTTCCCGCTCGCCGGGATGACCTGCGAGACCGCAGTCGTCGCGTAGGTGACACCCGTCGTGACGCAGGTCGGGTGACCGGCGTCGGCGGTGGCCGCACCGTTCGCGTTGACCGACGTGATGGTCACGGGGAACGGGTTCGGGTTGTTGACCGTCAGGTACAGGTTCGATCCGGTGATGCCCGGGTACAACGCGGCCGTCGTGGTCGCGACGCTGGTGGTCAGGTTCTGGACACTGGTCGCAGTCGCCGTACCGGAACCGGTACCGCCGACCGTCCAGGCCGCGAACGCGGCACCGGCGCCGAGCACTGCGGTCGCAGTGAGGGCCAGCGCGGCAACCTTGCGCTTCCGGCCGCGCCGGTTGCGACGGCTGCCTTCGACGTTTTCGAGTACTTCACTCATGGTGGGGGGACTCCCTCTGTGGGTTGGCCGGCAGGCGCCGACAGTTCGCCGAGAGGCGAAATCGCCCCTGGTCACCCCGGGGTCTTCGGTCGTCCCGCGATCAACCTGAGCCGGATTTTGCAAAATTCAGCGTCCACTCAGGGCCTTTCATCCCGTTCGCACCTTTCGCCGACACCCGGTGCGAGCCGTGCGCGCCGACTATCCGGGAGTTCGCTCTATCCGGGAGTTCGGTCGACCACGGCCCGACCGAGGAGCGTGAGCCGATACCCGACTTCGAGACTCTCGGTGAGACCCAGAGCCTTCAGCTTGCGGACGTCGGCCTTGAACTCCGGTCGGGGTCGACCGATTGCGGCGGCGAGCTCGGTGGACACCGTGCCCTCACGGTCGGCGATGAGTCCGAGCACGGCCCGAGTCCACGGACCGCGCGCGGAGCGGGCATCCATCGCGTCGAGCTTGGCGATCACTGCGTCGACGACATCGTCGGTCACGGCGGTCATGGTCACGGGAGCCTGCTTGGGGCCGACGACGTGGAACTCGATGCGGTAGACGAGCGTGTCGTCACCGATCGGCCCGGCGTGTGCCACCCGCGCCCGCACGGCCTCGATGTCGGCCATCCCGGTGCGGCGAACATCGGTCCTCGTGAGCGTGTGGAACGGCACGAGCTCGATGTCGTCGACCTCGATCTGCACCGCGCCGACGTTGTACCGGCCGCCAACCTTGGCGTGGGGTCGCTTCCACGAGCGAATGGTCAACGTGACCTGTCCGGCGGCGATCGCATCGTGGGAGTCCTGGGTGAACTGCACGCTCACTCCCCCGTCGTGGCCCGCAGCATGACCACCCTCTGATTCGGGTCCAGCCCGTGCGCGGCCTCGATCGCCACCTGGTCCCGCAGCGCCTCGGTGAGCTCGTCGTCGCCGAGCACCCGGAAGCCGAGGTGGGCGTAGAGCGGTGCGTTCCAGGCAATCGTGCGGAAGGTCGTGAGGGTGACCCCCGGGCACCCCTGCACGCGAGCCCAGGTCACGACGTGCTCGACGAGGGCTCGCCCCAACCCCTGCCCTTGCCGTTCCGGTACCACGCTGACCTGCTCGAGGTGCGCGTACTCGCCAACCAGATCGACCACTGCATACCCGTCCACTTCACCGTCGGCCTCGAGCACCCAGCACCGGCCGGCGCGGATGTACTCGGTGAGTTCGTCCAACCCGAACGGATCGTGCGCCGCGATCTCGTCGAGGCCGACGTCGCGGAACTGGGCCCCGGCCGCGATTTCGACGGCTTGCATGCGCGCCCGGTCGGCGTCGACGGCGGGACGGATCTGTGGTGCCACACTGCGCAGTCTGGTCGACCATGGCCGGATCCAGCGGGGGTTTCGCCGGGCGCGCTGCTACCCTCGGCGGCCTTGCGGGTGTAGCTCAATGGTAGAGCCCCAGCCTTCCAAGCTGGCCATGCGGGTTCGATTCCCGTCACCCGCTCCACTCCGAATTTGCAGGTCACACCGCATGGCGCAGACGTTCACCATGGTCTGCACCGCGCGCCGATCAAGCCTCCGTGCCCTCCACGTGCCCTAGGAACTCGCGCGTGCACAATCCGCCACACGCGGTTCGCGGATCGACTACCCGCCCGCGAGACGCTGCAATTCGGCGATGGTCTCAGCCGACGGATCAGCCCGCCCCACCGTCGGGTGCCGAGCGAACTGCGGCTCTCGCCCGACTAGGTCGAGCGCCGCGCGCGCATTGGAGCGGCAACCATCGGAGTCTCCGCGAGCCTCGGCTGTCCGCGCCGCCAAGAGCCGCCACCGGAAAACGGATGAGTTGAACCTCATATGCGGCTGGGCGTCAGCGAGCAGCGACGCGATCTCTTCGAGCCGCTCGGCCCCGCCCTGCTCGAACAGCACCTCGCCTAGTGCCACATGCAGCTCACCGGTCGTACCGCTGAGATCCGGAGCAAGCACCAGAACCACTCGGTACTCCGCCTCGGCGTCGCGCAACCGGCCCTCCTCGCGATATACGTTGCCGAGAAGTTCGTGCGCGAATCGAGCGTCGAATGAGTCGGGATAGTCGGCGACGATCCGGTCAAGCAGGCCCGCCCCGTCCCGCGGCCGACCGGCACCAATCAGTGCGAGTGCCTTGATTCTCAGGTATTGAGACTGATTGTGCGGCCGCGCCCGTCGGAGACGCGTCTCGAACTCCTCGGTCGCGTCCGCACCCCATTCCGAAGTGCGAAACCAATCGTCTGCCACGCGTACAGGATGCCCGATGGTGAACTCGAGCGGCACCGTGCGCATCCAGGCAAGGCGCTTCCATAGACGCCGCGTAGAGCGTGCTCCCCTGCGAGGATGAGCCGATGCACGCCGACGACTTCTATGTCGATGAGCTCGTGGACCGCTGGGACGCTCCCACGCGATCCGTCAATCGTGCACTACTGCGGAAGCTGCGAAGCGCTCCCCTGAACGACCACACCGATGTCGAGGCTGGCGTCGCCCTGACCAGGCTGGTTCACGACGACCTCGTGAAGTACGGCACGGGTGGGGGCGAGGATATGGACGACGCAACGCTTCGCGAGGCACTGCTCACGCTACGCGCAGTCTGCGGCCGGCTCAACGTGTCATATGCAGTTCCGTTTCGGGACTTCACGGACTTTCGCTCTTGGTGGCTCAGGAACGACGGGCATGGAAGCTGGCAGGCCCGGCGCGATCTCCTCATGGGCGTCTTCGGAGGAATGCACGAAACGTTGGAGGTTCTCGAGCAAGAGTCGCTGACGGCAGTGCTTGCCTCACCTATCTCCCCGCAGCAGCGGACCGGATGGCCAGCTGTCGATTCCGAGATCGGAGAACTTCGACGGCAGTTTCTCAACGCCTCGACGCCTCAGGACTACAACGCCGTCGGACTTGTATGTGTGCGCGTGACGGAAACGCTAAGCGCCACTGTGTACGACCCCGGCCGCCACCTCTGGGAAGGGGAATCCGAACCCCCAGTAGCAAACACGAAGCAACGCCTCGATCGTTTTGTCGAGGTCGAACTGGACGGATCCGGGAACGCCGAGATTCGGAGGCTGGCGAAGGCGGCCATCGAGGCCGCGCAGGCCGTCAAGCATGGCGGGACGCCAACTCGTCGAGATGCGGGGATCGCCGCCGACGCAACGATTCTTCTAGCCAACGTCTTGAGGCGTATCACCGAGCCTTGATCGCACCACAGACACCCGCGAACTACTGAGGACTGCGCAGGCGATCGCCTAAGACGGCATCGCGTCTGCTCCACTCGCGAGAAGTTGTTGCACCCGCTGGTGGGAGATGCCGAGGATGTCGGCGGCGTCGCGGCGACTGAGGCCCATACGGTCGAGTCGCTTCGCCGCGTTCGCCATGGCCGCGCCTGCCTGTTGCGCGGCCGCGGACGCAACGTTTCGGGCCTGTGGCGCCGCGCTCGCCACCCCGCCCAAATCCGAGGGCCACTGGGGCGTGCTGCTGAGCGCATCGGGGTCGCGGTCGAGCCAGAGTGCAAGCGCCTCACGAATCCGGTCTTCGGCCTGGCGGAGGCTCCGGCCGTAGGTCTGGCAACCGTCGATGCCCTTGATGTGGACGAGCCAGGCGTCGTTCTCGGGATCGCGTTCGTATACCGCCACGTAGTTCTTCGTCCTCGTCATCGCAACCATCCCGCTCCGAGACACGGCGCCAATGCGCGTTCAATACTCCGCAGCGTTCCGATCGGAATGTCCTGGCCTCGGTGGATAGGGATCACGGTCTGGCAACCTCCTGGACAACGGACGATCACGTGCGATCCGCGTTGGCGGAGGGCTTCACAGCCCAGCCGCTCGACCCGGCGCAGGATCTCTCGTCCTGTCATTCGTCTATCTCGCTAGACACTTTAGCGCGTCCGGCCTCGATGACCTCGTTAAGCGCTCGGGCAATGACGACGTCTCGGTCGCGCGTGGCGTGCTGGTAGCGAAGGGCGGCCGCAGCCGATGCGTGGCCCATGCGGTGCATCAACTCACGAGTGCTGGCGCCCGTCGCTGCGGTGAGGGTGTTGCAGGTGTGCCGAAGGTCGTGAAAGCGAAGACCGGTCACACCAACCGCCTCGGCCGCCTCGGCCCACTTGGCCCACCAGTTGCGCCGGTGGATCGGTGCACCCTTCGCTCCCGTGAAGACCCGAGCGTCGTCCTCGGGCCCGACGAACGCCGCGAGGTGCGCGGTCAGTTCCGGGACGAGCGCGTCGGGGATCACGATTGTGCGTCGACCCGCCTCGGATTTCGGTGGACCGATCAACAGCACCCCGCCCGAGAGCTCAAGCTGGCTCTCGACCACCGAGATCGTGCACGCGTCGAGGTCGACACGTGCGCGAGTCAACGCGGCGAGTTCACCGAACCGGAGCCCGGCGAACGCCGCGGTCAACACGAGTGCGCGAAAACGCGGCTCGACCGCGTCGGCCAGTGCCCACACCTGCGCGATCGTCGCTACGGGTCGCTCAGGCGTGCGCTCGACCCCGGCACCCTTGATCGCACACGGGTTGCGCACGATCAGTTCGTCGGTGACCGCGGTGTTGAGGATCGCCCGGAGCAGTCGGTAGCACTTGGCGACGGTCACTGTGCTCGGCGCCTCGGCGCGCAGCGCCGACGCGTACCAGTGCCGCACGACCGGTGCAGTGAGCTTGCCGAACTGGCGGTCGCCGAGCGCCGGAAGCAGGTGACGGTCCAGGAGCGACCGATACAGCTCGACCGTGCGCGGGCTGAGACCGGGGCGGGACTCGAGCCAAGCGTTCGCGTACTCCGTCAACGTGATGACGCCCGCTCGCGGATCGATCCACGCGCCGCGCGCGATCTGCGCCTCGGTCGCCGCGAGCCAGCGGTTCGCGTCGGCGATGGTCGCGAACGTCAACCGGGCGCGATGTCGATGCCCGGACGCGTCGAGATAGCGCGCTTGGTAGCGACCTGACGGCAGCTTGCGAACGTTTCCGAAGGTGCGGCGCCGGCCCACGGCTCCTCTTCTGTCGGAGGGCTGTTCAGGCGGCGCTCGTGCGCTGCGATACGGAACCCGGGCCTCGCGAGCCGCGAGCGGGTTCCTCACCGAGAACAGTACCGAGCGGGTGCGACATTGTCGGCGGTCGCACACGGCAGCCGTCGAGCCACGTGGCGATCTCCGCAGGATCGAACCTGAGCAGGTGCCCCCACTTCAGAAACGGGATGCGGCGCTCGGCTACCAGGCGCCGCACGTGACGCGTGCTGACACCGAGGTGCTCCGCGATTCCGTCGAGGTCCAACAACCTCGGCAACGAGCGACCGTCCGACTCCATACAAGACCTATGCGCGAACCCGACGTCCGCACGCGACAACTTTTCGGAAACCAATTCCGAGATCAGCCTCGAACGCGCGTCCCTGTCGCCGTCGCGAGACCACCCGCGACCGCGCGCGAAGAACTCTTGACCGTGCGTCAAAGTCCTGTCCGATTTGCCCGTTCAAGGAGCGACACAGACTTGCCGCTTCCGCTAAGCGGAAGCGGCCGAGCTCATCCGACGGGTACGTGCACGCTGATGTCGGGGTCCTCGATGAGGAGAAAGTCCACCACGAGCCAGAAGTCGGAAAGCGATGCGTGCCCCAACGCTTCGTCGCGGTCGAGCTTGCGCCCGAACAGCGGTGCGTCGGAATACGGCGCCGCAGCCGGGACGAGCGCACAAGCGTTGCTCCCCTGCTCCCCGAACGGACCGACGCGACATCCGAACGTCACGTGGTCTGCCGTCTCATCCTCGCCCCACGAGCCGAGGATGACGTCGATCCAGGCCTCGTTGTGTCCATCGTGATGGTGAAGCGCCGACTTGTGCACTGCGAACGCGTCACCGTCCCGATAGATGTATCCAGTGATGACTCGGTACTCCGCACCGCACTCGGCGCACAGCTGAGCCTTGACACCTCGGTCGGCGTCCATCGTGAAAGCCACAGGAAACATGATCGCAGGCCGTGCCCTCTGCGTGCCCTAAGTACCGCGAAACAGGGGTCAGTGGCGGTCACTCGCGGTCGACGCAAATGCGGGTTGACCTGCACCAACGCCTTGACACCCAAAGATCGGCTCCTCCGGAGCCGAACTTCCAAGCTGGCCATGCGGGTTCGATTCCCGTCACCCGCTCCACTCCAAATGTGCAGGTCACGCCGTGGGGAACCAGACGGGTACCACGGTCGGGTACGAACGCCCACTTCGTCTTCCGGGCCCTCCACGTGCCCTCGAGCCGCACCCACCCCTCTCACCTGAGTGGCGTGGGCGGCACGTACCGATCACATCGGCGGTCGGGTTGGTGCCGCCTCAGGTATCGGGTCAAGCTGCTCCGGTGCCTTCCAACACTCCGGTGATCTTGCGAGATTTGCATCGAGACGAGTTCGCAGTCGCCCGTCGAATCATCGCGACCGCGTTCGCGGGTGAGGGATTCGCCGTTGGCATGTTCGGTGAGTCGTCGATCGATCGTCTCGTCGGCATGATCGGTGAATACGCCACCTGGCCTTGGGCGGCGAATCCGATGGTCATCGGCGCGGAAGCCGCGGATCTCCTGATCGGTGTTGGATTGGCGACTGCGCCGGGCGAGTGCAATCTCTGCGACGACTTCGACGAGTCGGCCGTGGTCGATACCCCTGCGGCGCGCATTGAACGCGAGTTCCAGCTGGCGTGCCGTCGAGCGCACCTTGGTACCGGGCTTCCCCCGCACGGCCACATTTCGGTCGTCGCAAGTGACCCGTTCATCCACGGCTCCGGCGTTGGCCGTCGTATCGTCGGCGCACTGATCGACCGGATCTGGATGACCGACGCCGAATGCGCGGTGCTCGAATGCCTGACGACGCGCGCGGCGTTCTACGAGCACGTCGGATTTCAGCGTGTGGTCGAGTTCGATGATCCTGGCGGACCGGAGTTGCGCTCAGTCCTGATGCGCATCAGCCGACCTTCCCTCCTCGGTGGATCCACGACCGACTGAGCCCTCCCTTGCAGCCGCAGCTGCAAGGGAACATCAGCGCATGGTCCGATGCGACATCGATACAGCGGCATACCGCGGTGTCACTGAGCCTGCCCGACCGGATTCACAGGGCATGTGTCGAACATCAGCGGGCGCTTCGCGAACGCCGACTACCAGACCACCTCGTGGACGACACGCCATGCCTCGACCACACGCCCATGTCAACTACGCGCCCGGAACCATACGGCGCGCACTCGGCACACTGACGACGGTTACGGGCGCCAATGTCTCGTAACGCACCCACCGCAATCTCGCTCGTTACGCAAGGAACTCAGCAGATCCTTTCGCAACCGACACCGGCACCTACCGGCGGCACCGGGCCGATCAGCCACGCGGTGGGGCCCTCCGCTTCGACATCCTCGTCGAATCGGCCACCGGGCCGGGCCTGACGAACGACGCGAAAGGAACATCCAGGCAGTACCCTTTCCGGGACTCGTGCTGCTGGATGTGCGAGATGGTGCTGGGGGTGTCGGGTGGGTTCGAGTCTTCGCCGTGTCGTGGCGGTGATCGCGGTGGTCGTTGCCGGGTGCGCCGGCGTTCTCGTTGCGAGCAGCCGCACCGAACGCGCCGACGCCGCCGGCAAGCCCAACATCATCGTCATCGACGTGGACGACATGCGCGGGGACGAGATGTGGGCGATGCCCAAGACGCGCGCGCTGCTCCAGGGCACAGAGTTCACGAACTCGTACGTGTCGACGTCGCTGTGCTGCCCGTCGCGGTCGGCGTTCCTCTCGGGCCAGTACGCGACCAACAACAAGGTGTTCAACAACTACGGACAACTGAACTTCGACCACAAGAACCAGTTGGGTGCGTGGATGCACGACGCCGGCTACCACACGAGCCTGGTCGGGAAATACCTGAACGGCGTCGGCTGCTCGAAGGCACCGCCGGTCGGCTGGGACCACTGGCAGGCGCTCTGCGCCAAGATCTACAACCAGTTCGGCTATGCCATCAAGGACCGCAACCAGAAGATCGTGTATCCGACCACGGGCGATCAATACGCGCAGCCCGAGGTGCTCGGCGATCGCGCGGTCAGCACGATGGCCGAGGCGCGCGGCGCCGGCAAGCCGTACTTCATGTGGCTGACCCCGACCGGTCCGCACAAGGGCCCGGGCATCCGGTACGCCAGCCGCTACGCCACGGCATTCAGCAGCTGGACACTCCCCCAGAGCCCGGCATTCAACGAAGCCGACGTCTCGGACAAACCCGCATGGGTCCAAGCGCTCCCGTCGCTGACCCCGCTGCGCATCAAGTCACTGCAGAATCTGGAGCGAACGCGGCTGCGGATGATCCTCGCACTGGACGACATGGTCGAGAAGGTCGTCAACGACGTCGACGCTGCGGGTGACGCCGGCAACACGATCATCATGTTCACCAGCGACAACGGCTTCGTACTCGGCGAGCACCGCATCGTCCAGGGCAAGGAGGTCCAGTACGAGCCCAGCATGCGAGTTCCCCTCCTCGTCCGCGGCCCCGGCGTCCCCGTGGGCACCAACCCCACACCCGTCGTCAACACCGACCTCGCCGCCACGATCGCCGACTTCGGCGGCGCCACCCCGGGCCGGGACCAGGACGGCCAGTCGTGGCGTCCGTACCTTTCCTCGCCGGGCAACGCACGGCGCGCCATCTTCCACACCGTCACGCTCGACACCTCGGACGAAGGCGGTGGCGTCGCGCACCCCGGTGCCTTCGGCGTCCAGGCCGGGCGCTTCTCCTACTACGAGCTGTCGACCGGCGAACGCGAGCTGTACGACCACCTCGTCGACCCGTACGAGCTCACGAACCTGGCCAACGAACCTGGCCGGGTGCGGCTCCTGAATCAGCTGTCCGGCTCGGTCACGTGGCTTCGGGCCTGCGCCGGCGCCGCGTGTCGCATCACGGTGCCGAACCTGCTCCCCACCGCGAATGCCACGTTCGATTGCACGAACCTCGCCTGCTCGTTCGATGCCGGCGCATCGAGTGATCCGGAAGGCACCATCAGCTACGCTTGGGACTTCGGTGATGGCGCGACCGCTACGGGGGCGACGCCGAGTCACACCTACGCGGCGAGCGGGACACACACCGCGACCGTCGCGGTCACCGACGACGAGGGCGGCACCGACACCTTCACCATGACGGTGACCGCGCTCGCCAACAACCTTTCACCGACCGCCAACTTCACCGCTGCCTGCAGCGGGCTGGCCTGCACCTTCGACGGATCGACGTCGTCGGACCCCGACGGCACCATCACCGGTTTCTCGTGGCGCTTCGACGACGGCGGGACCGCGACCGGAGTGCAGCCCGCCCACACGTTCGCGGCGGACGGCACGTACCAGGTCACGCTGACCGTCACCGACGACCGCGGTGGCACCGGCACCGTGACGATTCCGGTCACGGTCGCGGCGCCGAACGCTCCGCCGGTCGCGGTGATCAACTACCTCTGCAACGGACTCGCCTGCACCTTCGACGGCTCCGCGTCGTATGACCCGGACGGCACCATCTCCCTGATGGAATGGGACTTCGGCGACGGGCAGACGCAGAACGGCACATCGCTGACCCATGACTACCTGGCCCACGAGACATGGCACGTGGTCCTCCGGGTCACCGACAACCGCGGCGACACCGCTTCGACATCGATCGACGTGACCGTCTGAGGATCGCGACGTGAAGCTCCGTGCCCGTCTCCGAGCGATCGGTCGGGACTACGACTGGGACGACATGACCCCAGCGTCGTGACGGGTTCGCCTCACTTCACGGTGAGTTCGGCGTGCATGCCTTCGGCGAAGTGGCTCGTGACGGTGCCGTCGGGCTGACGATCCGTGATGTTGCAGAAGATCACGTACCGACCGGGGGCGAGTTTCATCGTCTTTCGCTTGGCGGTCTGACTCTTGATCCCCTCGATCTCGTCGATCACGCCCGCGCCGGGAAGGTCCTCTTCGATCACCGATCCGTCGGCGTCGGTGGGCAGAGCCGCCGCGTCGTCCGCTTCGACCACGACGAGTTCGTGCGTCTCGCCGCCGACGTTGTCCCCGGTGAAGCGGACATCGCCCGAGTCCACCGTCTTCGGTTTCGGCCGCATGATGAACTCGGAGAGCGTCACGTCCACGCCGGCTTCCCCACCGTCGTCGCTGCTGCATGCTGCGACTCCGTATCCCAGGCCGATCACCAGGCATGCACCCAGCGCGACCGATCCGATCGATCGATTGACCACCCTCGTACCCCTCCCTCTCGGAGCCGGATTCGGCTCGCAGGGTCATTGTGCGGAGCCGGTACCAGGCCCGACAGGGTCTTCCGGCCCTTCGTGTCAGAGTCACCCACCGGCGATCCGCGCCGGAACCGGGGCGTGACACAATCGGCGGGTGGAGGCCGTCGTCACCGTGGGAGCGGGATTCCTGCTCGCCGTGCTCTGGTTCGACCTGATGTTCGACGTGCAGGTCCGGTCCTCGACCGCGTCCGTCGACGCGGTGCGGTCGATCGCGACCTACTACCGGCGGGTCACCACCGATGCCCGCCCGATGAACCTGCTGGTCGCGCTGGCGATGCTCGTGACCGCAGTGGCGATCGGCGTCGAGTTCGGCACCGACGACATCGCCGCGTGGGTCCCGTGGGTATCCGTGGGGTTGGGTGGCGTGCCGCTGGTCATCGCCGCGCTGCGCACGGTGCCCCGGGCGGTGGCGTTGGGAGTCGCAGTCGGTGAGGCGCCGGACGCGCCGCCGGCGCCGACGCCCACCCGCGACCATCACATGATGGCGCACCGAATTCTTGCGGAGCACGTGCTGTGCTTCGTGTGCATCGCCGGATTGATCGCCGTGCAACTCGTCAGCGCGACCTGAACTGCCCGTCCCCCTCGACCGAAGGAACCGCCATGGATCCGATGATCGCCCGCCGCACCTGGCGCACCGTGGAACCCATCCACGGCATGATCTACTTCTCCGCCGAGGCCGCCGCGAGCTACGAGGCGCTCGGGCTCACGGGCCGGATGGGCTACTTCGCGTCGCGCGCCGCGCCGATGGGCGCCGTCCCGGCCGAAGTCGTCATCGCGACCTTCTACAACTTCCGGCCGCAACTCGTGCGGGCCGCGATCCCTGAGGCATGGGCGATCACCACGCCCGAGTCCGTGGTCGCCGCTCGGGTGCATGCAGCCGACGGTGCGCTGCGGCGCGCCCTCCCCGAGGCGATCGGCTCACCGGAGTTGACCGAGGCCGCAACGCTGGCCCGCCGCGCCGCGGAGGCCGCCTGCGAGCGACTCGACGGACGCCCGTTGTTCGCCGGGCACGCCGCCCTCCCCTGGCCGGACGAGGACCACCTCGTGCTGTGGCACGCACAGACGCTGCTGCGCGAGTACCGCGGCGACGGCCACATCGCCGCGCTCGTCGCCGCCGGTCTCAGCGGTCTGGAGGCCGCGATCACGCACGTGGCCACGGGCGACGTCCCGGGCGGGGTGATGCTCGCGACTCGGGATTGGCCGATCGACGAATCGGACGCGGCCGTCGACGACCTGCGGGCGCGGGGCATCCTCGAACTGGGTGAGGAACTGGCGCTCAGCGACCGCGGCCGCGCCCAACGGCAGTGGGTCGAGGACGCCACCGATGCCGCCGCGGTCGCGGCCTACGTGCCCCTCGGCGCCGACGGGTGCGCGCGGCTGCGCGAGCTGGCCCGTCCGCTGAGCCGCGCCATCATCGACGGCGGACTCCTCGCGCCACTCTCCTGAGCGCGAACGTCGGGCGGTCTCGTCAGTCCGTTGTGGGGTGAACCTTCACCAGGCCGCGCGACACCCAGTTGCGTTCGTCGGCCCACACCAACATCGGCGGCAGGATCACCAGCGCACTCAGCAGGGCGACGGCCACGTTGACCGCCACGATGATGCCGAAGTCGCGCAGCAACGGCAGCGACGACGACGCGATGACCGCGATGCCGGAGATGGCGGTGAGGGCCGAGACGATGAACGCACGACCGGTGCGCGCCGCGGCCACGTCGACCGACTCCTTCGGTGAAAGCCCTCGTCGGCGTTCCTCCACGAACCGCAACAGGATCAGCGACGTGAACTCCGTACAGGCGGCGACGACCAGCGGGCCCCCGACCGCGGTCATCGGACTCAGCGTGAACCCGGCGAAGTAGGCGAACAGCGACGCGGCCCCGACGGCGATCAGCACCGGCACGAGCGACAGCAACGATCGGATGATGCTGCGGAGCCGGATCGAGAGGAAGAGGAACACGAACCCGATCGCGAGGTAGGTCAGCAACACCCGGTTCGCCTCGAGGTTGTCGAGCAGCCCGACCCCCACGACGGCCAGCCCGGCCGGGGTCGCCTTCACCCCCACCGGCGGTGCCACGTCGGCCCGGATCTCCTTGACCACGACGGCCCGACGATCGAGCGACGCGGCGGAGGTCGCGAAGATGAGGTTCAGCGCCCGACCGTCCTTGCTCGCGGTGGACTTCTGGATCCCGCCGGGTGCGACGTCCCAGACCGCCTTGACCTGATCGCCCGTCGGGGCGACCGGCACCGTGCCCGGCACTTCGGTCAGGTAGCTCACGATGCTCACGATGCTCGACGCGTTGACCAGGACCCGCTTGACCGGCGGCGTCTTCAGCTGCGTCGCGGTACATGCGACCGGGGTTCGATCCCGCGGCCCGTAGCTGCAGAGCTGGTCGGAGGTGAAGCCGTCGACGAAGCTCACGACCCGGTCGGTGAACACGTCACGACCTTCGACGTAGATGCCGAGCTCGCTGGAGATGCCGACCTGGTCCTCAACCTTGTGGATCTGTTGCACGGCGTTGGAATCGGGGTTGACCCAGGCCACCGGATCCGTCTCGATCTTGAGCTTGCTCTCGACCAGGATCCCGCCGACGAACAGGAGCAGGCTCACGATGACGAGCGTCGGCGCGACCTTGGCGGGCATGCCGCCGAGGAAGACCACGAGTCGGCCGAGGGGACCTTCGCGATAGTCCCGGGACTGCGTCGGCGTCTTGTATTCGCGAATGCCCAGTGCGGCCAACGTGGCGACGATGCTGCAGACACAGATCGCGGCGACACCGACGGCGAGGAGCAGACCGAACTGGCGGATCATCGGCACCTGCGAGAACCGCAGCGCCGCGAACGCGAAGATCGCGTCGAAGGTCACGACCAGCAATGCCGGACCCAGGTTGCGCGCGGTTTCCTGAATCGGATGTTCCGCGTGGTCGATGACCACCTCTTCCTCGACGCGCGCGTGCATCTGGCTCGCGTAGTCGATACCGAGGCCGAGCATCACCGGGAGTCCACTGATCGTGACGAGCGTCAGCGGGAGCCCGAGGTAGCCGACGAGACCGAAGGACCAGACCACGCCGATCAGCACGAT
>CAZJBJ010000044.1:0-22965 GCA_964544295.1 uncultured Bifidobacteriaceae bacterium
GGACCCAGACTCGGACGCCGTATCGGCAGCCACTGCTCGGGCGGCGTCGTCGGCAAGGTCCTGATCCATCGCTCGGCGCACCGCGTCCCACGATTCGGCGGTCGGTTGCGGTGACGCGTGGCCCAGCCAACCGACGGCGTGTTCGAGCTCGTGCAGTTCGGCCCGAGCGTCCGGGTCCTCCAGGACGAACTCTTCGACGCGCGCACGTTCCTCATCGTCGTCGATCGCGCCCAACGCGAACGCGCCGAGCAGCTCGCGCCATTCTTCCGGGTTCATTCGCTCGTCCACGTCGGCTCCCCGATGTCCACTGCAACCAGACGATCGCGCATGCGTTGCAGCCCGCTCCGGATACGGCTCTTCACGGTGCCCTCGGGCAGACCGAGAATCACCGCCACGGTCTTGTACGGATGGTGACCGAAGAAGGCGAGTTCGATCGCGTCGCGCTCGCTCTCCGGCAGATCGTCAAGCGCCTCACGAAGGTGCTCGGCCATCGCACCGTCCCAGACCTCCGCCGCGACCGGATCCGGCGCGGTCCGTTCCGCCGGCGCAGTCCGGAGCTCCACGCCCTGCCGCGAAACGTCGCTGCGGATCGCGTCGATGGAACGGCCGTTGGATTCCATCAGCAGGAACGAACGCAACGCACCGCGGGAGCCGTCGAATCGCTCGGGCGCCCGCCACAACCGCAGGAACACCTCCTGCAGGATCTCCTCGGCGAGCGCGCGGTTCTGGGTGACGCGGCGGGCGACCCCCAGCACGGCACTGGAATGACGACGCCAGAGGACCTCGACCGCGTCGGCGTTCCGGGCCACGACCTCGGCCATGAGCGCCCGATCGGTCATGGATTCCAAGTCCGGCGGGCGCGCGGCGACGGTCGTCGCCTCACCCACCTGTCGTCTGGTTCCGCCGATCACACCATGAGTTCGTTCTCGCAAGCCCCGCGGATGACAGACCCTACCGATATCCGCGACACACAGAACTCGCGCACGACCCCCCAGACCGACGGACTACAGACCGTCGCTCAGAGGGAAGAGGTCGGGGAACTCGGGCGCGCGCCCCTCGGTCTTGGCCCGGAACGCCTCGGCCATGTCGTCGGTGTCGAACATCGCGGCGTTCCAGTTGGCGATGAACTCCAGGCCGTCGTCGACCCGATGGTCACGGGTGAAGTTCATGGTCTGCTTCGAACCCCAGACCGCCATGGGACTCTTGGTGGCGATCTGGGCCGCAACGTCGAGCACACCGGCCACGAGCGCGTCGTGGTCGGGGAACACCGCGTTGACGAAGCCGGCCGCCTGCGCCTCCGCGGCGGTCCACCGCCGCCCGGTGTAGGCGAGTTCGCGCACGATCCCCTCGGGCACGAGCTTGGGCATCCGCTGCAGCGTCCCGACGTCGGCGGTCATGCCGATGTCGATCTCGGCGATCGAAAAGAAGGCGGACTCCGTCGCGTATCGCATGTCGGCGGCACACACCAGGTCCACACCCCCACCGACACAACCGCCCTGGATCGCCGCGAGCACCGGCACCCGGGCTCGTTCGAGCGCGGTGAACGTGTCCTGCAGCTTCAGTGCGGTGCTGCGGAATCGCTCGTTCCCGCGGCTGCGATGACCGCGCAGACCGCCACCGCCGAGCGTGTCGTTGCTCGCGAACACCTCGAGATCCATCCCCGAGCAGAAGTGCGGGCCGGTGCTCGAGAGCACGATGGCCCGCGCCGATCCGGCCGCGGAGATCCCGTCGACGATCTCGGGAAGTTCCCGCCAGAACGCGGCGATCATCGAGTTGCGCTTCTCCGGCCGATTCATGCGGATGTGCGCGACGCGATCGCTGATCTCGACGTCGAAACACTCGTACCCCATGGTGCCCACTCCCTCAGACGCGTTCGATGATGATCGCCGGGGCCATGCCGCCGCCGGCACACATCGTGATGAGACCGAACTGACCGTCGGTGCGTTCCAACTCGTCGAGCACCGTCCCGATCAGGATCGCCCCGGTCGCCCCGATCGGATGCCCGAGTGCCATCGCACCGCCGTTGACGTTGACCTTCTCCCGATCGAGATCGAGATCCCGTTGGAACTTCTCCGAGACGACGGCGAACGCCTCGTTGATCTCGAAGATGTCGATGTCGTCGAGCGAGAGCCCCGCTCGGGCCAGCACCTTGCGCGCCGCGGGAACCGGCGCGTTGAGCATCAACGTCGGATCGTCACCCATGTTCGACGTCGCCACGACCCGGGCGCGAGCCCGCAGTCCATGGGCCTTCGCGTAGTCCGCGCTCGCCATCAGCACCGCGGCGGCGCCGTCCACGACCCCCGACGAGTTCCCCGCGTGGTGGACGTGTTGGATGTCGAGGTCCGGATACTTCTGGTTGATGAGTTCGCGAAAGGTCGGGTTGTCCTCGTGCCGGTAGTCGGCGATCGCCGGGAAGCTCGGGGCCAGGGCTGCGAGGGACTCCGCCGTGGTTCCCGGGCGCGGGAACTCTTCGTGGTCGAGCGCAACCGTGCCGTCGAGATTGTGGACCGTGATCAGACTCTTCTCGAACCGACCCTCCTTGATGGCCCGGTTGGCGCGGGCCTGCGACTCCGCGGCCAGCGCGTCGAGTGCCTCCCTCGGGATCCCTTCCATGGTCGCGATCGCGTCGGCACACACACCCTGGTGGGACTGCGGGTGGATCTCCTGCAGGTGTTGATTCCCGGCACCCATCGGGAGGAGGCCCTTCTTGGGGGCCGACATCATCTCGGTGCCGCCCCCGATGACGAGGTCCTCCATCCCGGCAATGATCGCGTTGGCGGCGATGTTGTTCGACGTGATGCCCGAGCCGCAGAAGCGATCGAGCGTCACCCCGCTGGCGCGCACGTCGTACCCGGCGTCGAGCGCGGACATGCGGCCGAGATCACCGCTCTGCTGGCTGACCTGCGAACTCGTCCCCCACACGACGTCGTCGACGTCGGCCGTGTCGAACCCGTTGCGTTCGACCAGTGCCTCCAAGACCGTGCGGCCGAGGTGTTGGGGATGCAGGTGCGCCAACGAACCCTTCCCCGGCTTGCCGATCCCCCGCGGGGTGCGGACAGCGTCGATGATCAGTGCGTCAGGCATGTGAGTCCTCGGGGTCACCGGCGGGACTGCTCGTAGCCCCGCTCACGGCCTCGACCCTACCGTCGGGGCGGATCCGGGGGATTCAGCGTGATTCGGGTCGGCGGATCGTCGGGGCGCCCTTTCGGTGATCCAGCTTGCCGAAGCGGTGGTCGAGCAGATTCACCACCTTGTGGAGCGCGCCCTTCCACGCCTCTTCGAGCGTGGATGCGTGGTGGGTCACCCCGACCGGCTTCTGTTTCGCCGGCCGCACCTCGACCGCGCACTTCTTGTCGGCGGGGCCGGACTTCGCACCGTTGTCGTCGCCGAGATGGAGTTCGACCCGGGTGATGCGATCGGAGAACCGGGCAAGCAACGTCTCGATATCGGTCGACACCTCCTGCACGAGATGATCTCCCGTCTTGATGTGGTGATCGGTCGTGATCTCGATCTGCATCGCACTCGCTCCTTCGAATGGGTGGCCTACCCAGCCCACCGAGCATGACACCCCCAGCGCAGTCGATGCAGCCCGGGTGCCACACTGACGCGATGAACGTTTCCGAAGCCGTCGCGCGTCGCAGTTCGATCCGTCAGTACCTGTCGGACCCGATCGACGACGACACCCTCCGCGACCTGCTGACCGCCGCCGCACGCGCGCCGAGTGGCGGCAACGTGCAACCCTGGCGGATCTACGTGCTGAACGGCGAGGCGATGGATCGATTCCGAAGCTTCATGGACGGGCGCGAGATCACCGACATCGAATACGACATCTATCCGGCCAACCTCTGGGAGCCGTACCGAACGAACCGATTCGCGCTCGGCGAGCAGATGTACGCCACCATCGGCATCCCCCGGGACGACAAGGCCGGCCGCCTCGCGCAGTTCGCACGCAACGGTGAGTTCTTCGGGGCACCCTGCGGGCTGTTCTGCTTCATCGACCGGAGGATGGGTCCGCCGCAGTGGTCGGACCTCGGAATGTTCCTCCAGACGTTCATGCTCCTCGCCCAGGAATCCGGCATCGACACCTGCGCGCAGGAGTACTGGTCCGTGCACCACCATTCCGTCCGGGAGTTCGTCGGCGCGCCCGACGAGGAGATGCTGTTCTGCGGCATGGCGATCGGGAAGGCCGACCGCAGCGCTCCGATCAACTCGTTGGCCAGCGAACGCATGCCACTCGCCGAGTGGGCGACGTTCGTCGACTGAACACCTCGACCACGAAAGGCGGCATCGATGCGAGAGCCATTCCTCGGACGCGTGGGGACCACCGCGACGGAATCCGAACCCTGGTGGGCGGACCGAACCACTCCGCCACCGGACGCGCCGAACGTCGTGGTGATCCTGCTCGACGACACCGGGTTCGGCCACCTCGGCTGCTACGGCTCGGACATCGACACACCGCATCTCGATCGCCTGGCCGCCGGTGGTCTGCGGTTCAACAACTTCCATACGACCGCGCTGTGTTCACCGACGCGCGCGGCCCTGCTGTCCGGCCGGAACCACCATTCGGTCGGGATGCGATTCCTGTCCAACGTCGACACCGGCTTCTCGAACTGCCGCGGCGTCATCAGCCCCCAGGCGGGCACCGTGGCCGAGATCCTGCAAGCCAACGGGTACGCGACCTTCGCCTTGGGGAAATGGCACCTGGCGAACATGGAGGACTGCAGCCAGAGCGGGCCGATGACCCATTGGCCGCTCGGTCGCGGGTTCGACCGCTTCTACGGCTTCCTCGGCGGCGCGACGGATCAGTACTCCCCCGAACTCGTGATCGACAATCAGATCGTCGAGGACCCGTCGGATCCGGAGTACCACGTCTCCGCCGCGATGGTCGACGAGCTGATCGGCATGATCACGTCGCATCGGTCGGCATCGCCGCGACCGTTCTTCGGCTATCTGGCCTTCGGCGCCACCCATTCGCCCCACCAGGTACCCCAGGCCTACATCGACAAGTACCGCGGCCGTTACGACGCCGGCTGGGACGTCGTGCGGGCGCAGTGGTTCGAGCGCCAGAAGCAGCTGGGCATCGTCCCGACCGAGGCCGAACTCTCCGAACGCAACTGGGATCTCACCGCCTGGGACGAACTCTCCGAGACCGAGCAAACCGTCTTCGCGCGCATGCAGGAGGTGTTCGCCGGCTTCCTCGATCACACCGACGAGCAGATCGGTCGGCTCGTCGACCACCTGCACCACCTCGGCGAGCTCGACAACACGATCATCGTCCTGCTCTCCGACAACGGGGCGAGTCAGGAGGGAGGACCGAACGGCACCCTCAACGAACTCGCTCATTTCAACGGGATCGAGACCACACCCGAGGAACTCCTCGAACATCTCGACGACCTCGGCGGTCCCAACCTGTTCAACAACTACCCGAAGGGCTGGGCCCAGGTCGGCAACTGCCCGTTGCGCTTCTACAAGCAGAACACCTACGAGGGCGGCATCCGCGATCCGCTCATCGTGCATTGGCCCGCGGGGTTCGCGGCGCGCGGCGAGATCCGCGACCAGTACCACCACGTGATCGACATCCTGCCCACGATCCTCGACGCGGTCGGCGTCGACGCGCCTGACACCATCCGCGGCGTCACCCAGTTGCCGATCGAAGGTACGACGATGCGGTACTGCTTCGACGCGCCGGACGCGCCGAGTACCCGCACGACCCAGTACTACGAGATGCTCGGTCACCGGGCGATCTACCACGACGGGTGGAAAGCGGTGACGCTGCACTTCCCGCGCACTCCGTACGGGGAGGAGCGTTGGAACCTGTATCACGTGGCCGAGGATTTCGCCGAGATCCACGACCTCGCCGACGCAATGCCGGAGAAGGTCGCCGAACTGGAGGCGAAGTGGTGGGAGGAAGCCGAGCGCTACAACGTGCTTCCCCTCGACGATCGCACCATCGAACTCTTCACACTGCGCCGACCGGGATCCGAGCTCCAACGGAACGAGTTCACGTTCTGGCTCGGCGCGGCCCGCATCGACCGATTCGCGATGCCGGACCTGAGAAATCGGTCCTGGTCGATCACTGCTCAGGTGACGCCACGCGCGGGAGCGGTCCCCGAAGGCGTCCTCGTGTCCGGCGGGGCGCGCACCGGCGGATACTCGTTCTACCTGCTGGACGGCGCGGCGCACTTCGCATTCAATCGGCTCGCGCGCATCACCACCGTCGCGGCGCCGATCCCCGATGCCATCCTCACGGAGCCGACCTTCGCGGTCACGGCTCGGTTCGCCAAGACCGCCGAACACGTCGGCACCCTCTCGATCGAGATCGCGGGTGAGCCCGTCGCGTCGGACACCATCGAGACCTTGCCGTTTCGCCAGACGCTGCTCGGCCTCCACATTGGTGCCGACCACGGCTCCAGCGTCACCGACGCGTACCGCGCGCCGTTCCGCTTCACCGGTGAGGATCTCGTGGTGCGGTACGAGATGCAGGACGACCGCGACGACCTCCGGGCCGCCGCGGCCGCCGAAGCCCGCACCGCGTTGGCCGACCAGTAATCAGTCGGCCGCGCCGGATCCACTCGTCAGGCGAGGAGCTTCGCCTTCATCGCCGCGAACTCGGCGTCGTCGAGCAGCCCCTTCGCCTTCATGTCGGCGAGCTTCTCGAGCTGGGCCATCACGTCGTCACCGCCGGCCGGCGCCGCCGGCGCGGGTGCCGCTTGCGCGGCCGACTGCTGCGCGAGCGCTGCCGCGACTGCCGCATCGACCGTCGCCTGCTGCTGAGCGGCAGCTTCCTTCGCCTTCATCGCTTCCAGCTCGCTGGCCATCTGGTCCACCTGCTGCTGGCCCGCGGCGGCAGCCTGCTGCTTCTGGGTCATCGAACCGTGCACCGCGGTGGCGGTTCCGGTGATCACCGCGGTGCGAGCCATCGTGCCCAGGAGCCCGGGCCGTCCCCTACGTCGACGCATTGTCAGTGTCCTTTCCGAACGACGCGAATTTGGTGGTCAGAGCGCTTCCACGGCGACGACGACTTCGTCGACCACGACCGCAGGAATGTGGAAATCGGCGACGACGCCCCCGCCGGAGGCGGCAACGGCGTCGAACAACGGCAGCAGCCAGGTGCGCTCGAAGAGCAGGGCCAACGCAGCGGCGCCCGGAACGAGGTCGGCCGCGAGTTCGTCGGCATCGTCCGCGGAGAGCAGATCGACACCGTCGGTCAACGCGCTGGCCACGGCCAGCAACTCGGCGTCGTCGGTCAGCTCATCGAGCTCGACGAAACTGACCTCCCCCGCCTCGCTCTTCCGAATCAGCAGCGCGTCGACCAGTTGCACGCCACCGTGCTCGATCGCTTGCTTCACCTGCTCCCGGACGGCAGGGTCGATCGTGCCGTCGGGAAAGCCGAACACGATCAACTCGATCGGGCCAAGACTCATGGGTTCTCCTCAGGGGTGCCGGGCGGATGCGATGGTACCGAATCGGCACGGCCGTCCCGATCCGGGAGATCGGATGCTGCTAGAAACCGGCGGCCGACGATCCATCGATCCGGGTCGTCCTCGAATCGGGAGGAGTTCATCGTGCCATCCGTGACCACGACCGACCTCCAACGCATGCGCGACGCCCTCCTGTTCGAGGGCCCGAATCGAACAAGGCGACTCAGCCGGTACTGGATGCTGCTCGGGCTGGCGTCGGTCATCGCCACCGCCGGCGTGATCGCCGACGCCACCGCCACCGTGATCGGCGCCATGATCGTCGCGCCGCTGATGACTCCGATCCTGGGGACCGTGTTGAGTGCGTCGATCGGGGACCGGGCGAACCTGGTCCGGTCCGTCGTGCTCGTCGTCACCGGCGCAGCCCTGGTCATCCTCATCGCGTGGCTGTTCGCGAATCTCGTGCCTCGGGACATCGTCGCGAGCAACAACTCTCAGGTCGCGGGCCGGGTGAGCCCGGGCCTGGTCGACTTCGTCGCGGCCATCGCAACCGGCGCCGTCGGCGCGTTCGCGTTGGTGCGGAGCGACGTGGGCGACACGTTGCCGGGAGTCGCGATCGCGATCTCGCTGGTGCCGCCGCTCGCCGTCGTCGGGCTGACCCTCGAGGCCGGGCAGCTGCACCAGGCACTGGGGGCTCTCCTGCTCTTCGGCGCCAACGTCGCGGCGATTCTCGCGACCGGCGCAATCGTGATGTTGGTCTACGGCGTCCATCGCGTCGAGGAATCGGAGGACCCGGGCTTCCACGATGAGTTGCTTCGTCGTCGGAGCGGCGCGGCGATCGCGATCTTCGCGGTCATCATCGTCATCCCCCTCGGACTGTCGACCGCCCGCTTCATCGAGCAGACCGGGCGCGAGTCCGACGTCGACGAGGTCGCGCAGAGTTGGGCCGAACCGCTCGGTTGGACGATCGAATCGGTGACCACACATGGCACCGTGGTCGAAGTCCTGGCCACCGGGCCGCTGCCCTCACCCAGACCCAACGACCTGCGCCGGAGCCTCGACGCGAGCGGCCTCGAAGCGACCACGGTCAGGGTGAAGTTGGTCCCGGAACGATCGATCGAACTCCCGGGGAGCTGATCGAGCCGAGGCGTCAACTCGACACCGGCCGTCAGCGGGCCGCGTCGTGGAGACCATCCAGATCGGTGATGACGATCTCACGCCGTGCGGTCCGGATCAGGTGCCGCTTCCGCAGTGAACTGAGGCTTCTGGCTACGGCCTCGCGCGACGCTCCGATCAACCCGGCGAGGTCCTCCTGCGTCAACGGGATCGCGATCCGGGTGCCGTCCTCGACCTCTTCGCCGACGGTGTCGGCGAGCACCACCAACCGCAGTGCGACCCGGCCGAGCGTGTCCCGAGACCCGTATTCGACGCGAGACCGGTCTGCGTCGCGCACCCGCTCGATCAGGACGCGCAGCAGTCCGGCGGCCAGGCCGGGCACGTCGGCCAACAGTCGACGAAATTCCTCGGCAGGGAGCACCTGCACTTCGACCGGGCCGAGCGCCACACCCGATGCCGAGCGCGGCGCGCCGTCGATCGCGCTGAGTTCACCGATCACGTCGCCCGGGCCCCGCACCGCCAGCACGGTCTCGTATCCCGCTTCACTGGTCGACACGACCTTGATGTACCCGGAGCGGATCACGATGACCTTCGTGCCCACGTCTCCTTCGAGGAACAGCACATCACCGGCCTCGTAGCGCTGCCGACGACCGAGTTCTTCAATCGACGCGCGAGTCTCGGGATCCAATTCCCCCAGCCAGCCTGCCTTCACGGCCCCTGACGCTACCGCCTCGCCCCCTCACGAAGTTCCGATCCGGGGCAAGGGGGATCGACGCTGTGTGCCAGATGACGCACTGTCGACACACCAGCGGTCACGGAAGGGCCCGGCCGCGAGGCGCACACTGACGACAGGACGCGGCGTCGATCCGCCGATGCAGGCAAGGGCAGGGGGTCGGCAGACCGGCGCCGCGTCGGTCCGGGGGAGTCCCCCAGCCTCCTCCGGACCCTTTTCGAGCACCTCAGGCGAATGGGAGGCGACATGTCACGAGCGACCCGCAAGCAGATCCGCGGCCTCGAACTGTTCGGCGGGTGCGGCCCCTCGAGAGTCTCGGCGATCGACCGACTCGGCGTCGCCCTCGACGTCGATGCCGGTCGAACGCTGTGCCACGAGGGCGCCGACGGTGACGAGTTCTTCGTGCTCCTGGATGGCCTCGCATGGGTACAGAACCGCGACGGAGTCGTCTCCATTCTGCGGCCCGGGGCATGGTTCGGGGAGGCGTCACTCCTGGACGGGCAGCCGAGGTGTGCGACGGTACGCACCCTGACGGGTGCGACCCTGCTGGTGTTCGACCGGCGGGAGTTCGCCACGCTGTTGCGCATTGCGCCGTTCCTCCGTCACCGCCTCGAGGAGAGTGCCGCCCTGGTCGCCGCCATCTCACGCCCGACGTTCGCACCCTGGTATCAGGTGGTGCGGCCCGGGCCGATCAGTGGCGCCACGGTCTCACACTGATTCAGGACCGGCGATCCAACATGTACGGGATCAGCGCGGCCAGGAATCGCGTCGCCGGTCCGGTGGGCAGATGACCGAACGCCTGATCGAACGTGCTCTCCGCCGCGCCGGCGATACCCCGCGCGTATTCCTGCGCGAACACGATGCTGCCGTACCGGTCCATCAACGATCTGATCTCCGCGACCATCTCCGTGCTGCGTTCGGCGCGATCACGACGGAGATACTCGGCCACGGTCGCCGCGTCGGCGCCCCTCGCTTCCCGAGCCAGATGGATCAACACGAGGGTGCGCTTCCCCTCGTAGAGGTCGCCACCGATCTCCTTGCCGTACGCAGCCTCGTCTCCGATGAGATTCAACAGGTCGTCCTGGATCTGGAACGCGGCACCGAGATGGAACCCGAAGCGGATCATCGGTCGGATGTCCGCCGAACCAGCCGATCCGATCACGGCACCGACGCGGAGCGGATGGATCGTCGTGTACCAACAGGTCTTGTGCATGATCAGGTCGAGATAGTCCTCGGGGACCACGTCGATCACTCGATCCTGCCGCCACCCGAGTTCGGTGGCCTGTCCCTCGAGAGTGCGGAGTGCCATCGTCGAGAACTCGGCGTGCACTCGATCCGCCAGGCCCGGCGCCATGCGTCGGGTCCCCGCGCGCAGCGTCTCGTTGGCCAGGACCGCGAGCGCGTCACCGGCATTGAGGGCGAGGCCCTCGCCGTACTCCGCGCTCAGTGTGGGCCGGCCACGCCGCCGCTGACTCCCGTCGACGATGTCGTCGTGTACGAGGAACGCATTGTGGAGCAACTCGATCGACACCGCGACGGGCATGGCGGCCTCGTCGTCACCGCCGAAGGCCGAACACGCCGCGAGACAGAGCGCCGGTCTGATGGCCTTCCCGGGTCGGGCCGGGTACTCCCGAGCCACGCGATACAGCCACGAGTGCGGCTCGCCGTCGGGAATGACGTCGAGCATGCCGCGCCGCACGTCCCGACTCACTCGACCGAGGTGCTCCTCGACCGTCGCGTTCGGCCAGGAACCCTCCTCCACTTCGGTCGTCGCGGTCATCGGGTGGGTTCGGTTTCGATTCGCAGTTCGATCGGGAACCAGGCGGCCGTCCCGTCGATCTGGGCGAGCGCGCGGTACTCCCCCGGCGGCACGACCCCGGGCGCGACCACCTCGATCCGCAGCCCGCGGCTCGATCGCGCCGGCAACTCGACGATCGGGTTCGGGTCGCACTGGAGGGTGGCATCGGCCAGCGCGCCGGACGGAGCCATCAGAGGACCCACGGTCAGCTTGAGGTCGGTGCGAGCCCGCTCCGACGAGTTCGTCAACCAGACCTCGGCCTGGCCCCGCCCGGTGGCGGCGTCCCAAGAAATCCCGAGCGCCCCGGGCTCGGGGCCGGCGTCGACGTCGACCTCGAACCGGCCCGGGGCCCGCGGCGTGTCGGACCCCGCACCGTCGAACGAGCGCGACACGCGCGCCAGGATCTCGGACCACAGATCGACCAACCGGGCGGACTCGGATCGCGGTGCCTCCTCCTCACCGGCTGCATCGGCATCGCTGACGCGGTCCGCGCCATCAACCATCTGCGTGAGCCGCTCGACCAGGTCGCCGGCGGCGCGGAGTGCCTGGGCCTGGACACCGCCGATCGCGCGAGCCGCCGCCATGGGATCGAACGGGACATTCCGATCACCGGAGGAAGAGGCGCCTGGATCGTCGTCGGTTCGTCCGGTCACTCCCACCCCTCGTTTCCCAATGCGGTGTCGCGATACTGCCGGTACAGTACGCGGAACCGTCTGACCTACGGCAGGGGCACGGCCATGTCAGAGATCCAGGATCTTCTCGCTCTCCACGGCGCCATCGACCGCCAGTTGCAGTCGCACCCCGAACTCATCGATGTGGTCGCTCCTCTCCTCCCGGCGTATCACGACCCGGAGACCCTCGGCTGGTATGACGCTTTCGAGCGCTGGGTAGGCGAACAGGCCCCCGATGCCGAGTTCCCCGACGTCGAGACCGCGCTCGCGAACATGGCGACAGCCGAATCCGTACGACCTCGGAGTGCCGCCCGACGGCTGCTGGCCCTCGGTGCGCTGACCCGGGCGTTCCCCGGGTCGACCGAGTTTCCCGTCGCGACGCTGGCGCCGACCCTCGACTTCTCAAGCGATCTGCGCGACGGCCAGGCCCTCGATCTGCTCGGCTTGCTGGCCGGTCCCGAGTTCGACTCGATCGAGCAATGGCCGAGTCTGCTCAGCACGAGTTACGAGGTCGGCCTCGTCTCTCGCGACGTGGCCGCGCAGCAGGTGGCGCCACCGCTCTGCGAACACCGGGTCGTGGAGACCCCGTGGCGGGGCGCCATCGTCCAAGCCACCCAACTCGAGACGTCGTTCTGGACTGACCAGGTCAGCTTCGAGTGCGCCAGCCGTGTCCTCGACCCGTTGCATTGGCCGGACTGCTCCGAGTTCTGGTGCGACGTCACCCAGGTCGACACGACGATCACTGCGAAGAAGGCCCTCAACCCCGTATATCGCGAGGTCGTCAGCCTCGATTGTGCGCACCGGAACACCGCGTGGTCGGCAATGGCATACCTCGAGTGCCACCGCACCACGACCTCCGACCGTGACCGGCTCGACTTCGACCTCGCACCGGCCTGGACCTCCGCCGGAGACGACATCATGGTCGACGAAGGCTCGCTGAGTGTTCAGAAGGTCGGGACGGGCATTCGGGTGGAGACGGTGAAGCGGATCAAGTTCCGGCACCTGTTCTCGCCCCGCTTCCTCGCCGTGGTCATGTGCGTCATCGGGTACGGCGACCAGGCCACGGACCTCACGTTCAACTGCGCGATCGATTGCAAACCGAAGCCCACGAAACCGGCCGAGCAAGCGAGCAAGGCGAAGAAGGCGAAGCAGGCAAAGAAGGTCACGATGACCAAGGCAGCTACGAAAGCGAAGCGGGCATGACCAATGACAACGCGAAACGTCTCAAGGATCTGACGGCCCAGACTCGGTCGGTCCTCGACCAATGGGAAGCACAGGCACTCAAGACCATGACGAAGTACGACGACGGCTCCCTGACCGCCGACGACATGGTGGCCGCATGGACTGCCGGCGCGAAGTTGGCGATGACCGGGTTCGCTGCCCTTGCGACCTCCGTCCTCGACCTGTCGGAACCGTCTGCGACGGCCGAACTCATCGCGTCCGATCCCTTCCCGGTCAAGCGCACGACCAAGTTCAAGAACAGCCCGGTGAGCCTGGAGATGGACGGCCCACTGACGTCGGTGGTGGGGAATGCCGAGATCCCGGCCGACGAGGTGTCGTTCCGTCCCGGTGCCAACATCGGTGCCACCGTCCCCGAGTTCCGCATCGAAGTCTCGACGGTCGGTCGCAAGGCCGGTCGCTACGAGGGCAAGGTTCGGATCAGCGACGGGAAGCAGAAGCCCAACACCGTCGAAGTCTTCATCGAGCTGAAGTAGTACGGATGACGACGGACGCCTCCCGGATCGATCGCCTACTCGACGACGCGATCGCGGCGGTGAACACCGGCGACCTCGCGACCGCGCACGGCCTGGCCGAGCAGGTGCTGCGATCGGACGCCCGGAACCGGGAGGCGAGCGAACTCCTCGCGACGGAGACCGCGTCCGAGGGCGAACTGCGTCGCCTCACCATCCTGTGCTGCGACCTGGTCGGATCGACCGAGCTCTCAGAACGACTCGAGCCGGAGCGGTACCGGACAGTGGTCAACCGCTATCAGAAGCTCACCCGCGACGTCATCCACGACCGGTACGAGGGCCACATCGTGAGCGTCAAGGGCGACGGCTTCCTCTCGATCTTCGGTTACCCCCGCGCCCACGAGGACGACACCCTCCGTGCCCTCCGTACGGGTCTGGACATCGTCGAAGGGATGCGGCGACTGTCCAGCCAGGCCGAACGCGTGGTGGGCGAACGCCTCGAAGTCCGGATCGGGATCCATCGCGGCCTCGTGTACGTCGATGTCACCGAGGACGACGTCTACGGCCTGGCCGCTAATCTCGCGGCGCGCGTGGGCGCGCTGGCGGAACCGGGGTCGATCGTGATCACCGACGAGGTGCGCCGCCTGATCGAGGATCAGTTCGACCTCCGCGACCTACCCGCCCAGGCCGTCCGGGGCGTCAGCGAACCCGTCCACCTCGCCGCGGTCGTCGCCGAACGGTCCGGCCCTCATCACCGCGAGTTCACCGCGCCGTTCGTCGGCCGCGGGCCGGAGCTCGCGGCGCTCCGATCCGCATGGGCCGACGCCGTGACCGGTGCCGCACCGAAACCACCGACCGTGCTGATCCGCGGTGAGCCGGGCATCGGAAAGTCGCGGCTCGCGCAGGCGATCATCGACGAGGCGCGCGCCTTTGGTGCCTCCATCACCACCCTGACCGGGTCGCGACTACACGTCGACACTGGCCTGCATCCGATCCGCGTGCTCATCGAATCCAGCTGCGTCATCACGCCCGGCATGGACCCGCCCGAGCGACTCGACCGCCTGCGCCGTCACCTCGGCGCCGAAGGTGCGCCGGTCGAGGCCACACTTCCGCTTCTCGCCCCGATCCTCGGGCTGTCGCCCGAATCCGGATACACCGCGGTCGACGCCGACGGTCGCCTGCTCGGCGAGGCCATCACCGAGGCAGCCGTCGCGTACTTGATCCGGCGCTGTGGGAGCGGGCCGGGGATCCTCCGGGTCGAGGACCTGCAATGGCTCGACGCTTCGACTCGGGCGATCCTCGATCGGGTCGTCGGGGCCGGACCGGGCACGCTGTTCACGGTCCTGACGACGCGACCCGGGACGACGTTCGCCGCCGAGACCGTGCTCGAACTCCAGCCCCTGAGCGCCGAGGCGCGCCGCACTCTGATCGAGAAGATGGACTCCGTCGGGATGGCTCCCGAGGTCCGCGACGAACTCGCCCGTCGCAGCGACGGCGTCCCGCTCTACGTGGAGGAGCTGGTGCGCAACTGGGTTCCGGGGTCGTCGACCGCGCCCCTGGAGACGGCCAACCCCGTGCCGGACCCCTTGTACGAACTGCTCGTCGCCCGGCTGCTCTCGACCGAAGCCGGCATCAGCGTGGCCGGTGCGGCCGCCACCGTGGGGACCGACATCGATCGTCAGATCCTCGAACAGCTCGTCGACCTCGAGAGCTCCGTCCTCGAGACCGAGCTCGCCGCCCTCACCGCGGGTTCCATTCTCGTTCCGGCCGAGGCTCGCGCCGACACGTACCGATTCCGTCACGAACTGCTCCGCGAGGTTGCGTACGAGTTGCAGCCGCCGGCAACCCGGCGACGG
The DNA here is from genome assembly GCA_964544295.1 of uncultured Bifidobacteriaceae bacterium. Lineage (GTDB taxonomy): Bacteria > Actinomycetota > Acidimicrobiia > IMCC26256 > JAENVU01 > JAENVU01. Next base: position 15,284 of record CAZJBJ010000044.1, read on the forward strand.
ATGCACGAGCGAGTGGCCGACCTTCTCGTCCGCTCCGCCGAGTCCGAGGAGATGGTCGACTGGGACGTGGCCGCAACTCACTACGACCAAGCCGACGAGAGTGAAGACGCCGCGCGTGCGTACTCGCGGGCCGCGGACCGAGCCCGCCAGAAAGGTGCGCTGACCGAAGCCCGCAGCAAGCTCAGCCGCAGCATCGAACTCGTCGGCGGGTTGACCCCGACGCCGACGCGGATGACCGACGAGGCCGCGCTCCGCCTGCGTCGCGGGTTCCTGGCGATGTCGATGGAGGGGGTCGGGAGCCCGGAGGCCGCGGACGACTTCGCGCGGTGCCTGGAGTTGGCGATGACCGATGCCCGGGGCGACGAGATGTTCAGTCTCCTGATCTCGCTGTGGGCCTACCACCTGTCACGTGCGGAACTCGACCGCACGCGGGACGTGCTCGACGTACTCCGGGGCCAACTCGACGGACGGCGGGAATGGTTCCGGTCCACGAACCGGGCCGGCTACGGGATGATCGACTGGTTCCGTGGCGACTTCGGGCACGCGCTCGACATCCTCGAAGAGGTCCGCGCCGACCCCGCGATCACCGCCGCTCGCGACGACGTGGACACGGTGTGGTTCGTCCCGAACGACCCGGTCACCTCGATCCACACCCACCTGGGCCTGGCCCGATTCATGCAGGGTGACCCGACCGGCGCAGGGGTTGCGTACGAGGAAGCGACGGCGATCGCCGACGGCCTCGCCTACCCGCAAGGCCGATGGAGCCGCGCGTACGCACTGTGGCTCCGCTCGTTCGTGGAGTCGGAGAGCGGCGATCTGAGCGACGCCCTCACCAGTGCCACATCGCTGCTCGAACTCGCGACCGTCCACGGGTTCGACGCGTGGGCCACCATCGCGATGACCCAACTCGCGGCCGTCGAGGCGCTCCGAGCCGATCCCGAGGACACGACCGACGCCCTGGCGCGCGCTACCGCCCTCAGCGAACTGATCGATCTGTGGGAGGCCATCGAACTCCTGGTGCTGGTTCCGTACTACCTCACCGTGGCCGGCGGCGCGTTCGCCGTCGGTGGCGATCTGCAGCGCGCCGCCAATCACTTCGATCGGGCCGACGCGCTCGCCCGGACGACGGGCATGGAGTTCTACCGGGCCGAGACCGCACGCCGCCGCGCCCGGCTCGCGCTGACCGTCGACGGATCCGTCGGCGAACTGCGGCGCGCCCTCGACCTCGCCCGAGAGCAGGGTGCCCGACCGTTCGAGTTGCGGATCGCGCTCGACCTCCACGAACTGACCGACGACACTTCCGACCTCGAATCGGCAGTGCGCGCACATGCGCCGGACGCCACGACCGCCGACCTGGAACTGGCCCGCCTGCGGCTCACCCCACCCGAGTGACCACGCCCCGACAACGAGTCGCGATCCTCGGCGGCGGGATGGCCGGCATGGCCACGGCTTGGCGTCTGAGCGAGCCCGGTTGGCGCGACGAGTTTGCCGCGATCACGGTGTACCAACGCGGCTGGCGGCTCGGCGGGAAAGGCGCGAGCAGTCGCGGCGTGCACGGACGGATCGAAGAGCACGGCCTGCATCTCTGGCTCGGCTACTACGAGAACGCCTTCCGGTTGTTGCGCGAGTGTTACGCCGAGTTGGACCGACCCACCACCGACCCCACCGCGAGGCTCCTGACCTGGCGTGACGCGATGATCCCCACCGCGGAAGTCGGCCTGGAAGACGCTCGCGGCGAGAGCTGGGAGCACTGGGTCGGACGTTTCAGCGCCAACGACCAACTCCCCGGCGAGCCCGACGGCGTGGTCACTGAACTCGGACCGACCGAGCTCATTCGCCGTGCCCTTCGACTGGTCGCCGACTTTCTCGCGTCGCTCTCACCCGACGACACCGGCGCCGCCGACGATCCGGTGGCCGCCGCCACGAGCATCGCCGCGGGTGCCCCGATCGTCGCGTTGGCGGCCGTCCTCGAAGCATCGGCACGACTCCAGACGACCGGGCGCGAGAACGGCACGGTCGTCGGCGCGCTCGATCGCGCGTTGCAAAGCGTGGCGTCCGCGCTCCACGACACGACCGCCACCGATCCCGACCTTCGCCGCACGTGGCATCTGGTCTCGGTGATGACGGCCACGGTGCGCGGCGTGCTGGCCGACGGATTGCTGACCGACCCGCGGGGGTTCCGCGCGGCCAACGACGAGGACTTTCTCGACTGGATCATCCGACACGGTGCCGCGCCCGAGGTCGCCGGGTTCGCCTTCATCCGCGGTCTCTACGATCTCGTGTTCGCCGACCGCGGTCCCGACCGGTCGCGCCACGGCGTGAGTGCCGGCATCGCTGCGTTCATGACCTCCAAGATGTTCTTCGAGTACAAGGGCGCAATCTTCTGGAAGATGGCCGCGGGGATGGGCGATGTCGTCTTCGCGCCGATGTATCAGGCGCTGCGGGCGCGCGGCGTCGAGTTCGAATTCTTCCATCGCGTCGATCAGCTCCACGTGAGCGCCGACGGTCTGACCATCGACGCCATCACGATGGGGCGCCAGGTCGAGGTCGGCGCCACCGACGGACGCTACGAACCACTCGTGCGCATCGGGGATCTCCCGGTCTTCCCCGACGCGCCGCTCATCGACCAACTCCGCGACGCCGACGGCGTGCACGCTCACAACCTGGAGAGCCACTGGTGTGAGTGGTCCGACGCGTCCGAGCGGGTGCTCCGACGCGGCCAGGACTTCGATGTCGTCGTGTTCGCCATGCCCGTCCCGATGGCCGCGATCGTCGGTCGCGAGTTGATGGCACGGAACGGAGCCTGGAAGGCGATGACGGAGCACCTCGCCTCGACCGCCACCCAAGCGCTCCAACTCTGGTTGCGACCGTCCGAACCGGAACTGGGATGGCCGTTTCCGGGTGCGACCGTCAGCGCCTATGCACATCCGTTCAACACGTGGGCGTCGATGGACCAACTCGTCCCCGTCGAGTGTTGGTCGGGATCCGACCGACCCCGGACAATCGCCTACTTCTGCGGGGCACTGGACGCGCCCGATGCTCCGTCGGCCGGACCCGACTTTGCCCGTACCCAAGCCGAACGGGTCCACACCCACGCGCTGCACTTCGTCGAACACGAACTCGGACACTGGCTCCCGGGCGCGGTCGGGCCCGACGGCCCCCGGTGGGACCTGTTCTGCGGCACCGACGGCGCTACGGGTGCCGACGCCCTGCGCACCCAGTTCGTCCGGGCCAATGTCGATCCGTCGGACCGATACGTCCAGTGTGCGCCGGGCACCGACCAGTACCGACTCCGGGCCGACGAGTCCGGCTTCGACAACCTCTTTCTCGCCGGCGACTGGACCGACAACGGACTCAACGCCGGATGCATCGAGGCGGCGACGTTGTCCGGGCTCCAGGCCGCGAATGCGATCCGGGGTCGGGCCCGCAATCATCGGATCGCCGGTCGCTACCTCGGGTGAGGTGCTCCTCCCAACCACTTCGTACGGTCCGCGCAATTGTGCCTGTCGAGAGTCGACCCATATTCTGCGCGGGACCTGAGGGGGTCCAGATGGCGTGGGATTTCGAGACCGAACCCGAGTTCCAAGCGCAGCTCGACTGGGTCGACCAGTTCGTCCGCGACGAGGTGGAGCCGCTCGACCTCGTCTGGGGTGGACTCGCCTACACGCCCCTCGACGAGAACCGACGGAAGGTCGTCGACCCGCTCAAGGCCGAGGTGCGGCGTCGCGGGCTGTGGGCCACGCATCTCGGACCCGAGCTCGGCGGCCAGGGATACGGCCAGCTCAAACTCGCCCTGCTGAACGAGATCCTCGGCCGATCCCAGTGGGCGCCGATCGTGTTCGGCTGCCAGGCCCCCGACACGGGAAATGCGGAGATCATCGCCCACTACGGCACGCCCGAGCAGAAGGAGCAGTACCTCACTCCCCTGCTCGAAGGCGAGCTGTTCTCCTGCTACTCGATGACGGAGCCGCACGCCGGCGCCGATCCCACCATGTTCACCACCCGAGCGGTGCGCGACGGCGACGAGTGGGTCATCAACGGGTGGAAGTTCTTCTCGTCGAACGCGAACACCGCGTCGTTCCTCATCGTCATGGCGGTGACCGATCCCGATGTCAGCGCGTACCAGGGCATGTCGATGTTCCTGGTGCCGACCGACACGCCGGGCATCAACATCGTGCGCAACGTCGGACTCGCCGGAGAGGCCCCTGACGAGGGTTCTCACGCCCTCATCCACTACGAGGACGTCCGCGTCCCGACCGACGCGCTGCTCGGCGGCGAGGGACAGGCGTTCGCCATTGCACAGACGCGCCTCGGCGGCGGCCGCATCCACCACGCGATGCGCACCATCGGCATGGCCCAGCGGGCGCTCGACATGATGTGCGAGCGGGCACTCAGCCGCGAGACCCAGGGCAGCCTGCTCGCGGACAAGCAGTTCGTGCAGGGTTACATCGCCGATTCGTACGCCCAGCTCGTGCAGTTCCGGCTGTTCGTCCTCTATACCGCGTGGTCGATCGACAAGCACAACGACTACCGCAAGGTACGCAAGGACATCGCCACGGCCAAGGTGGTGATGCCCGACGTCCTGCACGACATCGCGTGGCGGGCGATGCAGGTCCACGGTGCGCTCGGCGTGAGCAACGAGATGCCGTTCCTCTCGATGGTGATGGCGGCCGGCGTCATGGGCCTGGCCGACGGACCCACCGAGGTGCACAAGGTCACCGTGGCGCGGCAGGTCCTGCGCAACTACCGCGCGAGCGACGACCTCTGGCCGACCCAACACATTCCGAAGTTGCGTGACGCCGCCCGCGCCAAGTTGGCCGAGTACCTCGAACACGAGGTGGGCAACCTGTGACCCCCACGATCGACACGGCCCGGGTCGGCGCCTGGTTGGACGACATCGCACTCCCCGGCACCGGATCGCCATTGGCGGCGAGGTACATCTCCGGCGGATCGCAGAACGAGATCTACGAGCTGCGGCGCGACGGACTGCACTGCGCGATGCGGATTCCGCCCGCCACCGCACCCGAGAGTCGCGACGCCGGAATCCTGCGCGAGTGGCGCATCATCGAGGCCCTCGACGGGTCGGACGTCCCGCACACCGCGGCCGTCGCCGTGTGCACCGACCCGACCGTCCTCGGCCGCACCTTCTACCTGATGGGATTCATCGACGGTTGGTCGCCGATGAACCTGACCGACGGCTGGCCGGCACCCTTCGACACCGACCTCGAAGCCCGCCAGGGCCTGTCGTACCAGCTCGTCGAGGGGATCGCGCTGCTCTCGAAGGTCGACTGGCGGGCCAAGGGCCTCGACGACCTCGGCCGCCCGGACGGGTTCCACGAACGCCAGGTCGATCGCTGGAGCGCGTTCCTCGACCGGATCAAGGGTCGCGAGCTACCGGGCTTCGACGAGGCGGCCGCGTGGCTGCGGACACACCGCCCCATCGACTTCGTCCCGGGTCTCATGCACGGCGACTACCAGTTCGCGAACGTCATGTACGAGGACGGGGCGCCGGCCCGGCTCGCTGCGCTCGTCGACTGGGAGATGGGCACGGTCGGTGATCCGAAACTCGACCTCGGCTGGACCGTGCAGGGTTGGCCCGACGACACGTCCGACCCGGCGGTCTCGGACTCCGGCTACGTCGACATGTACGGCATGCCGTCGCGCGATCAGGTCGTCGCGCACTACGCCGAGGTCTCCGGCCGTCAGGTCGACGACCTCGACTACTACCTGATCCTGGCCAAGTGGAAGCTCGCGGTGGTGCTGGAGCAGGGCTTCCAACGCGCCGGCGACGATCCGAAGCTCAATGCCTTCGGCCCGATCGTGCTCGACCTCATGCAGGGCGCGGCCGACCTGGCCGAGTCGACCGACTACCGCGGCTGAGCGGAGATCCGATGCGCGCCGCCCTGTGCCGCGAGTACGGCAGGCCAGAGATGGTCCGGGTGGAACAGGTGCCCACGCCGACCCTGGGTCCGGGTCAGGTGCGCGTGGAAGTCCACGCGGCGGCGATCAACTACCCCGACGTGCTGATCGTCGCGAACGAGTACCAGATCCATCTCCCACTCCCGCTCGTACCGGGAAGCGAGTTCGCCGGGTTCGTCACGGAGGTCGCGGCCGACGTCACCTCGCCGACGGTCGGGAGCCGGGTGTTCGGGTCAGGGCTGCAGGGCGCCTTCGCCGAGCAGATCGTCACCGCCGCGGGCGCGGTGCAGCTGGTACCCGACGGCATCGACTTCGCCGACGCGGCCGCGTTCGGCATCGCGCATCGCACCGGATTCCACACGCTTCGTTCGGTCGCGCACCTCGACCCGGGCGAGGAACTGGTCGTGCTCGGGGCCGGCGGCGGAGTCGGGCTGGCCACCGTCCAACTCGGCGCGCGCCTGGGCGCCTCGGTCACGGCAGTCGCGTCCAGTCCCGAGAAGCTCGCCGCCGCCGAGGCCGCCGGCGCGACTCGCCTGATCAACCACCGGGATGGGCCCGTGCGCGACGCGCTGCGGGTGGCACTGCCCGACGGTGCCGACGTCGTCGTCGACCCGGTCGGAGGCAGCATCGCCGAACCGGCATTGCGGAGTCTGCGTTGGGGCGGCCGCTTCGTGACCGTGGGGTACGCCGCCGGAGAGATCCCGCGGATCCCGTTGAACCTCGTGTTACTGAAGGGCATCGCCATCCTCGGCTTCGAGTTCGGCGGATTCCTCACGCATCACACCGACGAGTTCCTCGCCAACGAGGCCGAACTGACCGCGTTGTTCGCGTCGGGGCAGGTTCGGGCCCACATCGGCGCGCGGTTCCCACTCGATGATGTCGCCGCCGCCCTCCGCCTGGTCGAATCCGGTCAGGCCGTCGGCAAGGTGGTCGTTGAAATCCGGTGACTACCCCGCCTCGGTCCGCGGCGTGATCCGCTGAGGCTTCCGCGGCAGGTGGCGCAGCCCCATCCACGCGAGTGCGGTCACGTGCGCGGCGATGTCCTCGATGTCCTGCTTCTGGTTCTCGGTCCACCACTGGCCGACGTAGGTGACCATGCCGATCAGCGCCTGCGCGTAGACCGGCGCGGCCTTGGTGTCGTAGCCGGCCTTCTTGAACTCGGACGCGAACACGTCCCCGACCCGCGCCCCGACCTCGGCGAGCAGGCTGGCCATCCCCACCTTGGCGGGTACGTCACGGGAGAGGACGGCGAAGCCTTCGGGCTGGTCCTTGACGTATTCGAGGAAGGCCAACGTCGCGCCGCCGAGCCGGTCCTGAGGCGGACCGTGCGAGATCGCGGCCGCGATGTTGCTGATGACGTGTTCCATCTCCCGGTCCACGACCACCGCATACAGGCCTTCTTTCCCCCCGAAGTGCTCGTACACGATCGGTTTGGACACGTGGGCCCGCTCGGCGATCTCCTCGACCGATGCGCCGTCGTAGCCCCGCTCGGCGAAGACCGCCCGGCCGACGCTGATCAGCTGACTTCGTCGTTCCGCTGCACTCAAGCGCTTCTCGGCCACTTGACAAGGTTACTACGGTACCGTAACCTACGGAAGCGTAAGTTTTTCCGAATCCCCGATGGGAGCCTCATGGCCATCGCCCCCACCACCCAGCTCGCGCGCCCGTCGGCGACCGCCTCGACCCTCGAGCGCGCCCCCGACGAACGGGTGAACTGGCGATCGTCGATCCCCTTCTTCCTCGTGCACGTGCTCTGTCTCGCC
>CAZJBJ010000045.1:0-22955 GCA_964544295.1 uncultured Bifidobacteriaceae bacterium
CGGTGAGTGGGGCCTCGGACGGATGACGCAATCACTCACCCTCGGCTGTGACTGTCTCGGCGAGATCCACTACTTCGACGCGACGCTCACCAAGGAGGACGGCGAGCCGTACGTGATCGGCAACGCGATCTGCATGCACGAGGAGGACTACGGCATCCTCTGGAAGCACGTCGACCTCTTCGGCGGCACGAGCGAGGTGCGCCGCAGCCGCCGCCTCGTCGTCAGCTTCATCTCGACGGTCGGCAACTACGAGTACGGGTTCTTCTGGTACTTCTACCTCGACGGCAACATCCAGCTGGAGGTGAAACTCACCGGGATCGTGTCGCCGATGGGAATCGAGCCCGGCACGGAACCGGAGTACGCGAACGTCGTCGCGCCGGGCGTGGCCGCACCGAACCACCAGCACATGTTCAGCGCCCGCCTCGATTTCGACGTCGACGGGACGACCAACGAGATCCACGAGGTCGAGGCCGAGCGGGTGCCGACCGGTCCGGAGAACCCCTGGGGGAACGCGTTCCGGGCGAAGACGACCCGGCTGGAGTCCGAGTTGGCCGCCCGGCGGGAGACGAACTCGGCGACCTCACGTGCGTGGCGGATCATCAGCCCGTCGACGACCAACGGACTCGGCCAGCCCACGGCGTACAAGTTGGTGCCGACCATGAGCACGCCGACGTTGCTCGCCCAACCGGACTCGAGCGTCGGCCGCCGCGCCGGGTTCGCGCAACACAACCTCTGGGTCACTCCGTACGCGCCGGACGAACGGCGCGCCGCGGGGAACTACCCCAACCAGCACGACGGCGGCGACGGGCTGCCCCGCTGGACCGCGGCGGACCGGTCGCTCGTCGACACCGACATCGTGGTCTGGTACTCGTTCGGGATCACGCACTTCGTGCGTCCGGAGGACTGGCCGGTCATGCCGGTGGAGTACACGGGATTCCTGCTGACCCCTTACGGATTCTTCGACCGGAACCCGGCGCTCGACGTACCCCCGTCCACCGAAGGCCACTGCCACCCGAACGAGTGACCGGGCCAGGCCCAACGCGCGATTTCTCATCGACTGGGTCGAACAGACTATTTCGGTAGTTCGTCCTACAGGCGCCTACTGCACCGCCGATAGCTACGTCGTGCACAACGAAGTGCACGGCAGTTGAAGGACGAGGCAGAGATCTCACCGCCGTGACTGGTCGCCTGGCGGTGAAGGAGCCAGTGGCGAACCCGGCGTCCTTCGTCGAACGAAGTGGAAGATTTCGTGACGAAGGTTCGAGGAATCCGGCAACCCGCCCCCGAAGTGGACCCTGTGCAGGTCTCCCCGCACGCGACCACGCGAACCCTCGGTACGACCTTCCGCTTCCCGAAAGCAGAGAAGGGGGTCGTATGAAGCCACGTTGGTTTCGTCTGGCCGCGGCATTGACCGGGATGGCAGCTCTCGTCGCCAGCTTGGGTGCGCCCAAGAAATGGTGAAGTCATCCCCGGCCGAGGCCGATTCACAGTTCAATCCACAAGGAGACCAATTCATGAACAAGTTCCGCACCTTGGGCGCCCGTGTTGCGGGCCCGACAGTCATCACCCTCGCCGTGTTCGCCCTGAGCGCGCCGGTGAAGTGGTTCCACGTCCTCGGAGTCTTCGGACTCTGATCGACCGGCGGTGGTCCGGGCGCCTCGCGCCCGGACCACCCACGTCACTCCCCCATGCCCTCCACCCGCAACAGCCGTTGGACCGCCCCCCTCTTCGTGGCCGGCGTGACCCTCGCCGGAGTCGCGGTCGTAGCGATGGGCCTCATGACCGGTCCCCTCCACACCTCGCCGATCGCGTGGGCATTCGTCGGCTGTCTGTTCCTCACCGAGTTCCGACCCGTGAGCTGGATCCGTCGCGGCAGCGCCGAAGTCACGGCGTCGTGGACGTTCGCGTTCGCGCTCATCCTCATCGCGCCCGTCGGGCTCGCCCTGTTGGCGCTGTGGGCCGCGAGCTTCGCGGGGGACTTCGTCCGCTCCAAGGGACTCAAGCGCGCCGGATTCAACGCGAGCCAGCTTGCCTTGTCGCTCGCTGCCGGCGCGGCCACGCTCGAGGTCCTCACAGGGTCGCACGTCCAACCGGCCGATCCAACCTTTCTCTGGATGATCTGCGTCGTCGTCGCGGCTGCGGTGATCTTCACGACGAACGGTGTGCTCACCGGCCTCGTCATCGCGCTCCACACGAAGCGGCTGGTGCGGACGACCCTGCCTGCCGTGGTGCTGCTCAATGTGTTCACGGATGGCCTGCTGTTGTGCGTCGCGCCGATCTTCGTGGTCGTGAGCCGAGCGACGCCGGCACTGCTGCCGCTCCTGGCGCTGACCACGTGGGCCGTGTACCGAAGCGCGTGTGTCGCCGAGACTCGCCAGTACGAAGCGAACCACGATGCGCTCACCGGCTTGCCGAACCGTGCAGCCTTCCAGCGCGAGGCCAGCGCCGCACTCAAGACCGCAGACGTGTGCGGAGGCCGCACCGGAATCGTCATCATCGACCTCGACTCGTTCAAGCTCATCAACGACGAACTCGGCCATGAGATCGGCGATCGGGTGCTGGAGGAGGTCGCGAACCGACTCGAGGACATCCGACGACCGACCGATCTCGTCGCTCGGCTCGCGGGCGACGAGTTCGCCCTGCTCATCGACGCAGACGGCGATCCCGATGCTCCCATGCTGGTGGCGGAGCGGATGCACGCGGCATTGCGCCAACCCTTCGCGCTGCATGGCGTCCCGATCACCATCGACGCGAGCTTCGGCGTGGCCGTATCGCCCGAGCACGGCCGGGATCTCGAGGCTCTCCTCCGCCATGCGGACATCGCGATGTACGCCGCCAAGAGCGGCGGGAGCGGCGTGCGCACCTACGACACGCGGAACGACCGTCGCCGCACGGGGCGCATCAGCCTCTTGTCCGAACTCCACCAGGCGATCGACCACGACCAGTTGACCCTCGAATACCAACCCGAGGTCTCGCTGTCGACGGGAACGATCATCGGAGTCGAAGCCTTGGTGCGTTGGGACCATCCGACACTGGGCCGCATCCCACCCGACCAGTTCGTCCCGCTGGCCGAGCAGACCGATCTCATGCTCCCGTTCACCGAGTGGGTGCTCGACAGTGCCATCACCGACTGTCTGGCGTGGTCCGAGCGGGGCTTCGACGTCGCGGTCGCGGTCAACATCTCTGCCCAGAATCTCCGCGACCGACACTTCTCCCGAAAGATCGCTCACCAGCTCGCCAGTGCGGGTCTCGCGCCGGAACGACTCGAGCTCGAGATCACCGAGAACACCGTCATGACCGATCACGGCCGCGCCATCAGCATGCTCGCGAAGTTGCGCGACCTCGGTGTCAGCGTGGCCATCGATGACTTCGGCACCGGGTACTCATCGATCGCAGCGCTCCGGACACTCCCGATCGACCGGGTGAAGATCGATCGGTCGTTCGTCAGTTCGATGCTCACGCACCCGAGCGATCTCGCGATCGTGCACTCCCTGATCGATCTCTCACGGCGACTCGGGCTCGCCACCGTCGCCGAAGGGGTCGAGACCGCTGCCGTGCGCGACCGCCTCAGCGAGTTCGGTTGCGACGCCGCGCAGGGCTACCTGTTCATGCGCCCCGTCACGTCACAGCAGCTGTTGGCCTCGTTCCGCGCCCACAGTCGGGAACTCGCCTGGGCGGGCAGCCGATGATTCTGATCGTGGGTGCTGCCATCGTCGTGCTCTCGGCACCGCTCGCCGGTGGAAAACTCGGCCGCCTCAACGACCTCCGGCTCGGGGCGTGGTGGCTACTCGTCACAGCAATAGCGATCCAGCTCGTGATCATCGAGGCGCTCGCCAACACGCTTCCCGCGTGGGCGGCGAACGGACTGCACGTCGCGTCATTCGTGCTCGCGCTCGGATTCGTCTGGTGCAATCGGCGCGTGCCCGGCATCTGGATCATCGGGCTCGGCGGGCTCGCGAATGCACTCGTGATCTCCCTGAACGGCGGCGTCATGCCCGCCTCACGTGACGCACTCCTGCGCGCGGGAATCGCGGCCAGGCCCGAGCACGGGTTTCGCAACTCCGTGCTCGTCAACCATCCCAAACTCAGCGTGCTCGGCGACATCTTCGCGATTCCCAAGGGCTGGCCACTCGCCAACGTCTTCAGCATCGGAGACGTGCTCGTCCTCGTCGGTGCCTTCGTGCTGGTACACACCGTGACCGACTCACGGCTCGCGTTCTGGCGACACGGCCCGTCCAACTCGCACCGAGAACCCGCCGACACGAGCGAGCCGTCGGCCGGCGATGTGACCGACGCTACGCGTGCTGTGAGCTGACGCTGACGACCTCGCCGGTCATGTACGTCGAATACTCCGATGCCAGGAAGACGATCACGTTGGCGATCTCCCACGGCGCCGCGGCGCGACCGAACGCCTCGCGCGCGGTGAGTTCGTCGAGCAGGTCGTCGGTCGTGACCTTGGCGAGGAACGGGTGCATCGCGAGCGAGGGTGCCACCGCGTTGATGCGCACCCCGAACAACGCCGCCTCCATCGCCGCGCAGCGGGTCAGGGCCATCACGCCCGCCTTCGCCGCCGCGTAGTGCGCCTGCCCGCGTTGGGCGCGCCAGCCGAGCACGGACGCGTTGTTGACGATGACCCCGGCGTGGCGCGGCTGCATGTGGCGCAACGCGGCGCGCACACACCGGAACGTGCCGTTGAGCGTGACGTCGAGCACCTTCATCCACTGTTCGTCGCTCATGTCGACGAGATCCGCGGTGCCACCGAGTCCGGCGTTGTTGACGACGACGTCGATCTCGCCGACGGCTGCCGCCGCACCGGCGAACAGCGCCTGCACCTGGTCCTCCACGGTCACGTCGCACGGCAAGGCGATCGCGACGCCGTCGCCGAGTTGCTCGGCCGTCTCCGCGAGCCGCCGCTCGTGCGCGTCGCTGATGATGACCCGGGCGCCTTCGGCGATGCAGCGCTCCGCCGTCGCGAAACCGATCCCGGTCCCCGCGGCGGCGGTGACCAACACGTGCTTGCCCGTGAGGAGTCCGTGGCCGGCGGGAGGAACGGACGGGGTTGCTGGGTCGGACACGTCGCTCACGTCGCCTTCGGTTCGGGCGGCAGACCGAGGACCCGCTCGCCGATGATGTTGCGTTGAATCTGGTTGGACCCGCCGTAGATCGTGTCGGCGCGGGTGTAGAGGAACATCGCCTGAACGCGGGTGAGGTCGTACGGGAACCCGTCGGCCACCTCGGACCACGGACCCATCACGTCCATCGCCAGCTCACCCATCCGCCGGTGCAGGCTTGCCCAGAAGAGCTTGCTGATCGACGTCTCCCGGGTCACGTCACCCCGACCCATGGCGGTGAGACCGCGCATCGCGGTGTACCGCATGATCTCGACCTCGATGAAGGTCTGGGCCAGCTTCTGTCGCATGACGGGATCGGCGTCGACCCCTCGTGCGCGGGCGGTGTCCAGCATCTCCTGCCACTCGTGCGCGAACCCGAGTTGTTGGCCGAGGGTGAGCGCGCCGCGCTCGAACGCGAGTGTGCCCATGGCGACCTTCCAGCCGCCGTTGACCTCACCGACGACGAGGTCCGCCGACGTGCGCGCACCGTCGAAGAACACCTCGTTGAACTCACTCGTGCCGGTGATCTGCTCGATCGGTCTGATCTCGATTCCGGGCTGATCCATCGGGACCAGCAGATACGAGATGCCCTTGTGGCGCGGCGCATCACGGTCGGTGCGAGCCAGGACGAAACACCACTGCGACCAGTGCGCGAGCGACGTCCAGACCTTCTGACCGTCGATGACCCACTCGTCGCCGTCGAGCTCGGCGCGGGTCGAGAGGTTCGCGAGATCGGAACCCGCGTTCGGCTCGGAGTATCCCTGGCACCACTGTTCCTCACCGCTCGCGATCTTGGGGAGGAAACGAGCTCGTTGCGCGTCGGTGCCGAAGTGCAGGATCGTCGGACCGATCAGTCCCTCGCCGACCAGCCCCACGCGGCCCGGGCCCCCGGCCCGGGCGTACTCCTCGTAAAAGATCACCTGCTCCAACAGTGAGGCGTCGCGGCCGCCGTACTCACGCGGCCATGAGAGACACGTCCACCCGGCCGCGCCGAGCGCACGCTCCCAGACCAGGCGTTCCTCGAACAGCGCGTGCTCGTCGCCGGGGCCACCTCGACCCCGCACGCCGGCGAATGGGCCGTCGAGCTGGGTGACGAGCCACTCCCGAGCTTCGGCCCGGAACGCCTCGTGTTCGGCAGAGAACCGCAGGTCCATGACGAGATCAGCGGGGCCGGTAGAAGGGATTCCAGGGGTCCGTGCGCGCGGCGAGCACTTCCGCGATGGCCGGGCCCCCGCGCGCGCCCGCGAGCAGCGCCCCCCGGGCGGCTTCACGGTTGTTCGCGAACACGGCCTTGGCGTCAGCGGCCTGCGGGTTGACCCAGACCGCGGCGATGATCACGAGTTCGGAGATCCAGTCGCCGGTGATGATGTCGTCGGCCACGGCGTCGGCCACCCCGGCCGCGACCCCGGCCTGTGCGGCACCCCAGGTCATCTCGGCGTGGCGCTCTCCCGCGATCCCCGCCTTGTTCACGAACAACGTGGGGGGCTGGACGGCCAGACCGGGCTGGATGATGGCCACGAACGGGGCGTGACCCCGCGTCGGTGACGCCAACGCCGAGGCCCAGGCCGAGCCGACGGGCCCGGATCGCTCGCCCAGCACCGTGTTCACGTGAGCGGCTTCGAGCCCCTCACCGACAAAACCTTCACCGATCTGCACCCGGGCATGTTGCCAGACCCGGTCGTCGGTCAGCGCTGTCGGGCCCGAATCAGCAGTGCGGCGGCCCCGCAGGCGAGCGCGGCACCGGCCGCCACCTCGACCCGCATCCCCTCGGGAGACTCCCGTTGGATCTGTTTGTGAATGCGATCGAGCCAGCCCGGCAACGGATTGACGCCGAAGAAGTACTCGCACGGCTTGTCGGAATCGAGCACCGCGGCGCCGGCCATCCCGGCGATGAGCGCCCGACGCGGCGGGACGCCGGCCACCGTCGCCAGTGCCACCGTGGCCAGGCCCAGCAGGCCGTCGCGCTTCGCGACCGCGTAGAACCCGTCGCGACCGAGCTCGGGATTGCCCCAGTGGGGGACCATGTCCATGGCGACGTGGGTCGCGAACCCCAGACCGAACGCGGCGACCGGGCGATGCCGGAATGCCGTACCGGCGATCGCACCGGCCAGGACGTGATTCGTGATGAACATGCCATCTCCTCGCTCTCGGTAGTGTGCCGCGCCGACCCCACAACCGCGCGCCACCCCGGGAGGCCAGTCCCATGTCGTTCAAAGTCGGAGTGCAACTCCACCCCCAGGAAGGCACCGTCGAGCAACTCCGCGCGGCATGGAAGGCAGCCGACGCACTCGGCGCCGACAGTCTCTGGATCTGGGACCACTTCTTCCCGCTCTACGGCAACCCCGACGCGAACCACTACGAGGCGTACACGCTGCTGTCCGCGATGGCGGTGGACACCGAGCACGCCACGATCGGTGCGCTGGTGACCTGCAACTCGTACCGCAATCCGCAACTGCTCGCCGACATGAGCCGCACGATCGACATCCTGAGCAACGGTCGGTTCGTGCTCGGCATCGGCTCGGGGTGGTTCGAGCGCGACTACACCGAGTACGGATACGAGTTCGGCACCGCACGCAGCCGGCTCGCCGACTTCGAAGCGGCGTTGCCCCAGATCGCCGACCGGCTCGGTGCGCTCGTCCCTCCACCCGCCGGCGACGTCCCGATCCTGATCGGTGGGGCGGGTGAGAAGGTGACGCTCCGCCTCGTCGCCGAGTACGCCGACGCGTGGAACTCCTTCGGCCCGCCCGACAACTTCGCCCACAAGAACGCCGTCCTCGACGAGTGGTGCGCGAAGCAAGGTCGAGCGCCTTCCGAGATCGAGCGAACGGTCGCCATCCAGCCGAACGAGGTCGACAACCTGGACGCGTACGTCGCCGCGGGCGCCGACCACTTCATCGTCATGGTCGGCGCGCCGTACGACCTCGGCCCCCTGGAGTCGCTCATCGCCGCACGCGGGTGAGTCGCCCCGCACTGCTCCCACCCGGCGCGCGCCCGGGGTTCATCGGGCCGATGGCGGTGCCGGGCGACCTCTGGTGGGTGTGCGCCGAGCCGACGCCCCTCGCCGGCATGGCCTACCCACGCGCCGGCGTGTGGGACACGCTCGCCGAGCGCGGCTTCGTCCACGTCATCGATCTCACCCGTGACGTGTCGAAGTACGACGCGACGCCGTTGGTCGGGCACGCGAGCCGACTCTCGGACCTGATCAGCCGGCGTACGCCACCCGATCCCGAGCGCGACGAGGCTCGAATACGATCCGCGGCCGCGCTCGTCGCCGAGCGCTGGTCAGCGGGCGAGGGCGTCCTGGTGCACTGCCACGGTGGCCGCGGCCGGACCGGTGCGGTGATCGGCAGCGCACTGGTTCGGTTGGGTCACCCACCGGAAGCGGTCGTCGACTGGCTCCATCGGGTCCAACGCACCCGTGGCCGGCGCGGCTGGCCCGAGCAGCGCTGGCAAGCCGACGTCGTGTTCCGCGCGACCGAGGGATGACGGTCACGACCGGCGATCACCCCCTCCGCGCGGCGACGGCCGCGCTCCGCGCGAATCCTCCTGAAAGACCCGTAAGGTTCGGGCAATATCGAACCGCCCGCCTTGTACTCAATCCGCGCATGCACTAACAAACGGGCTCGGCGGAAATTCGGGTGTTCGGGGCGGCGGCGGAGTCGGCCCTCAACCCGGCGGACCCATCGGGTCCGGAGGATGTTCGATGCGCAGCGCGCGATCAGGTTCGGAACTCTCGGGCGCGACCCGACTCGTGGTCGGTCTCATCGCACTCGGCACGGCCCTCGCGGTCGTGGTGGCCCTCGCCATCGATCAGGCTCCCGCCAGCGAGCGCCACGTCGCCCGGGGTGTGCTCCCCCGCACTGCGGCCGCGCGGGCAGAGGCTTCCGCTCGTCCCGTGCGCCCGGATCGGTCCCCGGCCACCGCCACGACACCACCGTCGTCCGCACCCGCGCCGGCACCCGTCGCCGAGACACTGCTGCAGCCGGCCGACGTGCCCGCACCCGACGTCATCCTGCCGATCCAGGTGATGGGTCGAATCCGGATACCCAAGATCGGACTCGACACCGACCTGCGTGACCAGATCACCCAGGAGTCGATCGACCTCGGCCCCTCCCACTGGCCAGGCACCGCCGCACCGGGCGGCTTCGGCAACGCGGTCATCGCCGGCCACCGCAACAGCCACAGCGCGCCGTTCCACGACGTCGGGAACCTCCGACCCGGCGACTCCGTCGATCTCGTCGACGGCGGTGGGCAGGTGTTCCACTACCTCGTCACCGAGATGTTCGTCGTGACCCCCGACGCGGTGTGGATCACCGAACAGTCGCCCGGTCGGACACTCACGCTCTTCACGTGTCACCCGCTCGGCTCGGCGGCGGAGCGACTCGTCATCCGGGCCACCCTGACCTGACCTGACCTCCTCGAGGTCGAGCGACCGCGCGGTAGGGTGCGGTCGTCAACGCGGGAGTCCGGTGCGCCGGGCTGAGAGGGGGGCACGCAGCCCTCGACCGTCACCACCTGATCCGGATCATGCCGGCGCAGGGAGTCTTTGCAGCCTTCCGTATGCGTCGATCCGGTGCTCGATCCGAGGACGACGATGCAGGCAATCCTGGCGGCCGGCGGCGATCCACCGCACGAGATGTGGCGCGAGCAACTGCACGACGCCGATCTCGTCATCGCGGCGGACTCCGGGCTCACGCACCTGCACGGGTTGGGCCTGCGGGCCGACATCGTGGTCGGAGATTTCGACTCGGTTGATCCGGCCGATCTCGAACGCGCGGCTCGCGCCGGTGCGCGTATCGACCGGCACCCCGCCGACAAGGACGTCACCGATCTGGCCCTCGCACTCACCGAGGCCAGACACGCCGGGGTGACGACCCTGACCGTGATCGGCGTCGGTGGTGGGCGGATCGACCATCATCTGGCCGGACTCGCACTGCTCGCCGATCCGGCGTGGGCGACGATGCGCATCACCGCACTCCTCGGCGCCGAACGTCTCCACGTGGTGCACGACACCATCACGATGGACGACGCGGTCGGCAGTCTCGTGACCCTCCTGGCAATCGGTGGACCGGCCCGCGGGGTCACGACCACCGGTCTGCGCTGGCCCCTCGACGACGCCGAACTGTCGCCGACGTCGACGCTCGGTGTGAGCAACGAGATCGTCACATCCCCGGCGCGCGTGACCGTTCGCACGGGCACCGTGTTCGTGATGCAACCGAACCGAGACTCCTGACATGCGTGCCCGCTCCTTGACGCTCATCATCGTCGTCGCACTCGCGCTCGCCGCCTGCGGTTCCAGCGGCGCCGACCGCGCCGCCGCGACCAAGACGGTCACCCTCGTGACCCACGATTCGTTCGCAGCCTCCAAGCCGGTCCTGCGCGCGTTCACCAGAGAAACCGGCTGGAAGGTGCGCATCCTGAAGAACGGCGACGCCGGCGTCGCCCTCAACCAGGTGATCCTGACGAAGGACGCGCCGCTCGGCGACGCGATGTTCGGGGTCGACAACACGTTCCTCACCCGCGCGTTGCGGGAGCGCGTCTTCGTCCCCTATCGGGCGGCGGGCGTCGGGGCGATCCCGCGTGCGTTGCGACTCGATCCCACCGATCACGCGACGCCGATCGACTTCGGCGACGTCTGCGTCAACGCCGACCGGGCCTACTTCGCCGATCACGATCTGGCCATTCCCCAGACGCTCGACGACCTCTCCGCCCCTCGCTACCGCGACCTGCTGGTCGTGGAGAACCCCGCGACTTCGTCACCGGGCCTCGCGTTCCTCGCCGCGACCGTGGCACGCTTCGGAGCCGCATGGCCCGAGTACTGGGATCGCCTCCGCGCCAACGGTGTGAAGGTCGTCGACGGTTGGGAGCAGGCGTACAACGGCGAGTTCTCCGGTGCGGCAGGCAGCAGCGGCACGCGGCCGCTGGTGGTCAGTTATGCATCGAGCCCACCGGCCGAGGTGTACTTCGCCGACCCCCGGCCGACCACCGCGCCGACCGTGTCGCTCGATCGGACGTGCTTCCGCCAGGTCGAGTTCGCCGGGGTGCTGCGAGGTGCCGCGCACCCGGCCGGCGCGAAGGCGCTCATCGACTTCATGCTCTCGCGTCGCTTCCAGTCCGACATGCCGCTGCAGATGTTCGTCAACCCGGCGGTCCCGAACACCCCCCTCCCGGACGTCTTCACGAAGTTCGCGTCCGTGCCCGCCGACCCGTTCACCCTGAGTCCCGCGCGGATCGGTCGGGACCGCAGCAGCTGGGTCGCCGAGTGGACGGACCGCGTCCTGCGGTGAAGCGTCTGACCGCGCGAGGGATCCGCGCCCTGCTCGTCGGGGTGCCGTTCACGTTTCTCGTCGTCTTCTTCGTCTGGCCCGTGGGCGCAATCGTGGCCCGCGGCCTGTGGACCGACGGTGCGCCCCACCTCCAACCGCTCGTCGACCTCGCGCGGGACCCGAGCCTGCGCCACGTGATCGGGTTCACGTTCACGCAAGCTGCCCTCTCCACCGGCATGACCCTCATCGTGGCGTTGCCGGCGACCGCCGTCCTGAGTCGGTACCAGTTCCGCGGTCGGACCCTCGTCGGTGCGCTGCTCACCATGCCGTTCGTACTCCCGACCGTCGTCGTCGGTACCGCGTTCCGATCACTCGGCATCTCCGGTTCGCTCCCGGCCATCATCACGGCCCACGTCTTCTTCAACGTCGCAGTGGTCGTGCGGGTGCTCGGCGCGAGTTGGCGCGGCCTCGATCGCCGAGAAGAGGAGGCGGCCCGGGTCCTCGGCTGCGGGCCGCGGCGCACGTTCCTCTGCGTCACCCTGCCGGCACTGCGCCCCGCGATCGTCGCCGCGAGTTCGATCGTGTTCCTGTTCTGCTTCACGTCGTTCGGCGTCATCCTGATCCTGGGTGGCCCGCAGTTCGCGACGATCGAGACCGAGATCTACCGCCAGACGGCGCAGCTCCTCGACCTCGAGACGGCGGCCGCGCTCTCCATCGTGCAACTGGTCGCGGTCATCGCCGCACTGGCGCTGGCCGGCAGCATGACGGGTCGGGTGCGGGCCGTCGTCGACCGACCGCGGGCGCAGGCGCTCCCGGCGGGCCGGTGGCGCGCGCTGGTCGGCGTCGCGCTGCTGCCTGCGATCATCCTCGTCGTCGTACCGCTCGGCGACCTGCTGATTCGGTCGTTCGCCCACGGCGCGGCGGGATACACCCACCTGACCACGACCCCGTTCGGTGCGGCTAGCGCCCCCCTCGACGCCGTGGTCACCTCGATCGAGGTGGCGATCGTGGCCACCGCCATCGCGGTCACGCTGGGGCTCGCGCTCGCCACGGCGCTGACGCGGCCCGGCCGCCGGCGAGGGGCCCGCATCGCCGAGCTCGTCGTGATGTTGCCGCTCGGCGTCTCGGCGGTGACGGTCGGGTTCGGTTTCCTGATCGTCTTCGACACGCCACCGCTCGACCTGCGCACGTCGTGGTGGATCATCCCGATCGCGCACGCCCTCGTCGCACTCCCCTTCGTCGTCCGGACCACGGTGCCGGTGCTGCGGTCGATCGACCCGCGCCAGCGGGAGGCGGCGGCGACGCTCGGTGCCGGGCCGGTCCAGGTGTGGCGCGCCGTCGACCTGCCGGTCGTCGCGCACGCCGCCCGGGTCGCGGCCGGGTTCGCGGCGGCCATCTCGTTGGGAGAGTTCGGCGCGACCCTCTTCATCGTCCGGCCCGAGACGACGACGGTGCCCGTCGCGATCTATCGGTTCCTGAGTCGACCGGGCGCGACGAACGTCGATCAAGCGATGGCGCTCGCCACCATGCTCATGGCCCTCACGGGGCTCGCGGCGCTCGCGTCCGAACGTCGTTCCCGCCTCGAGGTGAGACCGTGACACTCACCGTGACCGACCTCACGGTCCGCTACGGCGCGACCACCGCGGTGGATCGGGTGAGCCTGACGCTCGGCGCCGGTGAGATCGTCGCGGTGCTCGGGCCGAGTGGCAGTGGCAAGACCAGCGTGCTGCGCGCCATCGCCGGGCTGGAACCGGTGGTGGGCGGACAGGTCGCATGGGACGGCACCGACCTCACCGGGGCCGCGCCACATCGACGTGACTTCGGGCTGATGTTCCAGGACCACGCGCTGTTCGGCCACCAGAACGTGCTCGCCAACGTCGCGTTCGGACTCCGCATGCGAGGAGTCGACCGGCGCCGACGCGAGGCGCGGGCGGCGGCGATGCTGGACCTCGTCGGACTGACGGGGTTCGGGTCGCGGTCCGTCGACCAGCTCTCGGGCGGCGAACGCCAGCGGGTCGCGCTGGCCCGGGCCCTCGCACCTTCGCCGCGTCTGCTCATGCTCGACGAGCCGCTCGCGTCCGTCGATCGCGAGCGTCGTGACCACCTGGCCACGGAGTTGCACCGCATCCTGCGCACGTCCGGCACCCCGACCTTGCTCGTCACCCACGATCTCGACGAGGCGTTCACCCTCGCCGATCGCATCGTGGTGCTCGATCACGGGCGCATCGTGCAGGCGGGCGAAGCACGCGACGTCTGGCGACGGCCGGCCTCGCTCGCGGTCGCCCGGTTCCTGGGCGTGATCACCGAACTCGAGTGCCGGCGCACGGCCGATCGGGTCGCAACGCCCTGGGGCCCACTCGCCACCGACCGGTCGACCGACAACGTCGCGACCGATCGGGTCGTCATCGGATTCCGGGCCACCGACCTCCGGATCGATCCGCGCGGCGACGTCGAGGGAACGGTACGGGCGACGTGGTTTCGTCGCGACCACTTCGTGGTCGAGCTGGACACGGCACTCGGAGCCGTCACGGCCCGCAGCGCCGATCCCGAACCGCTCGGGACCTCGGTCCGAGTGTCCGCCGATCTCGACGCGGCCGTCGTGGTCGATCCCGAACCGACCGGCGCATAGTCTCGGCCGCGATGGCCTCACCTCGTTTCGATCACCTGTACCGTTACGACGAGCTCGTTGCGGAGCTCCGGGCACTGGCCCAGGCCGCACCGGCGCTCATGACGCTCGAGTCGATCGGGACCTCTCACGAAGGTCGCGACATCTGGCTGGCGACGGTCACGAACTCCGCCACGGGCCCGCACGACGAGAAGCCGGCGATGTTCTTCGAGTGCAACATCCACGCCACCGAGATCACCGCGTCGACCGCCGCGCTCCACCTCCTGCACCATCTCGTCACGAACCACGGCACCGATCCCGCGGTGACCCGCGCCCTCGACACCCGCACGTTCTATGTCGTTCCCCGGGTGAATCCCGACGGGGTCGAGCTCGCACTCCGGGACAGCGACCCGATCCATCTGCGGTCGTCGACCCGCATCTATCCGCGCGCCGATCAGCAGCCGGGCCTCATGGAGCGTGATGCCGACGGTGACGGCCGCATCCTCTGGATGCGCATCGAGGACCCCGACGGCGGCTGGATCGTCCATCCCGACGAACCCCGCCTGATGGTGGCCCGGCCGTTCGACGACGTCAGCGACGGACCCTTCTACCGAGTCCTGCCCGAAGGGATCGTGCACGAGTTCGATCCCGACCGGGTGCCATTGGCACGTGATCTCCAGGGCCTGGACCTGAACCGCAACTTCCCTCAGGACTGGGTGCCCGAAGGCAGCCAGTCCGGCGCCGGTGACTATCCGACGTCGGAGCCGGAGGTCCGCGCCGTCGTGGACGCAGTCGTCGCCCGCCCCAACATCGGCGTCTACTTCGCGTACCACACGTTCGCGGCCGTGATCCTGCGCCCCTACGGGGGGCAGCCGGACGACCACTTCCCCACCGCGGATCTGGTCACCTACAAGACGCTCGGCGCGCGCGCCACCGAGATCACCGGCTACAACACCGCGTCGGTGTTCCACGAGTTCAAGTACGACCCGAAGACCTCGATCACCGGCTGCGGCGACGAGTGGGCGTACGACTTCCTCGGCATGATCGGTTGGACCACCGAGTTCTGGAGCCCCCTGCGCGCCGCCGGGATCGAGCACAAGTACATCGAGTGGTACGCCGACCACCCGGTGGCGGACGACCTCGCACTGCTCGCGTGGAACGACGACGTCCTCGCCGGCGCCGGTTTCGTGGACTGGTACCCGTTCGACCATCCGCAGTTCGGGCCGGTCGAACTCGGCGGCTGGGACACGTTCCGCACCTGGACGAACGCGCCGGCATCGCTCATGGAGTCCGAGATCGCGCCGCACAGCACCTGGGCCGTCGCGCACGCACTCGCGCTGCCCGAACTCGCGATGCACGAGCTGCGGTGCACGCACCTCGGTGATGATGCATATCTCGTGCGGGCGGTCGTGAAGAACCGGGGCTGGCTCCCGACCAACATCACGAAGAAGGCCGTCGAACGCAAGGCGGTGCGACCGGTCGAGCTGACCATCGAATGTGACCCCGGCGCCGAGCTGGCCAGCGGGCGGCCCACGATCGAGCTGACCCAGCTCCCGGGCCGGTCACGCGTGCGCACGATGATGGCGGTCCACGACGGGGTCATGGACCCCATCACCGAGCGAGCCTTCGCCGAGTGGATCGTGCACGGACCGGTCGGCGCGACGGTACGGGTCGTCGCCCGCCATCAGCGTGCGGGCGTCGCCCGAGCGGAAGTCACCCTCGGATGAGC
Source organism: uncultured Bifidobacteriaceae bacterium (assembly GCA_964544295.1). GTDB lineage: Bacteria > Actinomycetota > Acidimicrobiia > IMCC26256 > JAENVU01 > JAENVU01. Next base: position 15,712 of record CAZJBJ010000045.1, read on the forward strand.
GCAGCCGTTCGCGTCGGCCTGGTCGGGGCCGGACCGTGGGCCCGCATGGTGCACGCGCCGCTGCTCGCCGCCGGCCCCGAGACGACGTTGACCGGGGTCTGGTCGCGCACCGCAGCGCACGCGGCGGCGTTGGCGCACGACCAGGGTGTGGCCACCTACCCGTCGTTCGACGCCCTGCTCGACGACGTGGACGCGGTCGCGTTCGCGGTCGTGCCGGCAGCCCAGCCCGACCTCGCAGTACGAGCCGCGCGCGCCGGCAAGGCTCTGCTCCTCGAGAAGCCCCTCGGGCTCGACGTCGCCGGCGCCCGCCGGATCGCGGACGCGGTTGCCGAGCACGGCGTGGGATCACTGATGTTGTTGACGTACCGCTTCGCGGACGTCGTCCGTGACTTCCTGACGGACGTCGCGACCTTCACGCCGACCGGAGCGCGCGCGTGCTTCATCTCCGGCGCCTTCCTCGGCGGAGCCTTCGCCGGGGGCTGGCGCCTCGAGCGGGGAGCACTGCTGGACGTCGGACCGCACATCCTCGACCTTGTCGACGCGGCTCTCGGTCCGGTGGTGGAGATCCAGGCGCACGGCGACCCCCGCCAATGGATCGGACTCCTCCTGACCCACGAGAGCGGAGCGCTGAGCGAGGTCACCCTGTCGTGTGCGAGTGCGATCGAACCGAGCCGCACCGAGATCGAGGTGTACAGCCGCGAGCGATCGTGCTTCGTCGACGCACGATCGGGAGCCCGTGCCGCATCGTTCGCTCGCGTGCGCTCCGAGTTCGCCGAGGTCGCCCGCTCCGGAGCACCGCATCCGTGCGACGCGACCCGTGGACTCGCGATCCAGGAACTCGTCGCCGCCGCCGAACGCGCGCTCGCGACGTAAGTCGACCATGACTGCGATCGTGGTGGGTGCGATCCTCGTCCTCGGGATCGTCGGTCTCCTGATCGGCGGCCGCCACCTCTACCTCCGCCTCGATCGACCCAAGGGATTCGAGTGCTCCCTGCGGGTCTGCCACGGGACCGTCGCCGGACTCGGGCCGAAGTTCCGGGCCGGCTACGGCGGACCCGAGGTCGAACAATTGCTGTGGCGGCGAATCGCGTGGCCCGGTCCGCGGGTCCACATCCCGATCGCAAGGATCCGCCTCGGCGACGCCCGCCGGCCGGCCGCGCGCGAGCGCCCGGCGATCCCGGCGTCGTTCACCGTGATCCCGATCGACCTCGACGTCGACACCCGGATCGAGCTGGCCCTGCCGACCCGTCGCGTGACCCGACTCGTCGGACTGATCGGCGGCCCGGGGTCGGGCCCGCCGCGCCGGTAGCCTCCGCCGCCATGGTCAGCGAACCCTTCGACGTCGTCGTCATCGGCGGCGGCCACAACGGCCTGGTGGCGGCGGGCCTGCTCGCGAAACGGGGCGCGCGCGTGACGGTGCTCGAACGACGGGAGCAGGTCGGCGGCGCTGCCATCACCGAACAACCCTGGGGACCCGACTTCAAGATGACCGCACTCTCGTACGTGGTCAGCCTGATGCCCCCGACGATCCAGCGTGAGCTCGACCTGGCCCGCCACGGCTACCGCATCCTGCCCCAGGGCCCGTACTTCGCACCCCGACCCGATGGTCCGGCCCTGCGGCTCCCCGCCGATCCCCGCGCCCGCCACGACGCCATCTCGATCTTCTCCCGACGCGATGCCGATGCCTACGAGCGCTGGGAGGCATGGCTCGGCGGACTCGCGGACGTCCTCGCGCCGTTGCTGACCGAGACGCCGCCGCGACTCGGCTCCCACCGCCCCGGCGACGTCCTGGCCCAGGCCCGGTTCGGTTGGCTGGCCCGCGGCTGGGACCAACGGGCGATCGCCGACATCACCCGCCTCTTCACGATGAGCATCGCGGACCTCGTCGAGGAGCAGTTCGAATCCGACGCGATGCGCGGCGTGCTGTCGGTGAGCGGCGTGATCGGTACCTGGGCCGGTCCCCGCTCGGCGGGCACCGCCTACGTCATGGCCCACCACCAGGTCGGGGACCTCGGCGACGGAGCACTCGGCGCGTGGGGGTTTCCCGAGGGCGGGATGGGATCGGTCACGCGCGCGCTCCGCGATGCTGCGTTGTCGTTCGGCGCGACCGTCCGCATCAACGTCGACGTCGAGCGCATCCTCGTGCGCGACGGCGCGGCCGTGGGGGTGGTCACCACGACCGGCGAGGAGATCCGGGCCGCGACGATCGTCGCCGCGACCCATCCGCAGATCACGTTCCTCCGTCAGCTCGACGCGGCGGATCTGCCCGACGACTTCGTGGCCGACATCCGCCGGTGGAAGACCCGCAGTGGCACGGTGAAGGTCAACCTGGCCCTGGATCGGCTCCCCGAGTTCACGAGCGCACCCGGATTCGACCCCGACGTCCACGGAGGAACGATCGTGCTCGCGCCCAGCCTCGATCACGTCGAACACGCGTTCCAGGACGCGGTGGCCGGCCGACCCGCGGTCGCACCGTTCGCCGACATCTGCATCCCGTCGGTCTTCGACCGCACGCTGGCGCCCGAGGGGAAGCACGTGATGTCGATGTTCACCCAGTGGGTGCCATACACCTGGGCCGACGAGCCCCACCGCGACGAGCTCGACGCGTACGGTCGTCGACTGATCGACCAGGTCGAGGCGGTGGCGCCCGGATTCACCGACTCGATCCTGCACAGCCAGATCATCGGCCCGTACGACATGGAACACACCTACGGACTCGTGGGCGGGAACATCTTCCACGGCGAGTTGTCGCCGGCCCAGCTGTTCCACATGCGGCCCGCGCCGGGCTATGCCGACTACCGCACGCCGATTCGGGGGCTGTACCAGGCATCGAGCGCCACGCACGGCGGCGGCGGGGTGACCGGCATCCCCGGCATGAAGGTCGTCGAGCAGATCGCCCGCGACCGGGCGACCACGCGCGAGCGCGTGCGCCAGACCTTCAAGCGGTAGGCCGGAACGCGTGAACGATCAGCCGGTGGCGCTGAGCGACGCGGCGAACGCCGCGAGCGCCTGATCGATCTCGCTCTCGGAGACGACGAGCGGCGGCATCCAGCGCAGGACGTTGCCGGCGGTCCCCGCGTTCATCACCAGGAGTCGGCCGTGATCCCGGCAGTGCGCCGCCACCGCGGCGACTCTCGCCGCATCGGGCGCGCCACTCGCGTCCACCAGTTCGCACCCGACCATGAGCCCCGGCCCGCGGACGTCGGCGATCGTCGGGTGATCCGCCGCCAGCGCGCGGAGGCCGGCCCGCAGCTGGTCGCCACGTGCACGCACGTTCTCGAGGAATCCCGGTGCGGTCAGCACCTCGATCGTGGCGAGCGCAGCAGCACAACCGATGGGGTTCCCGCCGTAGGTGCCGCCGTGCGCGCCGGTGGGCCAACGGCGCATGAGCTCGGCCGACGCCCCGATCGCCGAGATGGGGAAACCCGAAGCGATGCCCTTGGCCATCACCACGATGTCCGGATCGATACCCGACGCCTCGATCGCGAACATCGACCCGGTGCGGGCGAAGCCGGACTGGACCTCGTCCGCCACGAAGAGGATCCCGTGCTCCTCGCAGCGGGCTTTGATCCCCTGGACGAATGCGGCGGGCGCGGGCAGGTAGCCACCCTCACCGAGGACCGGTTCCATCACGATCGCGGCGGTCTCGGCCGGCGCGGTCTGTGCCGCGAGCAGGAGGTCGAAACCCGCGAGTGCCCGGGCGACCGCGTCGGTCTCCGAGATGCCGTCGCGCACGGCGTACGGGAACGGTGCGACGAACACGCCGCTCGGCAACGGCTGGTACCCGGCGCGGTAGCCGGTCTTGGACGTCGTCATCGCCATCGTCAGGTGGGAGCGCCCGTGGAACGAACCCTGGAACACGATCACGTTCGGCCGCCCGGTCGCGTGCTTGGCCAACTTGACCGCGGCCTCGGTGGCCTCCGCGCCCGAGTTGGCGAAGAAGAACGTGTCGACGCCCACCGGCGTGATCTCGTCGAGCCTCGACGCCAGTTCCTCGAGCAACGGGTGGCGGTAGCAGTTCACCTGCGCGTGGATGAAGGTCGCGGCCTGTTCCTGGATCGCCGCGACCACCGTCGGATGGCAGTGGCCGGTGCTCGTCACCGCGATCCCGCTGGTGAAGTCGAGGTACTCCGTGCCGTCGGCGGTGGTGACGACGCACCCCGACCCGGAGACCACCGGCAGATCCGTGACCTGAAACCACACGTCGGCAAGATGTGAACCCATGACCCGGCAGGCTACGCGTCGGAGCGGTCGCCCCGGGCGGCCCAGGCGGCGTTGGCCGCCGCGAACAAGCGGGCGGTCCCGTCGAGATCGCGCGGTCGTTCGACGAACGTCTCCGGATCCCATTCGGACCGCTCACCCGCGAAGAAGTCGCCGCCGTACACGTGGAGCGCCACGGCGTATTCGGTGCGGGTGTTCGCCACGGCATGGATCGCGTCGTCACCCATCACCAACACGTCGCCGGCGGGCAGTTCGCGACCACCCGCCGCTTCGAGCCCACCCGCAGTCCGCCGGAAGAACGCGTTGTCCTCCTGCCCGCCGTACATCCCGACCACTGCGAACATCGCGTGGTTGTGCGGCATGAGTCGCATCCCGGGAGTCCACGCGATGTGCAACACGGTGAGGTCGTCGGCGCGGTGGAGCACCCGGATCCCGCCCTCGGTGACGGCACCGACCGCGCCGGCTACGGCACGCGGATCAGCCACCAACTCGGTGAGTACGTCACGGATCGCGAGTTGGGGCGTGTGCTCCGCGCGGGCCGATCGACAGCGGCTGACGATGTCGTCGATCTCGAGCGCCATCCCCGCAATCTAGGGCCGCAGGCGGGTGAGCGGCTCGCCGTCGGTCCACGCCGCGGCGTCGCCGGGTTCCCACCGACCGCGCCCGAACGGTTCCCGCGCAATGCGTTCTCGTGCCATCCGCACCGCCGCCCGTCCGGGTGGCACCGACCACTCCCGACCCCGCTCGAAGACGGTGGTCGTCGTGGACTCGATGCGCTCGGCCGCCGTCACCGCGCGTTCCCGTGAGTACCCGCGGAACTCCTCGGCGATGTTGAGGATCCCGCCCGCGTTCACCACGAAGTCGGGTGCGTAGACGATGCCGCGATCAGCGAGCCGGTCGTCGATCGACTCGTCGGCGAGCTGGTTGTTGGCGCCGCCGCACACGATGTCGCAGTCGAGCCGTTCGACGGTGGCTGCATCCAGCACGCCGCCGAGCGCGCACGGTGCGAAGACATCGCACGGCTGCGTGGCTGCGCTCGCGGGATCGATCACCTCGACGTCGACCTCGGACGCGAGCGCCGCCACCCGGGCCGGGTCGAGGTCGCCGATCGAGACACGCGCGTCGAGATCCCGGAGCAGGCGCGCCAGCCCGGAGCCCACCTTGCCCGCACCCTGGATGACGACGTGCCGACCCGCCAACTCGCGGCTCCCCCACCGCTCCGACGCGGCGGCCCGCATCCCGGCCAGCACCCCCAACGCGGTGATCGGTGACGGATCGCCCGAACCACCGAGCGACTCGGACACACCGGTGACCCACGGGGTCACACGCGCGATGCCGTCCATGTCGGCGGTGGTCGCGCCGACGTCCTCCGCAGCAAGGTACCGACCGCCCAACTCGTCGATGGCCCGCCCCAACACCGCGAGCTGTTCACCGGTCCGGGGTCGGGACGGGTCGGCCCATTCCACCACCGCCTTGCCGCCGCCCTGGTCGAGTCCGGCCGCCGCAGCCTTCAGTGACATCGCCGCCGAGAGGGCCAGCGCGTCCATGATCGCCGCGCCTTCGTCGGGGTAGTGCCAGAACCGGATCCCGCCGAGCGAAGGGCCCAGCGCGGTCGAATGGATCGCGATCACCGCGCGCAGCCCGACCTCCGGCTCCGCCACGAACACGACCTGCTCGTGGCCATGGTTCGCCATGATCTCGGAGATCTGCACCCACCGAGCGTAGAACCCGACCTCTACGCTTCCGGGCCGTGCCCGATCCTCCTGGACTCGACCGCGCCACCACCCTGCCGGCGATCGCCTACCACGATCCGACGTGGTCGGCACGCGAGCGGGAAGCCATCTTCGCCCGCACGTGGCAGTTGGCCGGGTTCCGCCATCACCTCGACCGACCGGGCGACTACGTCACCCACGAGATCGCGGGATACCGCATCCTCGTCGTCGTGGGCGACGACGGCAGCCTGCGGGCGTTCCACAACGTGTGCCGACATCGCGCCGGACCACTCGTCACGGACGAGATCGGGCACTGCGGCGCGATCGTCTGCGGATACCACGGATGGCGCTACGACTTCGACGGTGCGCTCACGCGTGCCCGCGAGTTCGGCGCGACGACCGACTTCGACCCGGCCGAGTTCGGCCTCTTCCCCGTCACCGTCGACGAATGGCGCGGCCTGGTGTTCGTGCGCGTCACCGCCGAGGGTCCGCCGCTCGCCGAGTCGCTGGCCGGGTTGATCGAGCGCTGCGTCGACCAACCGATCGAGACCCTCGTGTACAGCCGACGGCTGACGCACTCCATCGAGGCGAACTGGAAGACCTACACCGACAACTACGGCGAGGGCTACCACATCCCCTTCGTGCACCCGGGCCTCCACGCGCAGATCCGGACGAGCGAGTACCGGGTCCAGGTGGGCGACGGTTTCGTCGAACACCGTGCGCCGACTCGCGACGGTGCGGTGTCCTCCGGGCTCTGGCTCTGGCAGTTCCCGAACCTGGCGCTCAACGTCTACCCGGAGGGCATGAACGTGGAGCGCTGGCTGCCCGACGGACCGGGTCGCACCACCGTCATCTACGACTGCTTCGTGGCCGACCCTGGTGCCGTCGAGGCCAACGACGAGATCGTCCGGCTCGGGGTCGAGGTCCTCGACGAGGACCGGCGCATCTGTGAACTGGTGCAGCGCAACCTCGAAGCCGGCGTCTACACCGAGGGTCGACTCAGCCCCCGGCACGAGAACGGCGTGTACGCCTTCCAGACCTGGGTGCGTGCTGCACTCGACGCCGAGTGAGGCGTCATCGCCCCGGGGTCATCCCTCCGCCGGATCTGCGGGCTCGGCCGGTTCGAGGTCCAGCGCGAGTGAGTTGACGCAATAGCGCATCCCCGTCGGTCGCGGACCGTCAGGGAACACGTGACCGAGGTGGCCGCCGCAGCGTGCACACACGATCTCGGTCCTGGTCATGCCGTGGCTCACGTCAGTGCGCTCCTCGATCGCGCCCTCGTGGGCGGCAGCCCAGAACGACGGCCAACCG
>CAZJBJ010000046.1:0-22914 GCA_964544295.1 uncultured Bifidobacteriaceae bacterium
AGCACGGTCTCACCGTGGAACGTGGTGGGCACCACGAACGCGCGTTGGTCCCGCAGCATGGCCTGGGACCACTCGTAGTACTGCACCGAGGTCCAGCCGCGCCGACGCCACAACACGACGGTCAGCTCGGGATCCCGGATCAACTCCAGGTGGTCGGCCGCCGCGATCCGCGCCGCCGCGTCGCGCGTGATCGCCAACGTCGCCTCGACCGCGTCGCGGTACGCGTCGGTGCCGTGGACCGCCAGCGAGAACCAGAACGGTAAGCCGCGGGCCCGGCGCGTCAGGTGATACGCGTAGTCCGCCGGGTTCCATTCCTCGTTCGCCCGGATCGGGTCGAGATACGGCGCGATCTGCGCGTGGGCGTGACGGGCGATCTCCGGATCCCGGTACACCAGCGCCGCGCAATCGAAGGGAGCGAACAACCACTTGTGCGGATCCACCACGAAGGAGTCGACGCGCTCGATCCCCGAGTACTTGGACGCGATGCTCGGCGCGGCGAGCCCGGCCAGGCCGTACGCACCGTCGACGTGGGCCCACACCCCGCGTTCGTGGGCGACGTCGGCCACGCCGGCGAGATCGTCGATCGTGCCGCTGTTCGTGGTGCCGGCGGTGGCCACCACCGCGAACACGTCGTCGGCGTGCGGGTCGGCATCGAGCGCGGCGCGCAGGGCAGCACCGGTCAGGCGATCGTCTCGACCGGTGGGGACGATCAGCGGGTCGACGTCCATGATGCGCAGCGTGTTCGTGAGTGACGAATGCGCCTGGTCGGCGAGGGCGACGCGCCATCGGGCGGGCCGCTCGCGCGCCTCGGTGGCCGCGGATCGGGCGGTCACCAAGGCCGAGAGGTTGCCGGCCGATCCACCGGAGACGAACACCCCACCCGCGTGATCCGGGAGTCCGGCCAGGTCCGCGAGCCAACGCAGCGCCTGGTTCTCGGCGTACACCGCGCCCGAGGCCTCGAGCCAGTCGCTCGCACAGATGGCCGACGATGCGACGACGACGTCGAACAGTTGACTCGCCTTGGTCGGCGCAACCGGGATGAACGACAGGAACGCCGGGCTGTCGGCGGAGATGCACGCCGGGGCGAGGATGTCGCGGAACCAGGCCATCACGGTTTCGGGCCGATGGCCGTCCGGTCCGATCGTCGGCCCGACGGCGGCGTCGAGTTCCGCGAGGGTCATCGGCTGGTCCAACGGGACGGGGTCCAGACGCAACCGATTGGTCGCGTACTCGAAGCACAGCGCGATCAGTTCCTCGGTGGTCGTGTCGAACCGATGCATACGGGCACCGTACAACCCGATGCGAATCGCGTCGTGGTGCGGTCAGTGGGCCGGTTCGACGGAGGAAACCTCGGCCTCGCCGGCCTCGGTGGTGGCGTGATTCCCCACGATCTCCAGCACCGCGGCGCCGTACCGTTCCAACTTCACCGGCCCGACGCCGGGCACGGCGAGCAGTTGCCTCGTGTCGCCGGGCCGGGCCTTCGCGACCGCACGCAGCGACTTGTTGTCGAAGATCACGTAGGCCGGCACGCCCGCGGCGCGTGCCGCGTCGAGGCGCCAGGCGACGAGCGCGTCGAACAGGGGGAGATCATCCGGGGCGAGATCGTCGTCGGTCATGCCGCGCAAGGTGGCGCGGGCGGCCCGAGCACCGCGCCGGTTCACCTCACGATCCGGTGGTGTCTCCGGGATCCCGATGACGACCCGCTCGATCTCGGCGAGATAGGGGCTCGGCGAGCGGTGACTGACCCGGTCGCCGCGGTCGCGTCGGGCGGCCCACGAGATGTGGAGGCCCCGCTGGGCCCGACTCAACCCCACGTAGAGCAGCCGTCGCTCCTCACCCAACGCGGCCCGATCACCCTGCGCGTGCGAGATCGGCACGAACCCCTTCTCGAGGCCGGTCACCATCACCGTGTCCCACTCGAGGCCCTTGGCCCGATGGAAGGTCAACAGGTCGACGGCGTCGGTGCCGAGGCCGGCGTCGTCGTTGCCCCGCAGCGACGTGCGGAGGAAATCGAGGAACTCGGTCACGGTGCCGCGCCCGCTCGCCACGGCGAGATACTCGCGACCGAGTTGTGCGATCGCCTCACGGTGGGTGCGACTCTCCTCGGTGGCGTCGGCTGCGTCGGTGACGAGATCGGTGAGGTGCTCCGCGAACTCGCGTGCGGGTGCCTTGCCCGCGATCTCGTGCAGCGCGTCGAGTGCGACCTTGACCTCGTTGCGTTCGAGGAACGCCGCGTCGCCTCGCACCCGGAAGGGGATTCCGGCCCGGCGCAGCGCCTCCTCGAACCCGGCGGACTGCGCATTGATGCGGTAGAGCACGGCCATCGACGACCACGGGGCGCCCTGGCTCGCGGTGTCGCGCAGGGTTCGCACGACGCCGAGCGCCTCGGCGTCGGCATCGGCGTACTTGGTGATCGTGGGTTCGGGACCGTGGACACCGATCGACCGCACCTCGGCGCGCTCGCCGTCCGGCAGCACCGCCCGCGCCGCGCGGACGATCTGCGGGGTCGACCGGTAGTTCACGTCCAGGCGCACCGTGGTGCCCCCGGCGAAGTGGTCCCCGAACCGGTTCAGATATTCCGGATCCGCGCCCGCGAACGAATAGATCGCCTGGTCGGGATCGCCGACCACGCACAGGTCCGGCCGTTCGCCGAGCCAGGCCCGCAGGAGCCGCAGTTGCGCACGGCTGACGTCCTGGAACTCGTCCACGTAGAAGTGTCGGAATCGCCAGCGCTGGGTCGCCGCGAACTCGGTGTCGGTTTCGAGCGCCTGTGCACACAGGCGGACCAGGTCGTCGAAGTCGATGACGTGACGCTTGCGCTTCTCGGCCTGGTACTTCCCGTAGATGTCCGCCATGCGTTCGACCGGGATCGACGGTTCCCGACCCGCACGGATCGCGGCCTCCGCGTACGCCGCCGGACCGACCAGGCGGGCCTGGGCCCACTCGATCTCGCCGGCCGCCTCGACGATGGCCAGGTTCGCCTGGGCGCCGCGCCGACCGCCGACGAGCGGGGCGAGGATCCGGGCCTTGCGGTCCAGCAGTGCCGGCATCGACGAGCCGCGATGGTCGTGCACGGCCTTGAGTTGTCCGAGGGCCACGGCGTGGAACGTTCCTGCCGTGAGGCCGTCGCGCACACCGAGCCGGCCGAGGCGCGTGCGCAGCTCGCCCGCGGCCTTTCGGGTGAAGGTGAGGGCGAGGACGTGGCTGGGTTCGATCGCGTCGGTCGCGGTCTGCCACGCGATCCGGCGGGTGAGGACCCGCGTCTTGCCCGACCCCGCGGGCGCGAGGATCGCGAGCGGCGCCGCCGCGACGGTCACCGCCTCGCGTTGGGAGTCGTCCAGATCCGCCAAGAGGCGGCGTTCGACATCGGTGGGCACACGGGCACGCTACCGACCGGCTGTGACCATCGCGTGATGGGCACGTGTCGACGCCGGGCCCGGCGCAGTCCCTGCGGATTCCGCGGCTCGGTCCTAGGCTGGAGGGTATGCCGCCGTATCCGGAGAAGTTGATCAACGAGGGCGAGACCGTCGTGCTCGACCTGAAACCACACTGGTGGTTCTTCTGGAAGCACATCGCCATCGGTGGTGCGCTCATCGCCATCACGGTGGCGTGGTTGGCCGCCTCGGGACCCGATTTCCTCTCGTACCCCATCGCCGCCGGAATCGTCGTCTACGTCGGGTTCGTCGTGGTCAAGTACCTGGCCTGGACCTACACCCACTTCGTCCTCACCGATCGACGGGTGATCTCGCGGTCCGGCATCGTGTCGAAGGCGGGGACCGAGATCCCACTCGATCGCATCAACAACATCGACTTCTCGCAGAAGATCTTCGAGCGCATGATCGGAGCCGGGGATCTCTCGATCGAATCGGCCGGCAAGGACGGCCAGAGCCATTTCGAGAACGTGCGCCATCCGGACATGGTCCAGCAGGAGATCTACCGCCAGATGGAGGTCAACAGTCGACGCCAGGCGTCCTGGCAGGCCGACGCGATCGCGACCGCGAACCCGGGCATGCGCTCGACGCATACGCCGGCGCCGGCGCCCGATGTCGCCGATCAGATCGCGAAGCTGGCCGCGCTGCGCGACCAGGGCGCGATCACGCCCGACGAGTACGAGACCAAGAAGGCCGAACTCCTCGACCGCATGTGACCGGGTGATGGCCGGCGTCACCGTCGTCTCGTTGGTCCCGTCCGCGACCGAGACGCTGATTGCCCTGGGAGTGACCCCACTCGCGTGCACGAGGTTCTGCGATCAACCGGGTATCCCCACCGTCGGTGGGACCAAGGATCCGGACATCGCGGCGATCGTCGACCTGGCCCCCGACCTCGTGGTGGTCAACGACGAGGAGAACCGTCGGCTCGACGCCGAGGCGCTGGTCGCCGCCGGGCTCGGTCTGCACTCGATGTCGCCTCGATCGGTGGCCGAGGTGGCGCCGGCGATCGCCGCGCTGGCTCGAGCCGTCGGGCTCCGGGAGGCGGTCGAGATCCCCGAGCCGCCGGTGTCCGAGCCCCGCCGCGGGCGGGCGGTGACCCTCATCTGGCGCCGACCGTGGATGAGCATGTCCGCGGACACCTACGGCTCGTCGGTGCTCGAGCTGCTCGGGTGGGTCAATCCGACGCCGGCCGGTGCGCGCTATCCGGAACTCACTCCCGACGAGTTGGCGGCGCTCGCGCCGGACCTGGTCGTCCTGCCCGACGAGCCGTATCCGTTCGGTCCCCGGCATGTTCCCGAGATCGCGGCGGTCGTCCCGACCGCGCGTATCGTGCCCGTCGACGGGCGTGATCTCTTCTGGTGGGGCGTGCGCACGGTCGACGCCTGCGCCCGGCTGGCGGTTGCCCTCGCGTGATCCCCCCAGGTTCGGGTGGAAATTTCCCTGATCGTTGCGTAGATTGCGCAGTTCTTGCCGACACTGGGGGGTTCAGCAAGTGGTTCAAACACGCGCAACATTGGCATCATCCACAACATCCATGACACCATCGGTCTCGTGATGGAGTTCGTGCTCGAGGATGCTGCGCTCACCGATCTCGCGCCCGAGATCCACCGCCAACGGTTGGTCATCGAGGGCGTGCCGGCCCAGCCGATCGACGACGGCGCGATCGTCGACTACCTGCGGGGCCTCAGCGAGGTCTGCGGCATGATCACGCTGATCGATCCGGTTACGCACCGGTCGGACAAGTTCGGCTGGGCAGGGTGGATCCACTGGGAGACCTCGGGTGCGCACTTCTACGCCTGGGAGACCCCGCGCCTGTTCTTCAGCGTCGACATCTACACCTGCAAGCCGTTTGATCCCACCGCGGCCGTGACCTACACGAGCCGGTATTTCGGCTCGGAGCGCTGCGTCGCCAAGGAGTTCTGATGGCCGAGGTCGATCTCGTCCAGGCGGAACTGCGGGAACTGGCGCGGCCGGTCGTCGAGGCCGCCGGCGATCCGCCCGAACCGTTCGGCGTGTACCTCTTCCCGGCGGGTGCACCCGAGGCGCGCCTGGCGCGTTCGGTGGAGGACGCCGTCTTCGCGGAGTGGTTCGGCAACACACCGGAGCTGATCAGCGAGGAGTACGGACCCTATGACGAGTCGACGTACTTCATCACCGTGCTCGACCATCGGCGACACCTCCCGGCGGGGATGATCCGGGTCACGGTCCCGTCCGAGCGTGGGCTCAAGACCTTGGCCGACATCGAGGACGTGTGGAACCGGCCGCTCGACCCGACGCTGGCACGCACGGGGCTCGACTGGGATCCGTCGCAGGTCTGGGATGTCGCGACGATGGCCGTGCAGGCCGACTACCGCGGCAAGGCGACCGACGGGATGATCAGTCTGGCGATGTACCAGGCCGTGGTCCGTTCGTTCCGCACCGGCGGCGCGCGGTGGTTCGTGTGTGTCCTGGACCTGCACGTCGCCCAGTTGATGCAGGACCTGACGAGTCAGCCGTTCTGGACCTTCGACGGCGTCGAACCGATCGAGTACCTGGACTCGCCGGCGAGCAATGCGTTCTGGTGCGACTTCGACGAATACGGGCCGCGGCTGGCCGCGGCGGACCCGTTCATGTACGGCGTCCTCTTCGACGGAGTCGGGATCGAGTCGGTGGTGCGCGAGGCGAACTACGACCTCGCGGCCCGCATGGCGCAGCGATCCACGACGACGTTGCAGGCCGTCGGGAGCGGGCGCCCCGCTCGGCGCGGCCTCTAAGCGCTGAAGCGTTCCGGCACCGACCGCAGTCGACCCTTGGCGTCGGCTTCGAGTCGCGCCACCACCGCCGGGATCAGCGCAGCTTCGACGGGGCGCGAGTAGAGGTAGCCCTGCGCCCGGTCGACTGCGAGCCCTTCGAGTCGGGTCGCCTGCTGCTCCACCTCCACGCCTTCGGCCACGGTGCTGATGCCGAGGGCGCCGGCCATCGCGACGATGGCCGCGACCAGGGTCTCGTCGGAACTGTCGTCGGTTTCGAGTCCGACGACGAACGCCCGGTCGATCTTCACGTCGTCGACGGGGAACCGGCGCAGGTACGCCAGCGACGAGTAGCCGGTCCCGAAGTCGTCGATCGAGAGCCGGACGCCGAGCGCCTTCAACCGGGCGAGGTGTTCGGCCGCCTGGACCGGGTTCTCCATCAGCGAACTCTCGGTGAGTTCGAGGGTCAGGCTGTCGCGGGGGATGTCCGCGGCTTGGATGATGGCGTCGAGTCGATCGACCATCGACGGGTCGCGCAGTTGGCGGGCCGAGAGGTTGACCGACATGCCGAGGCGGCCGCCGTGGGGGAGTTCGGTGCGCCACGCCGCGAGTTGCACCAAGGACTGTTCGAGGACCCACGCACCGATCTCGACGATGAGGCCGGTGTCCTCGGCGACGGGGATGAACGACGCCGGGGGGACCTGGCCCCAGGTCGGGTGGGCCCACCGCAGCAACGCTTCGAAGCCGGAAACCCGACCCGACGGCAGCTCGATGACCGGTTGGTAGTGGAGCGAGAGCTCACCGCGACTCAGCGCGTGGCGGAGGTCGCGTTGAATGGTCAGGCGCTGGTACACCCGGTCGCGCATGCCGTGGTCGAACACCACGACCGCGTCGCGACCCGCGTCCTTGGCCTGGTAGACGGCCGTGTCGGCGTCGCGGATCAGGCTCTCGGCCGTCATGTTGGGATCCTCGAGATCGGCGAGGACGACCCCTACCGATGCGGACGACGCGACTTCCGCGCCGTGGATCACGAAGGGCTCGGAGAACAGCCGCCGTGTGCGGTGCGCGAGGTCGACCAGATCCTGGTCGGCATCGACCCCGTGGATGATGATCAGGAACTCGTCACCCCCGACGCGGGCGACGACGTCGAGTGGGCGAGTCGCGCGACGGATGCGGTTCGCGGCGATGCGGATCAACTCGTCGCCGAACCCGTGGCCGTGACTGTCGTTGACCAACTTGAACCGGTCGATGTCGACCAGGAGGAGCGCGATCGGCGTGTCGTCCCGCACCGCCGCTTCCAACGCGGCGGCGAGGTGGCGCTGGGCTCCGGTGCGGTTGGGGAGCTCCGTCAACGCGTCGTGCTGGCTCAGGTGGACCAGCCGGGCTTCCGACCGAGCCCGACCGCGAATGGCCCGGACGATCCGGAGAATGGCGAGGGCGGTCAGGCAGAAGACGACGGAACCGAGCACCAACCGGTCCGACCGGGCCGCCGCCGGGCGGCTCACCGCGATGAACCCGGGGATGGCGAGGGCGAGCCCCAGCACGACGACCCGACCGACCGTCGCGGTGTTCTCTACCCGAACGTCGGGTTCGGTCTGTTGCCGCATCGACGGCTGGAGCGCTGCCACCGCATAGGCGACGAAACCCAACGCGTACGGAACCTCGATGAGGCGCGTCGCAATCGTGACCTCGTGGGTTTCGATCATCATGAACACGAGGTCGCCGACGAGCAGGAACGCCATCGCCGCGAGGCGCAACAGGTCCGCACGGGACTGTTTCCCGCCGGTGCTGAACGCGAGGCCGGCGGTCAGCGCGACGAGGCACGCCGAGATCGGCGCGTACGCCGCGACGACCAACCGCACCGAGAGGGGCGACGAGTTCAGGACGAGCGTCGGGTTCATCAGGAACACCCACGCGATCGCGAACGCCGCCAGGGCGGCGACGGCGGCGTCGAGCGCCATGTCGACGCGCGTCGCCCGGTCGCGGTGGCGGGCCCGGACGAATCCGACCAGCGCCGCCGAGATCAGGACGTAGCCCGGGATCGTGACGAGGTCGGGGACCAGTGACCGATGGGTGGTGAGGTCGCCGAGCGTGTCCAACGCATCACGGGTCACCCCGCCGACGAGGAAGAGCGTGAACCCGGCGGCGAAGCAGAACCAGGGCCACCGGATGCGCGGCTGATACCGCCGGACGCCGATCAGGGTGGCGGCAATCGCCGTGATCGTCAACGCCGGGAACGTGAGGGTCGCCAGCGGACCGAGCAGGCCCAGCGCGAGCGCGGCGATCCAGGTCCCTGCGACCGCGATGATGACGATCGGGAGCCGTTGGGGGTGTTCGACGAGGCGCGTCGAAGCCGAGCCCGGAGAGTCCTGCCTCTCGGTACGCAACCCGGATGCCTCAGTCACTCTGCGGATATTCGGCGGATCGGGAGGCCGCCTTGAGTGCAGAGGTCCGATTTACGGCGTCCGGCCGGCCCCGTGGGCGGGGCGGGCGAGGAATCCGATCGCCTCGCGACCGGACGCTTCGGAATACCGGGTTCGCGTGGTCTCCAGGCAACGGATCGCGTCGGTGGCGGGGGCCAGTGCCACGACGCACCCGCCGAAACCGGCACCGGTGAGCCGCGCACCGTACGCCCCGGCTTCCATGAACGTGGCGACGAGGAGGTCCAGCTCCGGAGTGGACACCGCGTAGTCGTCGCGCAGGCTCGCGTGACTCGCGAGGAGGAGCTCGCCGAGGCGGGCCGGGTCCGACACTCGCAACGCCGCGGCGAAGTCGAGCACCCGCGCGTTCTCGCTCACCACGTGACGCGCGAACGGGTCGGACGCAACCTGCTCCGCGGTGGCGTCACGCAGTGCAGGGATGCCGAGTCGGGCGGACGCGGCCTCGCAGGCGCGTCGTCGTTCGGCGTATTGGCTGTCGGCCAGCTCGCGGGTCACGCCGGAATGCACGATCACGACCGCCACGTCCTCCGGCATCGGGATCGGTTCGACACTCAGGTCGCGACAATCGAGCAGGAGCGCGTGACCGGCTGCGCCGAAGAGCGAAGCCATCTGATCGAGCAGGCCGCCGGGCACACCGGTTGCGGCCACTTCCGCGGCGAGCGCCAGGCGGGCGATCTCGCGGCGGTCCGATCGTTCGGCGGCGTCGGCGGGGAGGAGTGCCAGCGTCAACGCGATGGAGAGCGCCGACGAGGACGACAACCCCGCGCCGGCGGGCACCGAGCTGTCGATGCGGAGGTCCGCGGCCGAGACGCGGTGGCCGGTCGCGACCAGCGTCTCGACGGTGCCGGCCACGAATCGTGACCAGCGGGGCGCGTCGGGCGGTACCGACCCGTCGGCGACGGACACGACGGCCTCACCCGGGAGTTGGCCCGACGACGCTCGGATGCGGTCTCCGGCGGACGGTGTGACCTCGATCCGGCACTCCCGGTCGATGGCCATGGGCAGGCAGAATCCGTCCGAATAGTCCGTGTGTTCACCGATCAGGTTGACGCGACCGGGGGCGCGCACTGTGTACATCACGAGAATTCTCCGCCGGGGACTCAATGGGCAGGCGACGAGGACGATACTGATTCCATGCTGACCTTCATCAAGATCAGGTTCCGGCGCACCGTGGCATTGGCGCGCGCCAGTTGGTCCGTGCTGCGGTCGGATCGTTCGCTGGCGTGGTTCCCCGTCCTGTCGGCGCTCGTGTCCATGGGCATCGTGCTCGCCATGGCGGCCCTCGGATGGATGACCAAGGGCACGACCACGAACGCGTCGGGCGACACGACCTACACCGCGAATGCGGCCACCGCGGTGATCGCCGTGATCGGTTACGTCGGCGTCGCGTTCGCGCAGACCTACTTCCTCGCTGCACTGGTGGGTGCCGCGAACGAGATCTTCGACGGGCGACCCACCTCGGTGCGCAATGGCACCAAGATCGCGTCGGCCCGTGCCGGCCGGCTCCTGCCCTGGGCCATGGTGACCGCGACGGTGTCCTGGATCCTGCGATCGCTCGAACAGCGCGCCGGATTCGTCGGCGACCTCATCCTCGGCATCATCGGTGGCGCGTGGTCGGTCCTGACCTTCCTGACGGTTCCGATCATCGTGTTCGAGGACGTCGGCCCGATCACCGCACTGAAGCGATCCGGAACCGTGGTCAAGGCGACCTGGGGTGAGAACGTCATCGCCCAGATCGGGTTCGGCCTGTTGATGCTCCCGGTCGTGATCGTCGCCGCGCTCGTCATCGCCCTCGGGGTCATGACCAAGATCGCGGCGGTCGCCATCGTGGCCGTCGTGATCGGGGTCGTGACCCTCATCGTGGCGAACGTGGTGCTGGCCGCGCTCAATGGCATCTTCCGGACTGCGCTGTACCGCTACGCGGTCACCGGCGAGACCCCGACCGCGTTCGCCGGCACCCACCTCGACCAGGCGTTCCGGCCCAAGGCCAACGGCGCCCACTTCTGAGCACCGGCCCGACCTGCTCTCGGGAGGGGTTCAGCCGACGTTGCGGAGCGTCTCCGCGGCGGACTCCGGTGCCACCGGATTGAACAACTGTTGGGCCCCGACTTCGGCCGACGCGATGTAGCGCAGGACGCCCGGTGCCCGGTGCATGGGTGCGAAGTGCACGTGCAGGTGCACACCCGGATGGATCCACATCAAGTACGGGAGCGGCTCGTCGTACACCCGGTCGTACCGGTCCACGATGTCGACGAGCGCGGCCGCGAGGCCGTCGCGACCGGGCCCGTCCAGGCTCGCGAGGTCGGGCACGTGCGTGCGGGGCGCGACCAGCGTGGCGAACGGGTGGCCGGCGGCGAACGGCACGTGCGTGACCCATTCGCCGTCGTCGAAGACGACCCGTGACGCGGTGGCGACCTCGGCCGGGACGACGCGACACAGCGGGCACGAATCGCCCGCCACCTCGGCCTCCCGGCGGGGCAGTGGCGGGATCGTGGGGAAGGCGTAGATCTGCCCGTGCGGATGGGAGATGGTCGCGCCGACGGCGGCACCCCGGTTCTCGAACACGAGGACGTACTCGACCTCGGGGCGGGCCATGAGCGCTTCGGTGCGTTCGGCCCACAGGTCCACGACCGCCCGGGCCCCGGCGACACCCAGGCTGGCCAACGAGCCGTCGTGGTCGGAGGTGTACAGCACGACCTCGGCCGCGCCCCGCGGTGGGCGGGTCGCGTGCAGATCGTCGGAGGCGTCGGCGAGCTCGACGGGTGGCCCCGGCACCAGCGGCGGCCAACGATTGGGGAACGCACGCACGGTGTAGGGCTCGGGCGATTCGAGGCCGCCGACGCAGAACGGGCATCCGTCCGTGGGGTGGTTCGGTCGATCCTGCCGGGCGCCGACGATGGCGACCCATTCGTCGGTCAGTGGATCACGTCGGAACTCGTGGTCGGTCACCGGTCGCGGAGTTGCGGGAGGACCTCGTTGGCGAAGAGGTCGAGCCCGTCGAGATCGAACGGGGCGCGCATCGCGAGGATCACCCAATCGGCGCCCGCGTCGCCGTACGCACCGACCCGATCGACGATCTCCTCCACGGAGCCCTGGAGGACGCCGGGGGAGACGAACTTCGCCATGCGGCCGAACTGGGCCTCGAGGTCGCCGGGGCGCATGGCGATCCCGACGTTGGCGGCGCGTTCGATCGTGGCCGGATCCCGGCCGACGGTCGCGCAGTGCTCGTCCAGCACCCGGTTCTTGTGGGCGAAGGTCTCCGGCGCGAGGAACGGCACGTTCCAACCGTCGGCGTGCTCCGCCGCGATGCGCAGCGTGACCTTCTCCCCGCCGCCACCCACCCAGATCGGGAGGCGGGTCTGGACCGGGTTGGGTTCGCACTGCGCATCGGTGAGGGTGAAGAACTCGCCCGCGAAATCGGTGTGTGACCGTGTGAGCAGACCGCGGACGCACTGGATCGCCTCGTTCACCTGCCGGAGCCGCACGCCGGGCGACGGATAGGGGATGCCGTAGGCCGCGTACTCGGCCTCCATCCATCCGCCGCCGAGCCCGAGCGTGACCCGACCGTTCGCGATCTGATCGATGGTCGCGATCGCGTTCGCGATGACGGCCGGGTGCCGGTAGCCGACCGAATAGACGAGGCTGCCGCAGCGGACCGTGCTCGTTGCCGCCGCGAGTGCGGCGTGCGACGCGACGGCCTCGAGGCAGTGCGGATTCCCCGTGTTGTCGGCGGCGTAGAAGTGGTCCCAGATGGAGATCCACTCGAACCCGTGCGTCTCGATGCGTTGCCACAGCGCCTGCAACTCGGAGATCGAAGTGTTCTGCAGGCCGGTATGCACGCCGAATCGCACGGCGCGGACACTACCGCTCGGGCTCCGGCACCCTGCGGAGACCCGGCTCGGCTCCCGGACCGGCACTCCCCGTAGGCTGGCCCGGTGCTGACGATCGAGCAGATGCCGAAGTTGTCCGACCCGGTGCTCGTCGTGTCCTTCACCGGTTGGGTCGACGGCGGCCTCGCCGGCGCGGGTGCGGCGGCGGTGCTGCGGGAACAACTCACCTCCGCCCGCACCTGCGCGCAGTTCGACCTGGCCGACTTCGTCGACCTGCAACAGACCCGACCGACGGTGAGCCTGGTGGACGGTGAGACCCGTCGGGTGCACTGGCCGACGATCGAGATCGTCGCCGGTGTCGCCGGCCGTGACGTGTTGCTCGCGACCGGCCCGGAGCCGTCCGTGCGCTGGCACGATGTCGCTGCCGAACTCGTCGATTTCGCCCGGACCGTCGGGGTCAAGGATGCGGTGTGCATGGGCGGGATGCCGTCACCGGTTTCGCACCGGCGACCGATCGTGGTGCAGGCCACCGCGTCGAGTCGGTCGCTCGCGCAGGAGATCGGCGCGCTGCGTGCCGACTACCTCGGCCCGACCGGGATCCAGACCGTGCTCCAGGTCGCGCTCGGCGAGGCGGGCATTCCTGCCCTCGGCCTCTGGGCGCAGGTGCCGCACTACGTGTCGGGGACCCCGTCGCCGCCCGCGATCCGTGCCCTTCTCGAACGGCTCCGTGAGCTCACCCGGGTCACCGTGGATGTCGACGACCTGGAACAACAGACCGAGGTGTACCACGAGCAGGTGGAGACCGGTCTCGCGGAACGCCCCGACGTCGCCGCGATGGTCCGCCAGCTGGAGGAGTCGGTCGAACCCGAGGAACTCCCCACCGGCGACGACCTCGCACGCGAGATCGAGCGGTTCCTGCGCGACGAGGAGTAGTCAGCGTGCGGCGGAATCGAGCGCGGCGCGCATCGCCGCTTCGAAGTCGTTCGTGAGGGTGAGCGACCCGGGAACGCTCAGATGGCGACCGTCGCGGTAGAGCCAGAGGTTCCCGCGATTGGTCGCGCAGGTGGTGCGCGTGCAGATCGCGTCGACGAAGTCCACCGTCGAGGCGGATGCCACCGCGGCGGCAGCCTGGCGCTCGGCGCGGACGGCTGCCTGACGGAACGCCGCGACCTCGGCGCGCGTCTGCGTCGTCCCGCACGACGCGGGATCGCGCTGGACCCTGATCGCGGCACAGCCGACCGGGTCCCAGCTGAGCCATTGGGGGACGGTCTGGACGACGAGCGTGCGGACTCCGGCCCGGTCCAGGGTGGTCAGGGTGCGACGCAGCGCCCGGCGCCAGGCCGCGGCCTTGTCGGCTTCTGACACGGCCACCGCGCCGGACGGTTCGTGGAACGTCGTCTGGTTGGCGAGGTAGGTGGGGGTGGAGGCGGCGATCACGGCCAAGGCCGGCGGGTCGGCGGCCAGTTCCCGCAGCAGGCGATGGTTGAACGCCGTGCACGCGGCCGGGCGGGTCTGCGCGCCGTGCGGTTCGAGGTCGAGGAACGGACAGTTCGGCGAGGTCGCAACCGTCGCGTCGTAGCCGAGCCGATTCGCGGCGCGGGTCACCGGTTCGGTGAAGTGACCGGCGTTGGAGTCCCCGAGCAGCACGATCCGGCCCTGCGCTCGGGGCACCGACCAGGTGCACCGCTCCGGAGCCCGTGCAATGCCACGCCCGCGATCGCAGCCGCGGAAGTGGTCGGCATGCAGCGTCTTGCTGGCGCGCTGCAGCGACTGGGTGGCGATTCCTCCGGACGGCTTGGGGGCCCGGAGCAGTCCGATGCAGGCGATGATGGGGATCACGATGCACACGGTGGCCAGCGCCACCGCGCGGCGGCCCTTCCACTTGATGTTCGTGTGGATCGGCCGCTCGAGCCAGCGATACGACGCGAAGGCGGGCAGGAGCGACACCGCCGCCGCGACCACCTTGACGTGGTCGGTGTCCGGCCAGAGCGCGGCCGCGAACACGATGACGGGCCAGTGCCACAGGTACCAGCTGTACGAACGGTCGCCGATCGCGATCATCGGGCGGACGCTGAGCACGGCGGACACGCCGATCGGCGGCTCGGAGGTGCGAGCGCCGGCGACGAGGAGGAGTGCGGCCCCGGCGACCGGGAGGAGCGCGGCCGTTCCCGGAAACGCGGTGGAGCTGTCGATGAGCAGCGCTCCGGCCGCGACGAGTCCCGCACCGACGACCCCGGCGCCGAGTCCGGCACTGCGGGGGAGCCGGGCCAGCCGGGCCGCGACGAGTCCGAGCAGGGCGCCGACCGCGAACTCCCATGCACGGGTCGGGGCCATGTAGAAGGCGAAGCGCGAGTTCAGGCCGTTGGCGTCGGGTCCGGCGTTCGTCGCGACGATCGAGAGGACGAACGAGGCGATGGCCACCAGGCCGACGGTGAGCCCCATGATCGTGCGCCGGTCGCGGTTCCGGCGGCGGGCGAGGAGGAGCGCGCCGACGAGCACGGCCGGGAACACGAGGTAGAACTGCTCCTCGACCGAGAGCGACCACATGTGCAGCAGGGGGTTGCGGCTCGGGTCGATGTCGAAGTAGCCGTTCGGCGACCGGTACAGGTACACGTTCGACACGAGCAGCGATGCCGCGATGCCGGTCCGCGCGGTGATGGCGCGGGTGAACTGACTGATCGCGCCGATCGAGGTGATGGCGACGACGACGGTCGTGAGGGCGAGGGCCGGAAGAATGCGACGGACCCGTCGGGCGTAGAACGCGGCGAAGGAGATGTGGTCGGTGGCGTCTACTTCGCGGAGCAGCAGCCCGGTGATGACGTAGCCGGAGATGACGAAGAAGACGTCGACCCCGGTGAAGCCGCCGTCCACCGGCAACCCGGCGTGATAGGCGACGACGAGCAGGACCGCGACCGCTCGCAGGCCCTGGATGTCGGCCCGCCGGCCGCCCGACGTCGGCTGGGTGCTGGTGTCTCCGGTCATCAAGGGGAGGCACTCTAGGAGGTCATGATCGAGTCGGTCACCGGCGGGTTCGGCATTCGGCGTCCTCGGAAGACAGCCGGTAGCCTCGCCCGTTCGACCTGATGGGGGGATGCACGTGAGTGTCGTCAAGATCAACGCGATCACGGTGCCGGCCGAGCGGGCCGACGAACTCGTGGCCCGCTTCGCCGCCCGCGCCGGTGAGGTCAGCGGGATGCCCGGCTTCGAGATGTTCGAGCTGCTGCGTCCGAGCGACGACAAGGACACCTTCCTCGTGTACACCCGTTGGCGCTCGGAGGAAGATTTCCAGGCCTGGATGAGCAGCGCCGCGTTCCAGCACGGCCACAAGCAGCACACCGGTCAGGGCCCGGTGAGCACCGCGGCGGAGCTGTGGCAGTTCGACGTCGTCCAACACGAGGACGCGCCGTGAGCGAGCCCGTGAGTGAGACCGTGAGCGAGCCCGTGAGCGAGCCCGTGACTCCTGCTGTACCGATGTCGCGCGGGGCGAGCGGGGCCCGACCGGCCCGGCCCGTAGGGCCAAAAGGGGGAAAGCCGTGAGTGACGTCATGGCGCTGTTCGCGCCGGGCGGGCAGTACGAGATCACCACCGAGGACGTGCTCGGTATACCGCTCCAGGTCTACAAATCCCGCTTCCGTTCCCTGCGTGACGTCCTCGCCTTCGGCGACGCGCGAGCCGACGTGGACTGGTTGGTCCAGGGCGACCGTCGTCTCACCTTCGGCGAGCACAACGCCCTCGCCCGGAAGGTCTCGGTCGCGTTGGCCGACCTGGGCGTCGAGCGCGGCGACCGGGTCGCGATCCTCACGGCCAACACCATCGAGTGGGTCGTGATGTTCTGGGCGTGCGCGGGCATGGGTGTCGCGGCGGTGCCGCTCAACGCATGGTGGAAGGCCGAGGAACTCGACTTCGCGCTGCGCGACTCCGGCGCGAAGGTCCTCTTCTGTGACCCGAAGCGCTGGGACATCGTGCGCGACATCGTCGGCGACATCGACACGCTCGACCACGTCTTCGTCATGGACCTCGAGACGCCCGACGGTGCCGGCCGGCCCGGCGTGGAGCTGTTGACCCCGGACGACCCGGGCGCCCTGCTCGACGTCGAAGTCGACGAAGACGACATCCTGGCGATCCTCTACACCTCGGGCACCACGGGCAAGCCCAAGGGCGCGACGATCACCCATCGGCAAGCGCTCGCGAACCTGATGAACCTCGCGCTGGGCCAGACCGTCGCAGTGATGTCGGGTCGTGGGGAACAGCGCACCGAACACCAGGCGGCCGCGCTGCTGATCGTCCCGCTGTTCCACGTGACCGGCACGTGCTCCACGATGATCGTGGCCTACGCCGCCGGGTCGAAGTTGGTGCTGATGCCGCCCGGACGCTTCGACGCCGACCACGCGATGGCCACGATCGAACGGGAGAAGGTCAGCTCCATCGGTGGCGTGCCGACCGTGATGTGGCGCATCGTCGAGGCCGACAACTTCGCCGACTACGACCTCTCGAGCGTGACCCGGATCGGATACGGCGGCGCACCGGCGGCCCCCGAGTTGGTCGAGCGGATCAAGGTCGCGTTCCCGCAGGTGCGCGACTCGCTCTCCACGGCGTACGGACTCACCGAGAGCGCGTCGGTCGCGACCGCCATTTCGGGGGACGACTACTTCGCCCGGCCCGATTCGGTCGGTCGGCCGGTGCCGACCGTCGAGGCCATGGTGATCGACGAGGAAGGCAATCCGCAGCCCGCGAACACGACCGGTGAACTCGCGCTGCGCGGTCCCACGATCATGATGCGCGGCTACTGGAACCGGCCCGATGCGACCGAGGCGGTGTTCCTGCCGGGCGGTTGGTTCCGGACCGGCGACATCGCCCGCATCGACGACGACGGGTTCGTCTACCTCGTCGACCGGGCGAAGGACATGATCATCCGCGCCGGCGAGAACGTCTACTGCGTGGAGGTGGAGCACATCCTCCACGAGCACCCGGACGTGCTCGACGCCGCGCTGGTCGGCGTCCCGCACCGGACGCTCGGCGAAGAGGTCAAGGCCGTCGTCCAACTCCGGAAAGACTCGACCGCGGGCGTCGAGGACATCCGGGCGCACTGTGCGCAGCATCTCGCCGCGTTCAAGGTCCCGGAGTACGTGGAGTTCCGCGCCGAACCGCTCCCGCGCAACCCGGCCGGCAAGATCCTCAAGCAGCTGCTGCGCGGTGACGCGGCCGCATCGGCGTTCTCGGAGTCCGCCGCCGACGACGCGGTGCTCTGACCGGATCAGACCATGACCACGGTGTTCGACATCCATCACGTCTGGGGATACGTGTCGATCGTCGTGAACGGCCTCGCGGGCATCCTGTGCCTGGTCGCGTGGCGGTGGACCCGGTTCCGGGGCCGGCCGGTCTGGATCGTCACCACGATCGCCGAGGTGGCGATCCTCATCCAGGTCCTGCTCGGCACCATCCTCGTCGCCGGCGACAAGGGCTACCGGGCGAGCGTGCCGCGGTTCCACATGTTCTACGGCTTCGTGATCTTCCTCACCATCGGTCTGCTCTACCAGTACCGTGCGCAGATGCGCGGTCGACTCGAGTTGCTCTACGGGCTCGGTGGCCTGTTCATCATGGGCCTCGGGATCCGGGCCGTCCTGCAGGTGAGCGCATGAGGCGGGACGCGGCGTGAGTCGCACCCGGGTGCTGCTGATCTTCGGTGGCCGGTCCGCCGAACACGACGTCTCCCGCGTGACCGCCGTGGCCGTGGCCAAGGCGCTCGATCCCGATCGTTACGAGGTCGTCCCCGTCGCCATCACGACCGACGGCCAGTGGCACGCGGCCGAGGACGCCGCCGCGCTGCTGGCGGCCGGTCCGGAACTCCTGCCGGCCGCGTTCCCGGTCGCAGGTCCCGAGTTGGAGTCGCTCGGCACCGTGGTCGCGACGTCGGGTCGGCGCGGGCTCGACGTCGACGTCGTGCTGCCCTTGCTCCACGGCCCGTTCGGGGAGGACGGCACCGTCCAAGGGCTGCTCGAACTCGCCGACCTGCCGTACGTCGGATCCGGGGTGCTCGGTTCGGCGATCGGCATGCACAAGGGGGCGATGAAGCAGATGTTCGCCGCCGCGAGCATCCCCCAGGGGGCCTACCTCGAGTTCCGCGACGGTCAGGACCGGTCGGCGTTGTCCGCCCGGGTCGTCGCCGAACTCGGATTTCCGTGCTTCGTGAAGCCCGCGAACATGGGCTCGTCGGTCGGGGTGAGCAAGGCCCACGACGCGTCCGAGCTCGACGCTGCGCTCGACCTGGCGCTGTCCTACGACGAGGAGATCCTGGTCGAGGAGATGATCACCGGCCGCGAGATCGAGGTCGCGGTGCTCGGATCCCTCGAGCCCGAAGCGTCACTCCCCGGCGAGGTCGTGCCGGGCGCGGAGTTCTACTCCTACGCCGACAAGTACGAGGACGGCACCGCGCAACTCCTCGCCCCCGCGCCGCTGTCCGACGCCGAGACCGCCGCGGTGCGCGAGCTGGCAGTACGGGCGTTCGTCGCGTGTCGATGCGAGGGCATGGCCCGGGTCGACTGTTTCTACGACGAGGGCGGCCGCGGGTTCCTCCTCAACGAGGTCAACACCATCCCCGGCTTCACGCCGATCTCGATGTACCCCAAGCTCTGGGAGATCAGTGGGCTCCCGTACCCGGCGCTGCTCGACCGGTTGATCGAACTCGCCATCGAACGCCACGAGCGCCGCGCTGCCCGCGCCGGCCGCCAACGCTGATCAGAGCGTCAGGAATCCAGTACTGCGGATGTCGCGGGAGGAGCGGCCGATCCGGATCTCGAACGGTCCGGGGAGCAGCCGCCACCCGTCGGCCCATTCGCTGAAGCACCGGTCGTCGAGTTCGAACTCCACTGTCACGGTCGTGCCCGGTTCGACGGTCACCTTGACGAATCGTCGCAGCTCCTGCTCGGGGCGTTCGACCGGGGCGCGGCCGGCGTGCACGTACAGCTGCACCACCTCGGATCCGGTCCGGTCGCCGGTGTTGGTGACGTCGACACTCACCGTGCGCCCGTCGACCGCGACCGGTCCGTATGCGAACGTCGTGTACGAGAGCCCGTGCCCGAAGCAGAACCGCGGCTCGATGCCGGCCCGGTCGTAGCCGCGGTAGCCCATGAGCAGGCCGTCGGCGTAGTCGACGTGACCGTCGTGACCCGGGTAGGTCGCGTGCGACGGGGCGTCCTCGACCCGCACCGGGAACGTGGTGGGCAGGCGCCCTCCGGGATCACGCTCGCCCAGGAGGACATCGGCGAGGGCGTTGCCCCACTCCTCGCCGGGGAGCCAACACTGCAGGACCGCGGCAGGGAGATCGGCCCAGTCCATGGCAACCGGCGAACCGGCGTTGACGCACACGATCGTGCGCGGGTTCGCGGCGACGACCGCCCGCACCATGGCGTCCTGGTCGCCGGGCAGGTGCATGTCCGGTCGGTCCTTCCCCTCGGTGTCGAGCGTGGGCCCGGTGCCCACCACGACGATCGCGACGTCGGCGGCCGCCGCAGCCGCCGCCGCGTCGGCGAGTGCGGTCGCGGGAGTGGGCGGCGCAGCACCGAGTTCGAACCCACTGACCATCGCGGGAGAGCCACCGGAGAACTCGATCTCGATCGGGTACTCGTCGCCGGCCGCGAGGGTGCGCGTCGTCCGGATCTCCCGGCTGCCGAACCCGAAGAACGACGCCCCGGGTTCCCGGTCGGTCCACGCGTCGAGCAGCGTCTCGCCGCCGAGCTGCACGCGGCACGCGGCGGTGCTGCTGAGCCCGAACGTCCACTCGCCGGCTTCGGCGACCCGAACGGTGCCGGTGAGTCGCGCCGAGAACTCGCGCGGATTGACGGCGTCGTGGAACTCGCCGAGCCACATCGCCCGGCCCGTCCGGAGCGTGGTGTGATGGGCGGCGTCACCGGCGAGCTCGGCGTTGCCGAACACGTCCATCGATAGCCGACCGCTCAGGACCGACTCGTCCATCACCGGAATCGTGTCGGTGGCCGCGGGTCCGCGTGAGTAGGTCAGGGTGGTGTCGCCGTCGAGGGCGGCGGTGAGCCCGGCCCGGGGGCTCACCGGCGGGTGCGGATCCAGCGCGGCGCTGCCCCCGCCCATGATCCAGGTGGTGTCGGCCGCGGTACCGATCAGTGCGACCGACCGCAGCTGTGTGCGGTCCAGCGGCAACACACCGTCGTTGCGCAGGAGCACGAAGCTCGCGGCGGCGGTCTCCCGGATCAGGGCCCGGTGGCGCGGGTCGTCGTTCGATCCGGGCTCGTCGTTGCCGACGCCCTGTGACGCGCCGGTCCGATCGGCGAGCACCCGCAGCCGTTCGACCTTCTCGGCGACGACGGATTCGCTCACGGTCCCGTTGGCCACCGCGTCGACCAGTGCCTTGCCGAACCATTGCGGCGGCCCGGGCATTTCGAGGTCGAGACCCGCGTTCGCGGCCGGCGCGGTGCTGTGGGTGCCGAACCAGTCCGAGATGACGAACCCGTCGAACCCCCACTCGTCGCGCAACACCGTCGTCAGCAACCACTCGTGTTCGCTGCAGTAGGTGCCGTTGACCCGGTTGTAGGCGCTCATGACTCCCCACGCACCGGCCTCGGTGACCGCGGCTTCGAACGGGACGAGGTAGAGCTCGCGCAGCACCGCTTCGTCAACGTCGGAGCTGATCGTCATACGTTCGAACTCCGAGTCGTTCGCCACGAAGTGCTTGACCGTCGTGGCGACGCCGACCGACTGCACCCCGCGGACGAATCCGACGGCGAGCCGAGCCGTCAGATACGGGTCCTCCGAGTAGCACTCGAAGTTGCGTCCGGCGAGCGGGTGCCGATGCAGGTTGACGGTGGGCGCGAGGAGGACGTGCGCGCCCTTCGTGCGGGCTTCCTCGGCGATGGCGACGCCGACGGCCTCGACCAGGGCGGGGTCCCACGTCGCGCCGAGGGCCGAGCCGCACGGGAAGCAGGCGCTGGGGATGCCGGTGAAGCTCGGACCGCGGGCGCCGTTCGGGCCGTCGGTCACCCGGAGCGGGGCCAGGCCGCGTTCGGGGATCCCGGGGCTGTTCCAGAGGTCGATCCCGGCGACGGCCGCCGCCATCTGCTCGACACTCGGCCGTGACGTCTCGTCAGTCATGCGCCCTGTCTACCCGACCACTCCAGAAGCCGAGTGCGGGCTCATCTACCCCAGGCGGGATTCGAGGGCTTCGAGTTCCTCGACGAGGGCCTGGGGTAGGTGGCTGCCGAACGACTCGAAGTGGCCGCGGGTGCTCTCGCACTCCTGCTTCCACTGGATCGGATCCACCACGAGTGCGGCGGCGACATCGTCGGCCGAGACGTCGAGTCCGGTGAGGTCCAGGTCGGCCGGCGTCGGCACGACCCCGATGGGGGTGTCCTCGCCGTTCGCCGTGCCCTCGAGTCGGCCGACGATCCAGGCGAGGACCCGGGAATTCTCGCCGTAGCCCGGCCAGATGAACTTCCCGTCCTCGTCCTTGCGGAACCAGTTCACGCCGTAGATCCGCGGGAGGTTCGCCTCGTCGGTGTGGTCGGTCATCGACAGCCAGTGCGCGAAGTAATCGCCCATGTGGTAACCGCAGAACGGCAGCATCGCGAACGGGTCGTGGCGCAGGTCGCCGATCCCGCCGAAGGCCGCCGCGGTCTTCTCCGAGCCCATGGTGGCGCCGACGAAGACGCCGTGACGCCAGTCCCGCGACTCGTAGACGAGCGGGACGGTCGTGGCGCGCCGGCCACCGAACAGCACGGCCGAGATCGGCACGCCCGCCGGGTCCTCCCACTCGTCGGCGACGACCGGGCACTGCGACGCCGGCGCGCAGAATCGCGAGTTCGGGTGCGCGGCCGGGGTTTCCGACGCGGGAGTCCAGTCCTGGCGCTTCCAGTCGATCAGGTGCGCCGGCGGCTCACCGTCCATGCCTTCCCACCAGACGTCGTGGTCGTCGGTGAGGGCCACGTTGGTGAACACCGTGTTGGAGCCCAGGGTGAGCATGGCGTTCGGGTTGGTCTCTATGTTGGTGCCCGGGGCCACCCCGAAGAAGCCGAACTCCGGGTTGATGGCGTGGAGACGACCGTCGGGTCCGAACTTCATCCACGCGATGTCGTCACCGACGGTCTCGGCCTTCCAGCCGGGAATCGAGGGGATCAGCATGGCCAGGTTGGTCTTGCCGCACGCCGACGGGAACGCGGCCGCGACGTACTTGACCGTGCCGGTCGGCGAGGTCAGCTTCAGGATCAGCATGTGCTCGGCGAGCCATCCCTCGTCGCGCGCGATGACCGACGCGATGCGCAGGGCGAAGCACTTCTTGCCGAGCAGCGCGTTGCCGCCGTAGCCCGAACCGTAGGACCAGATCTCGCGGGTCTCGGGGTAGTGGACGATGTACTTGGTCTTGTTGCAGGGCCACTTCACATCGGCCTGGCCGGCGTCCAGCGGAGCGCCCACGGTGTGCACGCAGGGCACGAAAGTGCCGTCGGCGCCCAGCACGTCC
>CAZJBJ010000047.1:0-22534 GCA_964544295.1 uncultured Bifidobacteriaceae bacterium
ACTGCTGCACGATCTCGGGGTAGTCCTTGAGCCCCTGGTCCATGCTCGTGAACAGCACGCCGAGGCCCTCGAGGTCTTCGCGGTTCTTGTGGTACACGACCTCGGATTCGAACTGCGCGGTGACACCGGCGAGGAACTTCCGCTCGGCCTCGGGGATCCCGAGCTTCTCGTAGGTGTTCTTCATGCTTTCGGGGAGCTCGTCCCACTCCGAGACCGAGTGATCCGTCGGCTTCAGGTAGTAGTAGATGTCCTCGAAGTCGATGTCGGGCATGTTCTTCGCGAACCAGTCGAGCATCGGCTTGCGCTCGAACCGTTGCAGGGCGTTGAGCCGGAACTTGAGCATCCAGTCCGGCTCGCCCTTACCGTCGGAGATGTCCTGGACGGTTTGCTCGTTGAGCCCCTTGTGCGGCGTGTAGACGTAGTCGTCCGTCGAATCGTGCCAACCCAGCTGATATTTGCCGAGGTCAATGCCTTTGACGGCCATGCGAATGCTCCGTGGTCGAGGGCCCGGCGGGGGTGGCCGGGATTTCCACTACGGAGATAGTAACAATCCAACGGCCCCGCCGTCGATGCGTCGTTGAGCCCCGGACGGCCGGATTCCCGTCATCGTCAGCGGATCCCGGCGCCCCGAACCTCAGCGACCGAGCGCCTGGGCCCCCGACGATCCGGTCGACGCCCGGGTGGTCGTCGTCGTGCCGGCTGTCGTCGACGTCGACGTCTGCGGGCCACCCCGTTCGGCCGCCCGGGCCGCCGCGAGCTTGGTCAGGATGTCGCCCAGCTCCTTGACCTTGGCCTGGAAGGTCCCGAGGTCCTGATCATCCAGCGCCTTCTGGGCCGCGGCATAGGCCGCATCGGCCTGGCGCAACAGGTCATCGACGTCCGAACTCCCGGTGGTCGGTGGCGACTCGGTCCCGGGGTCGGGCTCGGGGGTCTGGGTCAACGGCCCGTCGCGGAACTGGTCGAACTTCGACAGCGCGTTCTCGAGGTTCGTCCCGAACTTGGCCTCACCCGCGTACGAGGCGATCACGAACCCGAACGTGGGCTGACCGCCGTTGTCGGACTTGACGTAGATCGGCTGGATGTAGAGCAGTGAGTCCTTCACCGGGATGATCTGGATGCTGCCCTGTTCGACCGTCGAACCCCGGTCACCCAACAGGGTGAACTCCTTCGAGATCGCCTTGGTGGTGTTGATGGTGCGGTCCACCTGGACCGGACCGGGGACGTTGAGGCCCTCGGGCATCTCGAGGCTCTCGAGCCGCTGCTTCGCACTCGGATCCGCGCGCGCCACCATGAACGCCGACAACCGGTTCTGTGAGTCCGCCTTCGACACGGGGACGAACGGACGCAGGATCAGGAACTCTTCGGTCGTCTCACCGGGCAGCCGACTCAGCACGTAGAGCGGATCGACACGCTCACCGGCGGACGACGCGTTCTGGGGACCGCTGGCCACCGCAGTGACCGCGGTCGTATCGGTGGCACCGGCCGAGCCGGGCTTGGCCGACACCTCCCACTGGGCGGCCCCCGAGAAGAACGTCGTCGGGTTCTGCACGTGGTACTTGGTGTACACGTCGGTCTGGTACCGGAAGAGGTCCTGGGGGTAGCGCAGGTGCTCCTTCACGTCCGGCGACATCTTCGAGAAGTCGGTGAACAGCTCCGGGAACGCCTGGCGGTAGGCCTTGATCAGCGGATCGCTCGGGTCGACGACGTAGAACGTGATCGTCCCGTCGTACGCGTCGACCGTCGCCTTCACCGAGTTTCTGATGTAGTTGAAGCTCTGCCCGGCGACCCCGCCCAACTTCGGCGTCATGCTCTGCGAGTAGGGGTAGTGGTCGCTCGTGGTGAAACCGTCGAGCACCCAGGTGAGATGGCCGGTGGTGTTGTCCAGGACCGGATACGGATCGCGATCGAAGTTGAGGAACGGCGCGGCCGCTTCGACGCGCTCGAGGATGTCGCGTCGGAAGATGATCCGGGTCTTGTCCTCGATCTGACTCGAGATCAGCAGGTTCTGATCCCCGAACCGGAGTGCGAACGCGGCGCGGCGTAGCCATGACGACAGGCCGACTCCCGCGGACCCCTGGTACCGCGTGGTCTGGTCCCGGCCCTGGCGGGCGTAGTCGAACTCGGCCTGCTTGGCGTCGACGAGTGCGTAGTCGTCGAGTCGCTCGCCGAAGTAGAGCTGCGGGGTCTTCAGGGTCACCTTGCCTCGACCCGGAATGTCCTGGAGCAGATAGTTCGGTTGCCCGTTCTGCTGATCGACCGAGTTCGCCGGCGACACCACCGCGCCGTACCCGTGCGTGTAGACGACGTGACGGTTGACCCAACTCTGCGACGGCAGGTCCGCCGAGTTGAGCTCGCGGGCGGCCACGAGCACCTGGCGCAACTGTCCGTCGATGACGTACCGGTCCGTGTCGGCGTTGTTGAACTTGTAGTACGTCTGCAGGCTCTGGAACTGCTGGAAGTTCGTCGAGATCACCGAGGACTCCCACAACCGGGCATTGGAGATCGTCTGGCGGTTGTCCTCGAGATCCGCGGCGGTCAGATCGTTCTTGAAGTCGAACGGGGTCGACTTGATACCGGCCAACCCGAACGCGGCGCGGGTGGCCTTGATGTTGCGGGCGATGTAGGGCTTCTCGTTGGCGAGCTCGTTCGGCTGCACCGAGAACTGCTGGTAGGCGGCGGGCACGATCGTGCCGATCACCAGCGCGACGAAGCCCCAGAGCCCGACCGCGATGACCGGAAGCACCCAGCCGCGTCGCCAGATGTTCCAGACGAAGAGCCCGGCGGCGACCACGGAGATCACCATCAGCAGGTTCAGCGCCGGAAGCTGCGCGGCGATGTCGGTCTTGCTCGCACCCTCGACGACACCGCGACCGGAGAAGTTCAGCTCGTACCGCTCCAGGAAGTACTGCGCGGTCTTGACCAGTGCCATCGAGCCGAGGATCACCGAGAGGTGGGCCTTGACCTGAGGGGTCACCCGCTGGAACGGGGTCTGGAGCCGGATGCCGCCGTTGAGGTAGTGCGCGATCGCGGTCACGATGAACACGATGATGAGCCCGGCGAAGAGCCAGTCGAACAAGAACGTGAGGAACGGCAGTCGGAACACGTAGAAGCCCACATCGAGGTTGAACTGCGGATCCTTGACCCCGAAATCCTGAGCGTTCGTGAACAGGACCCAACGCTGCCACTCGCCGGCGACGCTGCCGCCGGCGAGCAGGGCGAAGATCGCCGACACCAGGATCCGCAACCGCCCGGCGTAGGGCCCGACCGAGCTCTGGTAGCGCGCCAGCATCTCGTCTTCCGGACCCAAACCGCGAGCCTTGGGCGCCAGGCGATCCGCGATCGTCAGGTTCGCCAACATGATGAGGAAGAACAGCGTGGTGAAGACGGCCGCGGGCGCGAACCGAGCCCAGAGGAGTCCGCGCCAGGTCGGACCGAAGCCGACCGAATCGAACCAGAGGTATTCGGTGTAGAAGCTGGCGAGACCCCGCGCCGAGAGGAACAGCGCCACCAGGATCACCACCACCACGATCATCCAGGGGCGGAACCGAAACCGACTGGACGAACGACGCTGGACCGGGGGGACACGCATTCTCCCGAGCCTAGATGCGAGTTACCCGGCAGGAGGCAGCGCGCGGCGACCGGGTTCGGTCGGGCTCAGGTCGCGGGGGCGCTCGGGACGACGAGACACCGGCACCCGGGGTGCGCCGGAGGATGGAGCTGACCGGTCGGGAACGAATCGCCGCGCTTGGTCGGCTCCAAGGCGTTGTCGTCACAGTCGGGGCAGGTCCCCTCGACCGACACCACCCACCGCAGGATCGCGCCCTTCTTGGACGATTCGTACACACCGAGCGCCCAGGCCGCCGCCAGGGTGTCGCCGACCACGGCGTCGAGTTCCTGACCCTTGAACTCGCGGTATCGCGCCCCGAGCCGTTGGGTCACCGCCGACTCGTCGTCACCGGCGGCATCGATCGCCTCGATCAGCCGCGGGTGCAGGCGTTCGACCATCGCAGCCGCGAGCCCGTCCACCATCGACGCCGGGGCGGCCACGCCCGATCGGCGACCGACGACGGCCGCGCCACCGGCGAACGCCGCGTCCACCGGACCGCGCATCGCGAGGGCCAGCGAACTCGTCTGATCGCTTCGGGTCGGCAACAGGTCCTCGGCGTTCGGGCGACCCTTGACGGTCCGGAGCCGGTCGAGCACGTCGTTCTGCTCGTCCTGCAATGCGCGCTTGACCTTCCGGCCCAACTCGCGCTGGAGCGGATCCAGCACCCGGGCCCGCTCGGCGCGCGCCGCATCGTCCGATGTGGCGGCGACATCGGGGCCGTCCGGGCCGTCGGCGATGTCGGTGTCCGTCGCGCCGGCCTCCGGCTCGGGCTCGGGCTCGGGGGCCACCGACTCCGACTCCGGCTCGGGCTCCACCAGGACCTCGGCTTCGGCCACCAGGTCGATGTGTTCCTCCGGCTCGGGCTCGGGCACGGGCTCCGGCTCGGGCTCGGGCACGGGCTCCGGCTCGGGTTCGGGCGTCTCGTCGACCGGATTCGATGCGCTCTGGGAGCGCAGCCGGGCGAACAGCGCCTCGACCTCGACCGAGGGAGCGCCGGACTCGCCGGTCAGTTCACCGGCGAGCGCGGCGAGTTCACCGTCCACCGGCGGCACGTCACTCGGCGGGGGCGGACCCGACAGTTCGTGCGCCGCGCGGGCCTCGACCTGCACCAACGCCTCGGTCGCGTCGCCCATCGTGCGCTTGACCACGCGGTACGCGTCGAGCAACCGGTCGCGGCCGACCCGCAACTCGTCGATCTGGGCCTGGAGCAGGAGCCGACGCCGCCCGAGGTCGGCCAGGATCCGCTCCCGCACCGAACGGGCCTCGTTGACGAGATCCCGGCCCGCGCTCTTCGCCGCTTCGATCTCGGCCTCGGCCGCGGCCAACGACTGCTCCCGCTGGGCCGTCAACTCGGATTCGGTCTCGCTCCGCAAGGTCGCGACTTCCTCGGCCACGGTCGCCCGGAGCTCGGTGGCGAACTCGGTCGCTTCGGACTCGCGAGCTGCCGCGGCGGTCTGCGCAGCGTCGCGCATGGCCGCAGCATCCGCATCCGCTTCCTCGCGCATGGCCGCGGCCGCGGCCTCGGCATCGGCGACGGTTGCCGCGGCGCGCTCCTCGGCGCGCCGGCGGATCTCCTCCGCCGACTCCTGCGCCGACCGCAACACTCGGGCCGTCTCCTCCCCCAGCGCATCGAGCAGACGATCCTCGGTGACCAACGGCGGATCGGCCAGCTGGCGGCGGAGTTCTTCGACCTGCGCGGTCAGTTCGTCCTCGCGCGCCCGGACGACGTCGATCTCCGCGGCGACCCGCTTCAGGAAGTTCCGAACCTCCACTTCGGAGATGCCCCGGAACGCCGCGGCGAATCCTCGGGTCGCGATCTCCTCCGACGTCAGGCGCGGGGCACTGGCCGCGGCTCGGCGATGGACATCAGCCACGGAATCTCCTCGGTCGAATCACGGCGCGCAATGCTATTGGCGAACCCGGGCGATGCCGAGGACTCGGTCCAAGTTTTCGCGGCGCAGGTCCGATGTCGCGGCAACGCAGCCAGC
This sequence comes from uncultured Bifidobacteriaceae bacterium, assembly GCA_964544295.1. Taxonomy (GTDB): domain Bacteria; phylum Actinomycetota; class Acidimicrobiia; order IMCC26256; family JAENVU01; genus JAENVU01. The sequence continues at coordinate 5,596 of CAZJBJ010000047.1, forward strand.
TCACACGCCGGCGACTGCCGGCACCGGGGCACCACCGTTGCGGCGAAGGACGCGCAACGCACCGTCGAGCGTGCGCACGCCGACCACCTTCATCGAACCGGCCTTGGACCGCGCCTCGCGGACTTCGGCGGCCGGGACGATCATGAGGGTCGCCCCGGATTCCCGGGCGGCGACCGCCTTCTGGGGCACCCCGCCGACTTCGCCGACCCGACCGGCACCGTCGATCTCGCCGGTCACCGCGATCTTCTTCCCGCCGGTCAGGTCACCCGGGGTGAGGTCGTTCATGATCGTGAGTGCGAACGCGAGTCCGCCCGACGGGCCGCTGACGTCCCCGGCGTCGATCGACACCTCGAACGGGAAGTGAACCTCGAGGTCCTCGGTGCCGGCCCCGATCCCGAAGAACGGCTTGCCCGTGAGTTCCCCGGAGGTTGCGGCCTCACTCGTCACCGTCAGGTCGCGCCGGTCGCCGCCACGCTCGACCGTGACCGCGAACTGCGTGCCGACCGGTGCGGGTTGGACGATCTGGCCGACCTGGTCCCGGGTCGAGATCTTCCGCCCGTCGATCGCGACGATCACGTCACCGGTCCGCATCCCGGCCCGCTCCGCCGGGGAATCGGCGAGCACCTGGAGCACCTTGGCTCCTCGACCCGTGACCTCGACGTCGTAGCCGAGCCGCGTGAGCGCAGCCTCCTTCGCCGCGAGTTGCGACTCGTTCATCATCTGCACGCTCGCGCGGTCCACCCGACCACGCGGTGCATTCCCGAGATACTGCCGTTCACCGATCACCCGCGAGTCGTCGTCCCACGTCGCCTCGAGAAACCGCCAGAGGTTCGGACGTCCGTTGCTGACCCGCACCGTGAGGAGCAACACCTCGCCGTCATGGTCGTAGGTCTTGGTGCCCGAGATGTCGACGAGACCCTCGATGGGCGTGGCGTCGCCCGGCGAGAAGATCACGTAGGGCAGCTTGATCCACATTCCCGCGATCCCCACGACCCCGATCACGATCGCGGCGATCACGACGATCCGGGCCGCGATCGAGCGCGTCGGTGCGGTCGGAGGTGGGAGCGGGTTGGGCGCGGCGTCGGGTTGCGGCGCCGCGGTGTCCGGGGAGGAGTCCATGAGCCGGGTCAGCCTGCCACGTCGCCATAGAGGCGCGTGGTCACATCCTCACGGATACTTCAGGCGCCAGGACGGGGCCGCGAGACGAGTTCGGCCCGCACGACCAGTCGCTGCGCCGAGCTCCCGATCGGATGGCACGTGAAGATCGTGAGTGTGCGGCCAGGGTGCTGGTCGACGATCCAGAGCGCAGTCGGATCCACGACCTCGACACTCGTGACCGAGTACCGGTAGGTGCCGGTGGCGTCCGAGAGCACGATCGCGTCTCCAGTGACCAACTCGCCGTTGCGGCGGAAGGGCGCGGTGTGGATGCTGCGGTGACCGGCGAGCACGAGGTTGCCCCACCCGCCGATCTCGGCGGTGCCCGGCCAGTGCGCGGGACCGTGATCGATCACGACCTGCTCCACCCCTTCGCGAATCGCCTCGTCGACGCCGGTCTTCGGGATCTGGATGCGACCGATCTCGACGAGATCTCGAGGGGCTGAGGGGTTGGGCAGCGCGGCCGGTACGGGCAGCGGCGGAGGCGGCGGCGGGTGCGCGATGTCCCACGCCGCGGCGGCGAGGCCCGCATCCGCCGACGGCACGACTGCCGGCGCGACGGTCGGAACCACCGGGAGGACGGACTCGCGGGCCGCGGCGCGTCGGACTGCGAGCGTCGTCCCGGATTCGGGGGTTGTCGCCGCGACAATCGCGATCGTTCCGGCGGACGCGACGGCGAGCGCGGTCACACCGACGACGACTCGTCGACGCGCACCACGGAATGTGCCAGCCAATCCCATGCCCAGGGCATCGGCAGCCGCGACCTCGCGCTGTAGCGTCCGGCGCATTCACCCTGATTCCGCTACCTCTCCGAACGCCGACGAGCCGGGCCCGACCGCGATCGCAGCGCGCTACGCCGCGGTGGGTCGCGCCACGACGCACGATCCGGTCGATTCCACCGAACTCCTCGAGGCGGTACGAAACGCCGACGACCCGCGCGTGCGGATCAGCGCGTTGGGCGCCTTGATCCGCACCACGCCCGGCCCCGAGGCACGCGACGCCTGGCTCGTGGCCGTGCACGACGCGGAGCCGGCCGTGCGCCGACGCACCGCCGAACTGGCACCGACGGTCGGCACCGGTGCCTCGGTCGAGGCCGACGGCATCGCGGCGTTGATCGACGACCCCGATCAGCTCGTGGCGGAGGCCGGCTGCTTCGCGGCCGGCGAGATCGAGTGGGCCGAGCCCGCGCGCACCACGGTCGTCACCGCGCTCCTCCGGGCGACCGGTCACGAGGACGCCCTGATCCGCGAAGCCGCCGTCGCCGCCCTCGGTTCCGTCGGCGACCCGCGCGGGCTGGACGCGATCCTCGCCGCGTGCACCGACCGGCCCGCCGTCCGGCGCCGCGCCGTCCTCGCCCTCGCCCCGTTCGACGATCCGCGCGTGGACGCCGCGATCGCGACCGCGCGCGGCGATTCGGACTGGCAGACCCGACAGGCGGCCGAGGATCTCAGTGACGAGGGCCGTGCATGAGCATGTCCTCGACCTGATCGAAGATCTCCACGCACCGGCCCGCGCCGAGCACGACACATTCGAGCGGCGCGTCGACGAGGTGCACCGGCAGCTTGGTCTCCTGCGCGATACGAAGATCGAGGCCGCGGAGCATCCCGCCGCCACCGACCAGATGGATGCCGTGGAGGATCAGGTCGTGCGCGAGTTCGGGCGGCGTCTGCGCCAGCGCCGCGATGACCGCGTCGCAAATGGCGCGCACCTGTTCCTCGATCGCCTCGCGCACCTCCTCGGGCGTGAGGATCACGGTCTTGGGCAACCCACTCATGAGGTCCCGGCCGCGCACCTCGGCCTTGAACTCGTCCGGGGTCGGGAAGGCGCTCCCGATCGCGAGCTTGATCTCCTCCGCCGTGCGCTCGCCGATGGCGATCCCGTATTCGCGCCGGACGTAGGCCTGGATGGCGGCGTCGATGTCGAACGATCCGACGCGAACCGCCTCGAGTGCGACGACGCCGCGGAGGGAGATGACCGCGACCTCGGTCGTGCCGCCACCGATGTCGACGACCATGTTGCCGAGCGGTTCGTGGATCGGGAGCCCGGCACCGACTGCGGCCGCCATCGGCTGCTCCAACAGATAGGTCGACGCCGCGCCGGCGAGGCGCGCCGCCTCCAGCACGGCCCGCTGTTCGACGTGGGTGATCGCGGACGGCACACAGATCAGCACCCGCGCCCTGGACAGCCGCGACACGCCGGCCCGCTGGAACAGCAGCCGGATCATGCGCTGGGTGATCTCGTAGTCGGTGATCGCGCCGCCGCGCAGCGGTCGGACCGCGACGATGTACCCGGGCGTCCGGCCGATCATCTGCCACGCCTCGTGGCCCATGGCCAGGACGTCGTTGGACCGGCTGTTGAGCGCGATCACCGTCGGTTCGTTGAGGATGATCCCCTGACCCCGTGCGTACACCAGCGTGTTCGCCGTGCCGAGATCGATCGCAAGGTCCCTAGCCAGCGCGCCGACCTCGTGTCCGGGGCGGGGCGTCGGGAGCGAGTGCCTCCCGGCGCGCCGCGAAGTCGTCGATCGAGGCGTTCAGTCCACTCGGGCCACGATGACGCAGCATCACGATGGTCACGCCGATGACAATCAAACCCAGTGCGAGGGCCAAGAACTCCACTGATCAGCTCCGATCGGTTGGTGAGAGGCTACGCACATCCTGGGCACCGAGGCCCCAATCTGCCCCACCCGACCAGTGCTCCTGCTTCCAGATCGGTACCGATTCCTTCAGGGTGTCGATGCAGAACTGGGCGGCGGCGAAGGCCTGGGCCCGGTGCGGACTCGACACGACCACCGCGACCGACACCTCGGAGAGGCCCAGGAAACCAGTGCGATGGAGCACCGCGACCCGGGCGAGGTCGGTCCAGCGGACCCGCGCCTGGGCCACGATCTCGGTCATCGCGCGCCGCGCCTCGGATTCGTAGGCCTCGTAGGTGAGACCGGTCACGTCGTCCCGACCGTCGGCGTGGTCACGCACGATCCCGAGAAAGCTCACGATCGCGCCGGCCTCGGGAACCGATGCCCAGGTGACCGCGCGTTCGACGGGCAACGGCTCCGCGTCGATGGCGACCCAATCGGGCAGCGAGGGTGGGTCCGACAACGACACGTCGGCCATTGTAGGGATCGACTCCGACGGAGGGCAGGGCCGCGGATGATCCGGCGAGGTCCGCCGGTAGAATCTCGGAAATGCCGGCCCGCGATGACGACGACGACGCCGGGCCCAATCGGCCGCCTCCCCATCCCCTGGATCGCACCTGGATCCACCCGTCCGAGCTGGCCGGTGCCCGACCTCAGCCTGCCGGAGAACCCCGGACCTCGAACCGGCGGGGTTGGCGACGCGACGCCATCCTGGCCCTCACGGCCGGCACCGTCGGCGCGATGGCGACGATCTCGGTGCTCGGCATCGTCGGTGCCTTCGACCGCGAACCGGCGCGAGCCGGTTCCCGCGCCCCCGAGGTCCCGAACTCGATCAGTGCCGCCCAGATCGCCCAACAGATCGCGCCCGGAGTCGCCGCCGTCATCACGACGACGGGAGCCCAGGAGCGGCGCGGCTCCGGCGTGGCGGTCGGTGACCACGAGGTCATGACCACCGCCGCGGTGGTGGACCACGACGTCGAACCCGGCGCGACCGTCGAGGTGTGCGTCGCCAACGGCGAGCGCCACCGCGCCACGGTCACGGGAAGCGATCCGGTGACGGGCCTGGTCCTCCTCTCGGTCCCGACCCTCCGGTTCGACCCCGCCCGGATGGCGAGCTCGGACCGACTCCGAGCCGGGGATTGGATCGTCGCGGTCGGACGCACCGACTCGAGCGGGCCCTGGGTCACGAGCGGCGTGGTGACCGCCACCGACGGGTGGACCGACGACTCGACGGGAACCAAGCATGCCGGCCTGATCAACACGAATGCCGATCTCGCCGATTCCGCTCGCGGCGGCGCGCTCGTCGACGAGTCCGGCAGCGTCATCGGGATCCTCGCGGGCGCCGGGTCCGGACCGGTGCGCACGGCAGCCGTCCCCAGTTCCGTCGTGATCGACGTGGCCGAGCAGCTCGAACGCCAGGGCTGGGTCGACCACGGCGCGCTCGGGATTCGCGCGCAGGACTCCGACCGCGGCGTCGTCGTGACGGAGGTCGCGCCCGGCTCGGGGGCCGCCAACGCCGGACTCCGGGTGAACGACACCATCACCGCGGTCGACGGCGTCCGGATGCCCGACACGGCTGCACTCGTCGTGACGCTGCGCCGGCGAACCGCGGGACAGCGGGTGACGGTCGCCGTCGAGCGCGCGGGCCGCTCCCGGAAGATCGTGGCGGTCCTGGACCGGGCCCAGCCCGTCCCCGACCCCGGCACCGGCCCGTTCACCCCACCGGCCACGGCCCAACTCGTCGTCGCGGCACCCTGACCCCACCGGAGCGGCCGTCCGAACCGTAGCGATGCTTCGACCCGGGCACCCGGTGGGACGGGTTCGGCTGTCGAGTGCGAGACTGGCCGCATGGAGCTCACCGACGCGGACGCCCAACTTCTCAACGCGGTGCAGTGGTCGTTCCCACTCGACGCCGCCCCGTACGCGGTCCTCGCCGACCGGCTGGGACTCACCGAGGCCGAGGTCATCAGTCGACTCCAGGCCGTCAAGGAGGAAGGCGTCCTCCGCCAGCTCTCCGCCATCTTCGACACCCGGGCCCTCGGCTACACGTCGGCCCTGATCGCGGCCAAGGTCGATCCGGACCACATCGACGACGCGGCCGCGATCATCAACGAGCACCCCGGGGTCAGCCACAACTACAAGCGCAACCACGACTACAACCTCTGGTACACGCTGGCCGTGCCCCCCGGCGAGGACTTCGACGCCCACCTCGACGTGCTGCATGCCACATCGGGCTCGCGGGTGACGCGCAAGCTCCCGACGCTCAAGCTCTACAAGATCGGCGTGAAGCTCGACATGACCGGCCAGACCGCCGCCGACGCCAAGGCCGAGGTCCTCGAACACGAGCGCCCGGAACGCAAGGCCGAGATGGCGGCGCCGACGCTGAGCGACCTCGAGGTCGCCACGATCCAGCTCTGTCAGGACGATCTGCCCCTGGTGCCGCGCCCGTTCGCCGTCCAGGCCGAGCGTCTCGGCATCACCGAGGCCGAACTCCTGACGATCCTCGAGTCCTTCATCGAGCGGAAGTTGATGCGGCGCTTCGCCGCGGTCATGAACCACCGGACGGCCGGGTTCAAAGCCAACGCCATGGGGGTCTGGGCCGTTCCCGAGGACGACCTCGAAGCGATCGGCCCGCAGATGGCCGGGTTCGCCGCGGTGTCGCACTGCTATCGCCGACCCACCTACGAGGACTGGCCCTACACCGTGTTCACGATGGTCCACGGTCGCAGTGCCCGCGACTGCGAAGCCACCATCGACGCCATCGCAGCCGAGACCGGGATCGACGAGTACACGCTCCTGTGGTCGATCAAGGAGTACAAGAAGGTGCGCCTGCGGTACTTCACGTCGGAGTGGGCCGAGTGGAACGACGCCCACCTCGCCTCGACCGGGGCCTGAACCCGTCCCGTCAGGTACGGCGTGACCGGTTGACCGCGATGCCCACCGCGACGCCCGCCGCCGCGACCCCGGCGGCAGCCGCTGCGATCTTCGGAGGAAGGTTCGGCGCGGTCGCGAGCGATTCGTGGGTCTCGAGCAACGTCTCCTCGTTGGTGTGGGTCGCCGACCAACCGATCGACTCCAGCCGGTCGGTGGCCACGACCCACGGATGCAACACGTAGGGCAGCACGCTCGGCGGGATCTCACCGACACCGGAGCGCCAGCTGCGAGTCAGGAGCCTGCGCATCACGTCGAGCGGAACCGCGGGTAGGGCATTGCGCGGCATGAGGTTGCGGACGTCGTCGGCCGCCAACCACCCGGGCGCGGCGACGTCGAACACCCCGGGGTGATCCTCCTCCACCACCAGCGCCAACGCGGCGACGACATCGTCGACGTGGACGACCTGGACCGGCGCGCCTTCCCGCCGGATGCGCAACCGCCGATGACCCGCGAGAAGCCGGGCGAAGAGGTGGTCGGCACCGGCCCCGAGCACCGGCGCGGCGCGCAGGATCGTGACGACGACGTCGGGGTGATCCTGGTGCCACTCGTGGATCAGCCGCTCCACTTCCGCGGCGTGGACCGCCGGCGCGAATCCGGGGTTGGGGCGTAGCGGCGAATCCTCGGTCAACGGGATGGGATTGGTGGCCCAGGCGCCGTAGACCGTGGCGGTCGAGACCCGCACGAACTTGCGCACGCCGACGGCCGCGGCCGCGGCCAGCACGCGGCGGGTGCCCTCGACGTTGGCGCGGGCCATCAGCGCGTCGTCGACGATCGGATCGACGACGGCCGCGAGGTGCACGACCGTGTCGACCCCGGTGAGCAGCGTCTCGATCTCGTGACCGGCCACGTCGACGAGGTGCGGTTCGAAGCCGGCGCTGCCCCGTTCGGGGTCGCGGGTGTCGAGACCGACGACCCGGGTCGCACCCCGGCGCACGAGTTCGGGCACCAGGCGTGACCCGATGAGGCCGGAGGCACCGGTGACGGCGACGTTGACGGCCGGGGCGTCGGGGGCGGCGGGAGAATGCGTCATGAGCGTCCCTAGACTGACCGCGTGGCCGACGATCCTCAAGCTGGAGACGAATCCGAACCGCTCAACCCGTTCGGCGCGCTCGGATTGCCCTTCGATCTTTCTCAGGTCGACCTCGCGGAAGCGATGCGGATCCTCCAGTCGCCGGGCCCGCTCAACTGGGAGATTGCGCGCCAGGTGGCCGAGCAGGTCGCCCTGGAGGGTGGCGCCGACGAAGCCATCGCCGATGCGACGCGTCGTGAACTCGCCGAACTCGCCCACACGGCCTCGGGACCCGTCGTCACCGAGACCGGCCTCGACGACGTGCTCACGCTCCCCGTGGAGGTCGTCGACCGACGCACGTGGGCGCGCCGGCACCTCGACGGTCTCCGGCCCGTGCTCGAAACGCTGGCGGTGACGATGCAGGAGGCCATGGCGGCCGATCTCTCCGAAGCGGACGACGAGGAGGTCGAGGCGGCGACCGCCGGGGTCCTCGGCATGACGATGGGCGCCGACGGGATGCGCGGGTTGATGGGGATGCTCGGACCCCTCCTCCTCGGGGCCCAGACCGGGTCGATGATCGGGTACCTCGCGCAGTACGCGCTCGGGAGCTTCGACCTGCCCCTGCCGTCGGTCGACGCACCGTCCATCACCTTCGTCGCCCCCAACATCGACCGCTTCGCCGAGGACTGGTCCATCGATCCCCAGGACGTGCGCACCGCGGTGGCAATCGCCGAGACGGTCCGCGCCGGACAGCGGAGTCGGCCCTGGGTCCGCGAGCGCCTGGTCGCGATCGCCGAGGAATACGTCGGCGCGTTCGAGTTGGACCCGCGCGCGTTCGACGCGGCGTTCGGCAACGTCGACCCCACCGACACCGAAGCGATGGCCCAGCTCGCCCAACGCCCCGACGTGTTGCTCGGCGCGCTGCGGAGTGATCGGCAACGAGCGATCCTCGAACGGAACCAACAGTTCACGATGGTGCTCGAGGGGCACGCGGACCTCGTCACCGAGCGCATCGGCACTCATCTGATCCCTGAGTATCCCCGCATCCACGAAGCTCTCCGTCGTCACCACGTCGAGCGCGGCGACGCCGGTCGATTCGTCGAAGGGATGCTCGGCGTCGAACTCGACCGCGACCACTACGAACGGGGTCAGGCGTTCTGCGCCGGCGTCGTGGAGCGGGCCGGCATGGCCGGCCTCAACCGGTTGTGGGACGGCCCGGAGCTGCTGCCGACCGCGAACGAACTCGATGCGCCCGGCCTGTGGCTGGCGCGGATCGATCTGCCCGACCTCGGTGGGCCCGACCCGAGCCACCCGTCCGATCTCTGAGAGGCACGACATGACCATCGAGCGGATCGGCGTCCTCGGCGCCGGTGTCATGGGCGGGGGCATCGCGCAGGTGTGCGCGACGGCCGGCTACGACGTCGTGGTGTACGACATCGACCCGGCCGCGCTCGTCGCCGGTCACGAACACGCGACCACCGGTCGGTTCGGGCTGAACTCCGGCGTCGAGCGCGGCAAACTCACTCGGGCCGATGCCGATGCTGCGGCCGCCCGCCTGGATTTCACCGAGGACTTCGCCCGCGCCGCCGCGACCGACCTCGTCGTCGAGGCCGTGCCGGAACGGCTCGACCTCAAGATTCGCGTCTTTCGCGACCTCGACGCCGCCGCGCCCGCGCACACGATCCTGTGCTCGAACTCCTCCGGGTTCCCGGTCCAGGCGATCGGTGCCGCGACGAACCGACCGGAGCTCGTCTGCGGCTGGCACTGGGCGTCGCCGGCACCGGTGATGAAGTTGGCGGAGATCGTCCGCACCCGCACGACGAGCGACGCGACCATCGAGACCGTCCGTGCCGTCGCGACCCGATGCGGCAAACACCCGGTGGTCGTGCAGGACACCGCGATGGCCTGGGGCTACGTCGCCAACCGCGTCTACTTCGCGATGATCGCCGAAGCCCAGAAGGTCGTGAACGAAGGCATCGCCACCGCCGACGAGGTCGACCAGCTCATGATGGACTGCTACCGCTGGCCGTCGGGACCCTTCGGCATGGTCAAAGGTGCCGGTTCCGGCTGGAGTTGACCGCCGGGTCCAAGCCGGTCAGAACCAGGTGGACGCGAACGGTGACCGATCGGCCCGGAACAGGTCGTCGGCGATCGCCACGGCAGTCTCGTTCGCGACCGCGATGCGACCAGCCCGCGCCAACACGCTCGGTCGGACCCCGCCGAGCGCGATCGCACCCAGAGCGCCCGCATCCACGACCAGGTCCGGGTCGCGATCCGTCCGGTCGCAGCTCATCGACCCACTCTCGGACGTCACGCGGAACCGACCTTCGGTCGCCGCCAACCCGAGGAAGGGATCATGCACCTCGATCGTGATCGCCCCGGCCGTGCCTGACGATCGGGCCGCGAGCAACCGCTCGGTCTCGATCGGACGGAGCCAGAGGAAATCTCTGATGCCCTCGGTGCGGCACTGACGCGGATCGGTCAGCAGCCACGGCAGCGGCGAATCCAGCGGCACGTTCCAGGCCCGCATCGCCACCGTCTGGTCGATGTTGAGGAGGTAGTGCCACAGCGCGTGTTCCGCACGCGGCGTCGCCGCGATGAAGTCGCGAACATCGACGACCTTCTCGGTGTGGCCGCCGCGCCACTCACCGGTCACCGCGTACAGGGCGTACGCCTCGGGCTGCCCGTCGACTTCGACCACGACGTCGAACCGCCGGCGCGGCGCGATCCAGTCCTCCGGCGCCCACTCGCCTGACCACCACTGTTCCGGCCGGGACACGGCGCCGACGCGATCGCGCACCCGGGCAAAGAGCCCCTGCGCCAGACCGATGCCTCCATCTGGTTCGACCATGCGCACGCGGGCATCGGCCGGAGGACTCGCGACCTCGGTGAGGTGTCGACGCACCATCACCGACGCCATCCGGGTGGCGATGCCGTAGCCGAACCGGCCGTAGATGCCGCCTTCCGACGCGGTCAGCATCGAGACCACTTCACCTCGCGCGGCGCTGTCGAGGATGAGTTCGCGCATCATCGCCCGCAGGTAGCCCCGCCGGCGATGGGTCGGGCGCGTCGTGATCGCAGAGACTCCTCCGGCTGCCACCTTCACCCCACCGGGCACGGTCAGCTCGAACGCATAGTTCCGCCCGGTCGCCACGATGTCGCCGCCATCGACGCCCGCGTACACGCGGTCCCGCTCGTGGCGGACCCACTCGTTGGACTCGGACGGCTTCCATCGATCGCCGAACCCGTAGCCCACGGCGAGGTCGAACGCGTCGCGCTCGGTATCGGCAATAGCCCGGACGGTCGACTCCACGCCCCTGGTCTACTCGCCTTCCGGGTCCCCAGGTTCGAGATTTTCCGCGGCCGACGGGTCCGGCTCAGTCCCTCGTTCCGCGCGCGTGCGCAGACCGGCAACGTAGGACAGGCCGGTGAAGAACAGCACGATCGCGAGCACGAAGAACCCGCGACGACGGTCCAGCACGTTCAGCAACGCCACCGGGATCAGCGCGCCCGCGACCCAGCTCAACTGGAATCTGGTCTCGAACCTGGCAAAGGCGCGCCCGCGCAGGTGCTCGGGCCCGTCGCGGTGGACCAGGCTGTCGAACGCGATGCGTCCGGCGGCCGCACCGGCCGCGACCGTGAAGCCGATCCCGATCGCGCCGAGGGTTCCACCGTCGCGCGCGGCGAGGAGGGCCACGACAGCAGGGACGAGGAGCGACGCCCCGAGGATCGACTCCTCCCGCAGGACCTGGCGCACCCGTGGCGTGATCATCACGCCGACGAACCCGCCGATCGCACTCGCCGCGAGGACGACACCGAAGATCCACGCCGGTTCGCCTCGGCCCTTCAACAGAAACGCGAGCAGGAACGTCAGGAATCCGACGCATCCGCGCAGGATGCCCATCGCCGAACCGGCGTACACGATGCTCGGCACCGCGAGTTCGGCGCGTTCCTCGTCCGTCTCGGGTGGATTCGTCCGGGCTGCGGGCTGCAACCGCATCGACAAGAGTCCGGCAACGACGAAGACCGCCGACGCGAGGAACAGCGAGAACCGGGCGTCGAAGATCGCGACGAGACCAGCCGCGGGCAGACCGCCGGCGACGCTGGCGATGACACCGATCAGCGAGAGCCGGGAGTTCGCCTGCACGAGTTCGTCGTCGTCGCGCACGACCGTCGGCACCAACGAGGACTTTGCGACCGCGTGGCCCTTGGACAGCACGAGCGCCACGAAGGCGAGGGGGAACAGCAGGACGGAGTCGAGCTGGCCGATCATGAAGAAGCAGACCAGCGCCCGGCCGAAGCACCCGACCGCGAGGAGCGTCCGCCGACCGGCCCGACTGCGATCGAGCGCCGGACCGATCACCGGAGCCACGACGGAGAACGGCGCCAGGGTGAGGACGAGGTACAGGAGCACCTGGGTGCGGGACTCGCCGATGCTCTGGGTGAAGAAGATCGAGCCGGCCAGCGACACGGTCAGGCACGCGTCCCCCACCGTCGATGCCGCATGCGCGACCGCGAGCCGACCGAACGGATTCAGTTCGTAGGTCCGAGGATCACGGGTCACCATCGCCGCGGCGACGCTACAGGCTCGAGTGCCGATTCCGACCGTTCACCTCGACGTCACCCGATGGCTACTCGACGGCGAACGCGCGGACACGTTGGTTCCCTACAGTGCTCCCTGTCGGCCCCGCTCCGAGGTCGGCCGCCGGGACATCGGCCCCCCTTCCGGTCCTGGCCACCCGATCCACCACCTCCCCGGTGGATCGCGCCCGGAATGCCCGACGATCGCAGGTCGGTACCATGCAGCCCATGCCCGCACCGGAAACGCTCGTGAACCGGGAGCTCTCCTGGCTGGCGTTCAACGCCCGGGTGCTCCAGCTCGCGGAGGACCCGGCTCGACCGCTCCTCGAGCGCGTGAAGTTCCTGGCGATCTTCGCGACGAACCTCGACGAGTTCGTCCAGGTCCGCGTCTCCGGACTTCAGGAGCAGGTCACCGCCGGTGTCGTCGCGCCGTCGCCGGACGGCCTCCGCCCGGCGCAGCAACTCGATCTCGTCCGCGACGAGATCCGCCGACTCGTGACGAACCAGGCGCAGCTGTTCACCACGGCCATCACCGCCGAACTCCATGATGCCGGCATCGTGTTCTCGAACTGGCACGAGCTGGATGACGACGACCGCAAGTTCCTCGTCGAGGTGTTCCAGACCCGCGTGTTCCCGGTGCTCACGCCCCTGGCGGTGGACCCGGCCCATCCCTTCCCGTACATCTCGAACCTCTCGTTGAACCTGGCCGTCAAGGTCATCGACCCGCTGACGGGCGAGGAACGCTTCGCCCGGGTGAAGGTCCCTCCGCTCCTCCCCCGGTTCGTCGTGATGCCCGACGGCGAACGATTCGTCCCGCTCGAACAGGTCATCGCCGCGCACCTCGACCAGCTCTTCCCGGGCATGACGATCGCCGCGCACTACCCGTTCCGCGTCACCCGGGACGCCGACTTCGAGCTCGACGACGAGAACGACGACCTCCTCGAAGCGATCGAGAGTGTGCTCAACCTCCGGAAACGATCCGGCCACGTCGTCCGCCTCGAGATCGACACCACCATGGCCGACGACATCCGTGATCTGCTCGTACGCGAGTTGGAGCTCAACGCCGCCGACGTGTTCGTCATCGACGGTCCGCTCGACCTCTCCGGACTCTGGACGCTCTACGCGGTCGACCGGCCCGAGCTCAAGGACGAGCCGTGGGTCCCCCAGACCCCCGCGGTGCTGGCGCGCCACGACCAGCCCGTCGACATCTTCCGGGTCATGCGCAGCGGCGACGTGCTGGTCCAGCACCCCTACGACTCGTTCACGACGAGCGTCGTCGATTTCGTCGAGCAGGCGTCACGCGACCCCAAAGTGCTGGCGATCAAGCAGACGCTCTACCGGACCGGCTCGCAACAGAGCGCCATCGTGGAATCCCTGGTCCGGGCGGCGGAGGCCGGCAAGCAGGTCGTCGCCCTGGTCGAACTCAAGGCGCGGTTCGACGAGGCCGTGAACGTGGAACGGGCCCGCGAACTCGAAGAGGCCGGGGTGCACGTGGTCTACGGGCTCGTCGGGCTGAAGACCCACACCAAGGTGCTGCTCGTCGTCCGGGAAGAGGCCAGCGGCATCCGCCGCTACTGCCACGTCGGCACCGGCAACTACAACGCGGTCACCGCCAACCTCTACGAGGACCTCGGGCTCCTCACCGCCGACCCCGAGATCGGCGAGGATCTCACCGAGTTGTTCAACTCGCTGACCGGGTACTCCCGTGACCCGCATTACCGGCAACTCCTCATCGCGCCGCACGGCCTGCGCGCCGGCATCCTCGAACGCATCGAGGCCCAGGCGGCGCTCGGTCCGGCCGGACGCATCGTCATGAAGATGAACGCGCTCGTCGATCCAGAACTGATCGACGCGCTCTACCGCGCGGCGGGTGCGGGGACGCCGATCGATCTGCTCGTGCGCGGCATCTGCTGTCTGCAGCCCGGCGTTCCCGAACTCTCCGAGACGATCCGGGTGCGCTCGCTCCTCGGTCGGTTCCTCGAGCACTCGCGGATCTTCTGCTTCGGCGCGGACCCCGACACCGCGGAATACCTCATCGGTTCGGCCGACATCATGCCGCGGAACCTGGACCGCCGAGTCGAGGCCACGGTGCCGGTACGAGCACCCGCGCTGCGTCATCGGCTCGGTGAGATCCTCGCGGTCGAGCTCGCCGACGACACGCAGGTGTGGGAACTCGCCGCGGACGGATCGTGGGCGAGGGTGCCGCGCGTCGAGGGTGTCGACGCGCACGCGATCCTGATGGAACAGGCGACCCGGCGCGCCCACGAACCGCGCGGCGACCATCATGGGTGATCATCGCGACGCGCCGGTGACTGCGGCCGGCGGCATCGTCATCCGCGCCGACGCCGACGGCCACCGGGTGCTCGTGGTCCATCGTCCCCACTACGACGACTGGAGCCTCCCCAAGGGCAAGCTCGATCCCGGTGAGACGCCGGCCATGGCGGCCGTACGCGAGGTCTACGAGGAAACGGGCGTCCGCGCGGGAATCGCCGGCCGGGTCGCTCGCACCGAGTATTCGGACCATCGCCAACGGGCCAAGGTCGTCCACTACTTCGCGATGACAGCCGCCGGCGACGCGGACCCGCGGCCACCCGACGACGAGGTGGACATCGTCGAGTGGTGGACAATGGACCGGGCGGTCGCGGAACTCACCTACCCGCGTGACCGTTCGCTGCTCGCCACGGCACCGCTCGACCCCGTCGAGGTCCTCGTGATCCGTCACGCCGATGCCGGGGTGCGCGGCGAGGAACCCGATCGGCTCCGGCCACTGTCGCCCCGGGGGGAAGCCCAGGCGGCGGCGCTCGTCCCTCGCCTCGATCCGTACCGCGTCGCGACGATTCTGAGCAGCGAGGCGACCCGGTGCCGCCAGACCGTGCAGCCCCTCGCCGCGTCACGCGGCTGTGACGTCGCGATCGACCCCTGCCTGACCGAAGGCGCCGGACCGCAAGGCCTCGTCAGCCTGATCGAGCGCGCGGCCCACCCCGTCGTGGTCTGTTCCCACGGCGACGTGATCGGTGACGCGCTCCGCACGTTGCACCGTCGCGGCATCCCGCTCGACGGGGACCGGCTGGACAAGGCGGGGACGTGGTCCTTCACCGTCGTCGACGGGACCATCGGCCACGGTGAGTACTGCGCGCCACCCTGAACCGACGGTGACGCACCGATCCGCCTCGCAGACGCGTTCGCGAGGAATAGGAAGATTGCCCCACTCAAGGCCACCACGATCGGCGTCGACAATCACGTCGCAACCAATGGGCAACTCCGTCTTCGGTTTTGACCCAGCCCGTACACTTCGACTGTCTACTCACCGATGCAGGAGTGCACCTTGACCGTCGAGATCGGGCAACCCGCCCCCGAGTTCACCCTGAAAGACCAAGCCGGGAACGAGATCAGCTTGAGCGATTACCAAGGCAAGCAGCCGGTCGTGGTGGTCTTCTACCCGTTCACGTTCACGGGCGTCTGCCAGGGGGAGCTGTGCGAGATCCGCGACGACCCTTCGGTGTTCGAGGGTGCGGGCGCCGCGGTACTCGCGGTGAGTTGCGACACCCGACACGCCCAGGCGCAGTGGGCCGAGCAGCAGGGGTTCACGTTCCCGGTGCTGTCCGACTTCTGGCCCCACGGCGAGGTCGCCCAGGCCTACGGGGTGTTCAACGAGCAACTCGGGTGTGCCAATCGCGGCACGTTCGTCATCAATCGGGACGGCATCGTGGTTGCGAAGTTCGAATCGGCCGGTCTGGCGTCGCCTCGTGCACGCGAAGACTACGAACAAGCATTGGCGAAGGTGACATGAAGTTCTCCGACATGATGGGCAAGGGCGACGCCACCGCGACGAGCGACGACGTCGTCACCGAAGCGACGACGGAAACGCCGGTCGAGACCGCACCCGAGGTCGCGGCGGCACCGATTCAGTTCGGCGGCGTGCGCACCGGCCCCGAACCGGCGGCGGCCATCGCCGCACCGGCCGTCGAGCCGGTCGAGGTCACTCCGCCCAAGGATTTCGAGCTACGCGACCTCGTCGCCGAACTCGCCCCGTCGGACCGGATGGAGTCGTCGGTCGCCAACGACGAGGAACTCGATGCAACGTCGTGGCTCGAGGGCCTGTCGAGCATCGACGACGACCTCCTGCCCCACTGACCGGTCTCGGTCAGCTTCGTTCGTACCGATACCCGACGCCGCGGACGGTCACGATCCGTTCGGGTGCCGACGGATCGTCCTCCACCTTCGCCCGGAGTCGCTTGACGTGCACGTCGAGCGTCTTGGTGTCGCCGAAGTAGTTGGAACCCCACACCCGGTCGATGAGCACGTCGCGGGTCAACACTCGACCGGCGTTGAGCATCAGGATCTCGAGGAGTTCGAACTCCTTCAGCGGCAGCGCCACGAGTTCGGACCGCACGGTCACTTCGTGACGACCGACGTCGATGCGCACGTCGCCGACCTCGATGAGGTCCTCCCGTTCGACGGCATCGACGTCGACAGGAGGCCCCCGCCGAATCGCCGCCCGCACCCGGGCGATCAGCTCGCGCAGTCGAAACGGCTTGGCGACGTAGTCGTCGGCCCCGACCTCCAACCCGACGACCGCATCGATCTCGGACCCGCGGGCGGTGACCATGATGATCGGCACCTTC
>CAZJBJ010000048.1:0-22065 GCA_964544295.1 uncultured Bifidobacteriaceae bacterium
GGCGAGTTCGGCGCAGAGCCGGTTCACGTCGTCGTAGTTGCCGTCGATGGCGACGACGTTGCCGCCGTAGACCGCCGTCGTCACGATCTTGCCCTGCTCGAGGTTGGCGGGCACGAAGACGAACGACCGCAAGCCGGCGTGCGCCGCGTGCGCGGCCACGGAGTTCGCGAGGTTGCCGGTCGACGCGCACGCGGCCACCTTGAACCCGAACGACAGCGCCTTGCTCAACGCGACCGCGGTCACGCGATCCTTGAACGAGTTGGTCGGGTTGGTCGTGTCGTTCTTGATCCAGACCTCGCCGAGCCCCAGTTCGGCGGCGAGCCGATCGGCTCGCACGAGCGGGGTGAACCCGGCACCGAGGTCGACGGCGGGATCGCGCTCGACCGGGAGGAAGTCGGCGTAGCGCCAGATGCTGAGGGGGCCGGCGGCGATCTTCTCGCGTGACACCGACGCGGCGATCGCGTCGTAGTCGTAGCTCACCTCCAGTGGGCCGAAGCACCACTCACAGGTGAAGATCGGCGCGACCTCGTATTCGCGTCCGCACTCTCGACAGCGCAGTGACTGCACGTGACTCATCGGTTCGTTCTCCCGGGTTCCGGAGCGGTCGCCCGCTCATTTGCTCGCCGCGCTCTGGCTCGGACCATTGGGGTCCTCGGTTCGAGCGCTCAACGAGTGGGAACCGGAATCCGGTACAAACCCACGCCTTGGGCTCTCTCATCGTTCGGGCATTGGCACCTGGCTCCCCTCGTCATCACTGACGATGGTTCGCTGGTTGCCGCGGCGTCATCGGGCCCGTCCCTCAGCCGCTCTTGATAAGCGCGTGAATGGCCATGTTAGACCGGCCCGGGACCCCCCTCGCAACGTGACCCGGGAACTGCCCACCCTGCCCTCTACGATGCTCTGCCGTGGCGACGCCCCCCGTGCTCCTGCCGGTTCCGGTCTGCGCCGAGGACTTCGAGGTCACTCGACTCCTCCGCGAGAAGCAGGAGCAGGGCCTCACCGTCTCCGTCTGCCTCCCGGCCCGTGACGAGGAGGCCACCGTTGGCCAGATCGTGGCCACGGTGCGACGCACGCTGATGGAGGCCGTGCCCCTCGTCGACGAGGTCGTCGTTCTCGATGACGGTTCGATCGATTCGACCGCAGAGGTCGCGACCTGGGAGGGCGCCCGGGTCATCGCGGCCGACGACGTGCTGGTCGAGGCGGGACCGGGGAGCGGCAAGGGCAACGCGATGTGGAAGTCGCTCCAGGTCACCACCGGCGACATCGTGTGTTGGGTCGACGCCGACATCCGCAACTTCGGCCACCACTTCGTGACCGGGCTGATCGGACCGCTCCTCACCGACCCGGCCACCGATTTCGTCAAGGGGTACTACCGCCGGCCGTTGCACGGCGAGCCGACCGGCGGCGGTCGGGTCACCGAACTGGTGGCGCGTCCCATCCTCTCGGTGTTGTTCCCGCATCTGGCCGGGTTCATCCAACCGCTCGGCGGTGAGTACGCAGGCCGTCGTTCACTCCTCGAGTCGGTGCCGTTCGTCGAGGGCTGGGGAGTCGAGATCGGTCTCCTCGTCGACATCGTGGAGCGAGTCGGGCTGACGGGTACCGCGCAAGTGGATCTGGGCGTGCGCGAACACCGGAACCGTCCGCTCGACGACCTGGGACCCCAGGCGACCGCCATCCTGGCCACCGCCCTCCGACGCGCCGGGTTGTCCCACATCGACCGCGCCGTGCTGACCCGCTTCACCGAGGCCTTCGAGCCGGAAACAGTCGACGTCGAGGTGCGGGAGCGTCCGCCCATCGTGACGATCGACGCGTACCGAGAACGGCTCGGCCGTTAGCTCCCGCCGCGCGCGATCTCGAGCGCGGCTTCCTCCACCAGGATCGCCGCTCGCGAGAAGGCCTCACCGGCCTGCCACACCCGGTCGGTCAGGGCCAGCACCGTGACGTCACCGAACTCGGACGCCGCGGCACGCGCGTCGTCGGTGACCTGCCCGGCGATGACACCGACGTGGGGAACGCCCAGGTCCGTCGCCAGTTCGACCACCCCGCCGGCCACCTTGCCGTGGAAGCTCGTGGCGTCGAGCCGGCCTTCGCCGGTCACCACGAGATTCGCCGTCTCCAACAACGGTTCGAGGCCGACGATGTCGGCGACGACGTCGAAGCCGGGTTCGATCCGGGCCCCGATCGCGGCCAGACCACCGGCCAGACCACCGGCGGCGCCACCACCTTCCAGCCCGGTCACGTCGGTCCCGGTCCGGTCCCGATACACCGACGCCAGTTGCTCGAGCCGTCGCGACAGCAGCCCGACCTGCGCGGCCGTCGCACCCTTCTGCGGCCCGAAGACGGACGCGGCGTCGAGGAACTGCGTGCGCACGTCGCAGGCGACGACCACCTCGACCCCGCCGAGCGACCAGTCGAGCGCCTGTACGGCCGCCAACCCGCCGTCGGTCGTCGCACTGCCGCCGACACCCACGACGATGCGTTCGGCCCCACTCCGGATGGCGGCCGCGATCAACTCACCGGTACCCCGCGTGCTCGCCTCCAGCGCATCGCGTCGATCCCGGTCGACGAGCGCCCGCCCACTGGCCCGGGCCATCTCGACGACCGCCGTACCGTCGGGAAGGACGGCCCACTCGGCCTCGACCGGATCACCGAGGGGTCCGGTCACGCGCGTGACTCGGGACGAACCGCCCCGGAGGGTGGCAATCACCTCCAACGTTCCCTCGCCGCCGTCGGCGAGCGGCAGCTCCCTGACGTCTTCGTACCCGGCGCTGCGAAGCCCGCGGGCCATCGCCGCAGCGGCGGCCGCCGCATCGAGCGTGCCGCGAAACTTGTCAGGACAAGCGACCGCCGTGCCGAGCATCACCGCATAGATTGGTCCTTTCCCACTCCCCCCGAGGAATCACCTGTGCTCGAACGCGTCCCCCTCCTGGAAAAGAGCCTCGCCGACTACGCCACCGTGGCGGGCGAGGACGCCATCGAACGGATCCGGGCCGCGGCCGCGCCCCTCGACGGGGCGCGGATCCTGCACGTCAACGCGACCGCGTACGGCGGCGGCGTCGCGGAGCTGCTGGCCACACACGTGCCGCTGCTGCGCGATCTCGGCATCGACGCGGAATGGCAGGTGATCCACGGCAGCGACGAGTTCTTCGCGATCACCAAGAACGTGCACAACGCGCTCCAGGGCGCGGCGATCGAGTGGACCACCGAGATGCAGCGTGTGTACCTCGAGAAGGTGCTCGACAACGCCCTCCTGCTCGAAGGCACGTACGACTACGTGGTGATCCACGACCCCCAGCCGGCGGCGCTGCTCGCGTTGGCGGGCTCGACGAGCATCAACGGGCCGAACACCAAATGGGTGTGGCGCTGCCACATCGACCTGACGGCGGCGAACCAGGAGGTCTGGGAGTTCTTCCGGCCCTACGTCGAGATGCACGACGCGTCGGTCTGGACGATGCCCGAGTTCGTGCCGGCGTCGCTGTCGATGGATCGGATCGTGCAGGCCCCGCCGTGCATCGACCCGCTGTCGGTGAAGAACCTGGAACTCCCCGAACCGTTCATGCGGGAGATCTGTAAGCAGTACGGGATCGATCCGGATCGGCCGATGCTGTGCCAGGTCAGCCGGTACGACCCCTGGAAGGATCCGCTCGGTGTGATCGAGGCGTACCGGATCGTGAAGCAGGAGATCCCTGAGGTGCAGCTCGTCCTCGCCGGTTCGATGGCCACCGACGACCCGGAGGGTTTCCAGGTCTGGGAAGAGGTCGACGCGGCCCGCCACGGCGACCACGACATCCACCTGCTCTCGAACATCCAGCAGGTCGGCAACGTGCAGATCAACGCCTTCCAACGCGCCGCGGACGTCGTCATCCAGAAGTCCCTGCGCGAAGGATTCGGCCTCACCGTCAGCGAAGGACTGTGGAAGGGACGACCGGTGATCGGCGGCCGGGCCGGGGGCATCACGCTCCAGATCGAACACGGCGAGCACGGGTACCTCGTCGACTCCGTCGAGGAGTGTGCGCACTACTCGATGGAACTGTTGCAGCACCCCGAGCGCGCCGACGAGATGGGTGTGGCCGGCAAGGAGCACGTGCGCAAGAACTTCCTCTCCACCCGTGAACTCGAAGACTGGGTCGGCCTCTTCACCAGCCTCACCGGCTGACCGATGATCGTCGCCTCCCACCGGGGTCCCGTCAGCTTCCGCCGCGAGGCCGACGGTTCGTTCTCGACCCGGCGCGGCGCCGGCGGCGTGGTCAGCGCGCTCGGTCCGCTCCTGCGCGGCCGGCCGGACGCCCGTTGGATCGCGGCCGCGATCGGCGACGACGACCGCGCCGCGGTCGCGGCCGGCGCCAAGGCCGTCTCGGAGATCGACGCGCAGCTGCTGCTGCTCGACGCGGACCACCACCGCCTGCACTACGACGAGATCTCGAATCGGGTGCTGTGGTTCCTGTTGCACGGCCTGTTCGATCTCCCCCACCAGCCGAACTTCGACGCCGAACTGGCCGACGCCTGGTCCGCGTTCCGGGCGGTGAACGCGGCGTTCGCCGAGGCGATCGCGCAGACCGCGTCGCCGGGCGAGGTGGTGCTGGTCCAGGACCTCCATCTGATCCTCGTGCCCGGCATCCTCGGTGGTCTCCGCCCCGACCTGCGCATCTCCCACTTCACGCACACGCCGTTCTGCGGCCCGAACTCGATCCGGGTCCTCCCCGACGCGGTCGCGGGCGAGCTGTGCGCGTCGCTCGCGACGACGGCGGTGGGGTTCCACAGCGAACGCTGGGCTCGCGCGTATCGAGCGTCGATCGCGGAGGTGCTCGGGGCGTCGGTCGAGGCCGAGGCGTTCGTCGCCACGTTCGGACCCGACGAGGCGGACCTGGCGAGTGTGGCCGCCGGCCCCGCAGTCGCGGAGGCGGCCTCCGCGTTGGCATCGCGCGTGGGCGAGCGCCACACGATCGTGCGCTGCGACCGGATCGAACTCTCCAAGAACATCGTGCGGGGTTTCCTCGCGTACGACGTGCTCCTCGAGCAGCATCCCGAGTGG
The DNA here is from genome assembly GCA_964544295.1 of uncultured Bifidobacteriaceae bacterium. Taxonomy (GTDB): domain Bacteria; phylum Actinomycetota; class Acidimicrobiia; order IMCC26256; family JAENVU01; genus JAENVU01. The sequence goes on from CAZJBJ010000048.1 coordinate 5,033, forward strand.
CACGACCGGGTGTCCTTCGTCGCCGAGCTCAACCCTTCCCGGGAGTCACTGGCGGAGTACCGCGCGTATCGGGCCGAGGTCGAGGCGACCGCGGCCCGGGTCAACCAGCGCTGGGGAACGAGCACCTGGGAACCGATCGTCATCGACACCCAGGACGACTTCCCCCGATCGGTGGCCGCCATGCAGCGCGCCGACGTGCTCATGGTCAATCCGGTGCGCGACGGTCTCAACCTCGTGGCGATGGAGGGACCCATCCTCGGCACCCGCGACCCGGTCCTGTGTCTGTCGCGTGACGCCGGCGCGTTCGACTTCCTCGCCGACGGATGTCTCGAGATCAACCCGTACGACATCCTGGGCACGGCGGCGGCGATGCACCGTGCGCTGACGATGGACCCGGACGAGCGGCGGCGACGCGCCGAGGGGCTTCGCCGCGAGTCCCTCGCCCGTCCGGCCGACGCCTGGCTCGACCAGCTCGAGGCCCACGCCCGACCCGCGCGGCGAGTTCAGTCGGGGCCGGTCAACTCGCCGAACGCCTGAACCATCGCCGCGGGGCCGTCGACGACCAGATCAGCCCGGGTGAGCAGTTCCGCCGGGGCCTCGGCCGAGGCGACCGCGATCTTCACGGCCGCCGTGAGCAGCCCCCGGTCGACCAATCGGTCCAGCGCGGCGAACGCGCTGAGGTCGCCGTGGTCGTCCCCGGCGAAACATGCGACGGCCATACCATCGGCCAGCCCTTCGACCGCGCGACCCTTGTCCACGTCGACCGGCGGGCGCAGTTCGATCGCCATCTTCGTCGGATAGGTCGCGAGCCCGAGGTCCGCGGCGCGGGCCCGGGCCCAACGTTCGGCCGCACCGCCCAGGTCCGATCGGGTCCGCCAGTGCAGCGTCACTGCGATCTCGCCCTTGCGCTCCACGTACACCCCCGGCAGGGCAGCCTCGGCGTCACGCGCGACGGCGGCCACCGCGGCGGCGTACGGACGAGCCGCGGCATCGACGACCACCGCCCCGTCGATCCAGCGTTCGAGGCCGTACTGTCCGACCAGCGCGAGCCCCCGCACCGGAAGCCGGTCGTGCAGGAACGCGACCGGCCGGCCGCTGACGACGCCGACCCGACCGAAGCGGCGCACCATGCGAGCGAGGAGATCCACCACCCCCGGCGCGGGGATCGCGTCGTCGGGATGATCGACGATCTCGGACAACGTCCCGTCGAAGTCGGTGAGGACGGCCGTGCGTGCCGGATCCTGATCCAGCACCTTCAGCGCTTCGGTGGTCACGCGCGTCATCGGGTGGTCGCGCGGTCGGGGCGGCAGGAGACGATCAGGTCCCGATGACCACGATGCAGTCGGCTTCGGAGACCGCGGGCGGCGGGTTCGGCAACGCCTTCACCTTCGCCTTGGCCACGGACTCGGCGAGGGTCGTGCACTCCGCGGTCTTGCCGTCCTTGTACAGGACGTCGGTCCCGGCCTGGGTCGGCGCGTTGCTCGGGGGCAGCGTCTGGTACCCCTTGGCCTTGAGTTCGTTCGTGAGGGTGGACGCGACCCCGGCCCGGCCCGAGCCGTTGAGGACCAACACCGAGACCTCCGCTGGTGGCGTCGGCGCCGCTTCGGTCGTCGCCGTCGTGCCTTGCGAGCCGTCCGACGGGGTCGATGTGCCGGTCGTGACGCTCGACGTCGGCGTTCCGCCGTCGCCCACCGGACCGTCGTTGCCGTCGTCGATCAACTGCAACAGCACGATGCCGATGATGACCGCGACCGCAACGAGTGCTGCGCCCCGGGCCGCCGAGAACGAGGCGTTCCCGCCCCGACCGCCACCGCGGCCGCCCCTGCGCTCCTCGTTCGCCATTCCGTTCGGATCGTTCATCAACGACTGCCTCGAGATACCAGCCCGGCGAACGCGATCCCCCTGGAGAGGTCGGGCCCCGGGACTCCGATCCTGACCTGTCGACCCTACCGGTTTCTGAGCGCGGGATCGGGGAACGTGGAGCCGGAGATCGGGATCGAACCGATGGCCTGCGGTTTACAAGACCGCTGCTCTACCAACTGAGCTACTCCGGCGGGACCGAGGAGGCTACAAGCCGCCCGGGTCGGCTCCCCGTTGTCGCCGGGCCGCGACCGCGTGCAGCGCGACCGCCGCCGCGGCCGAGACGTTGAGACTCTCGAGTCGCCCGTGCAACGGGATCGACGCCACCACGTCGCACCGGTCCCGGGTCAGCCGGGACAGACCTCGACCTTCGGCACCGAGCACGATCACGACGGGGCCGTCGGCCACCGCCAGATCCGTGACCGAGGTCGAGCCGTCCGCGTCGAGACCCACCGTCCACACCTCGGCCCGTCGGCAGGTGTCGAGGAACGCCGGTATCCCGGCCACGCTCGCGATCGGCACGTACTCGACGGCGCCCGCGGCGGCCTTCAGGGCACTCGGGCTGAGTCGCGCCGAGCGGTGGCGCGGGAACACGACCCCGGTGACGCCCGCGGTCTCGGCCGTGCGCAGGATCGCGCCGAGGTTGCGGGGATCGGTGACGCCGTCGAGCGCGACGAGGAACGGGCGCGGCGCGCCCAGCAACGAGTCGACCGATGCGGGCGTGACCGGGTCCGCGCGGGCGATGACCCCCTGGGGGGCCTCGGAGCGCGCCCGCTCGGCGAGGTGGGTCCCGTTGACTCTCCGCACTCGCACGCCGGCTTGCTCCGCGAGACCTTCGATCTCGTCCACGCCGGCCACTCGTTCGACCACCCAGATCTCGTGGACCCGCCGCCGACCGGCACGCAACAGTTCGCGCACGGCGTGGAACCCTTCGACGTGATCGCCACCGAGGCCGTCGTCGCCGTCCTCGTCGCGACGCGGCGGGCGCGGCCGACGATCGGACCCACCGCGCGGGTCGCGCTGGCGATCGGATCCACCGCGCGGGTCGCGCTGGCGATCGGATCCGCCGCGGCGCGGCGCTCGACCGCTCACCGGTGCCAGGTCGTGCCGCGCGCGCCGTCTTCGATGGTGACCCCACGCGCCGCGAGCTCGTCGCGGATCGCGTCGGCCCGCCCGAAGTCGCGCGCGGCACGAGCCGCCTCGCGCTCGGCGACGAGCGCGTCGATCTCGGCATCGTCCTCGCCGGTCTCGGCCGCGTCGGCGGCGAACCCCAGCGCGTGGAGCAGTTCCTGCACTGCGGCGACGTCACCGCTCGCGGCGTCGCGATCGCCGGCGTCCAACGCCGAGTTGGCCTGCCGCACAGCGTCGAAGATCGCGGCGACGGCTCCCGGGGTCCCGAAATCACCGTCCATCGCGGCGCGGAACGCCGCGACAACGCCCGGTGCGGGCGCGGCGCCCGTGACCCCCTCCCGTGCGGCCCGGCGCAGCAGGTTGTCGATCCGCGCGAGTCCCTCGGCCGCCGCCCCCAACTCGGTTGCGGTCAGCTCCATCTGAGAGCGGTAGTGCACCTGCAGGACGGCCAGCCGGAAGGCTCGGGGTCCGTACCGGTCGAGGGCATCACCCAGGGTGGTGAAGTTGCCGGTCGACTTGGCCATCTTCTCGCCGCCGACCATGACCATGCCCGAATGAATCCAGTGGCGGGCGAAGGGGTGGCCGGCGGCTTCGGCCTGTGCGCGTTCGTTCTCGTGGTGCGGGAACACGAGATCGTCGCCGCCGCCGTGGAGATCGAACCCCTCGCCGAGAATCTCGAGCGACATCGCGGAGCACTCGATGTGCCAACCGGGCCGGCCGCGACCCCACGGCGAATCCCAATCGGGCTCGCCCGGCTTCGCCGCCTTCCACACCGCGAAGTCGACGGGGCTCGCCTTGCGCTCGTCGACCTCGACCCGGGCGCCCGCGCCGTCGAGCAGATCCGCCATGCGCCGGCCGGAGAGTTCTCCGTACTCCGGATAGCTCTCCACCGAGAAGTAGACGCCCTCGCCTTCGATCACGTACGCGCGCCCGCGTTGGACGAGTTCGGCGATGAGGTCGATCATCGGTTGGACGAACTCGGTGGCGCGGGGCACTTCGTCGGGCCGCCGCACGTTGAGCCGTTCGAGTTCGGCCCAGTAGACGGCCTCGTAGTGGTCGGCCAGTTCGGATTCGGTCATGCCCTCGCGGGCGGCGCGGGCGATGATCTTGTCCTCGACGTTGGTGACGTTGCCGACGAAGGTGACCTCGTTGCCCATCCATTCGAGGTACCGCCGGATCACGTCGTAGACGACGGCGGTACGGCCATGGCCCACGTGGGGGACGTCGTAGACGGTGGGTCCGCAGACGTACATCGACACCGCGCCGGGGACGCGAGTGGTGAACTCGACGTCGCGTTTGGCCAAGGAGTCGAAGATCTGGACCATTGGTCGAGGCTACGCCACGCCGGAGCGTCCCCTTCCGACGAAAGCGGCTAGCCCTTTTCGAGCGAGGCCACGGCCCAACACGCGATGCCTTCGCTCCGACCGACGAAGCCCAGGCCCTCGCCGCGCTTCGGCCGGATCGCGACGTGGATGCCCGGACCCATCGGCTCCCGGGTCGCGCGCAGCGCCTCGGTCACGTTGGCGATCATCGCCGCGATGTGCGGACCGAGCCGGGGGCGCTCGGCGGCGATCGCCACGTCGACGTTGCCGACCCACCAGCCGGCCGCCGCGACCCGGCCGGCGACGTCCTCGAGCAGCCCGATCGAGGATGCGCCCGCATAGGTCGGGTCCGACGCCGGGAACAGTTCACCGAGATCGGGGAGACCCGTGGGGCCGAGCAGCGCGTCGGCGACGGCGTGCGCGACGACGTCGGCGTCGGAGTGACCCACGAGCGCGGGGGCGTCCGCGATCTCCACGCCTCCGATGACCAGGGATCCGGAGGTACCGAAGGGATGGACGTCGTAGCCGAGACCGACTCGAATCATGTGCGGGACTCCCGTTTTCGAAGCAATGCCTCGGCCCGAGCCAGGTCCTCCGGTTCGGTGATCTTCAGGTTGTCGCGTGGTCCGGCCACCAGCACGACGTGGCCCCCGATCGCCTCGATCACGGCGGCGTCGTCGGTTCCTTCCGGACCCGGGGCGTGCGCGTCGCGCAACACCGCGGCGCGAAACGCCTGGGGGGTCTGGACCGTCACCAACGTGTCGCGCGACTCGGTCGTGACCACTCGATCGCCGTCGACGCGCTTCACGGTGTCGGCGATCGTCGTCGCCGGCACCGCGCCGTCGGCGCCCGCCCGGACCGCGTCGATGACCGCGCGGAACAACCCGGCGTCGGCCAACGGGCGGGCGGCGTCATGGACGACGACGATGTCGCACTCCGCCGGGACCGTGGCCAGACCGCAGCGCACGGACGCCGAACGGGTCGCGCCTCCCTCGACGCTCCGGACCGCGCCGACGTCCCAGTCGCTTCCGGGCGGGACGACCACGACGACGCCGTCGCTCGTCTCCGTCGCGGCCGCGATCGCGTAGTCGAGCACCCGCCGATCCCCGAGGGGCATCAGTTGTTTGGGGCCGCCGAAACGCGAGCCGGCACCCGCGGCAACCACAATCGTCCAGACCGGCACCCGTGCATGATGCCGCACTGAGGGCCTGGTCCGGTCGATCGGCGTCGGGTCGGGTCAGGATCCGGCGCCCGCCGGCGCCTCCGCCGGCTTGCGGGCATCGTCGGACCGGGCGAACACGATCCGGCCCGCGCTCGTCGGCACGATGGAGGAGACCACGAACGACATCGGCCCCGAACCCACGAGGTCGACACCACCGTTGACGACGACCATCGACCCGTCCTCGAGGAACCCGACCCCTTGACCGGGGTGCCGACCGGCCCGGGTCAACGCGACCTGGATCGTCTCGCCGGCCAGCACGCCGGGCACGAGATCCGCGGCGAGCCGACGCGGGATCACGGTCAGCACACCTTGGACTTCGGCGACGCGCGCGAGGTTCACGTCGTTCGTCAGCAGCCGGAGCTGCAACCGCCGGGCGAGGGCGACGAGCTTGGCGTCGACCTCGCTGACCTCGGGTACCTCGTCGTCGAGCAGGTAGACCCGGTTCGGGGCCTCGCGCTTGATCACCTCGATCGTCTCGAGGCCGCGCCGCGCGCGACGGCCCCGTTCGTCGCCCGCGTCCGCCATGCCCTGGAGCTCATCGAGGATGAAGCGCGGCACCAGCAGGTCGTCGCGGAACAGTCCGGACCGACACAGGGGCAGGAGCTGCATGTCCATCACCGCGGAGGAATCCACCAGGAATCCGTCGGCGTCGTCGTAGGCCCGAGCGCGGACCAGCGGACGGGTCGAGAGTCCCGCCACGGCGAACAACTCCTCGGTGCGGCGCGACGCGACCCGGTATCCGAGATAGAGACACAGCCACATCGCGAGTCCGGCGGTGGGCAGGCCCACTTCGGGTGCGACGTAGAGGCTGACCGGGATCGCGATCGCGAGCCCGATCATGCCGCCGAGGGCACCGCCGAGGATCCCGGCGATCAGTTGCGGGATCGGCACCCGGTCGGCGCGGCGCTCGGCCACGCCGACCGCCCGTTCGAGGAGCCGACCGAGGAATCCACCGACGAGGTAGCCGACGAGACATCCGACCATGCCGAAGAGACCCGACAGCTTCGGCGGCGCGCCGAAGTCCCGGGCGGTCATGAAGCCGATCGCGGTGACCAGCACCACGGTGAACATGCGAACGATCTCGACGAACACGGGAATCCTCCAGTGGGGAGGATCGGCGCCCGGAGACCGGGTCTTGACCGCTTGTCGGGAAGCGGCAGGGATCGCAGCGTTACTTGCTCTTTGTTGCTTTCGTCGCCTTGGTGGCCTTCTTCGCCGGGGCCTTGGCGGTCTTGGTCGCCGACTTGCTCGCGGTCTTCGTCGCCTTGGCGGGCTTCTTCGCCGGGGCCTTGGCAGCCGTCTTGGCCGGCGCCTTCCGCGGCTTCGACGGTGTGGTCGGCGGTGGCGGCTTGGTGAGCGCCCCGTCGTCATCGAAGTCGATCGAACTCCGACGACCGGTGTTCGGCGGCTTGCCCAGCACTTCGTCGAGGCGATCCTCGGCGACCTCCTCGTCCACCGCGAGCGCGAACGTCAACTCGGACACCAGGATCTGCCGGGCCCGGGCAAGCATGCGCTTCTCGCCGGCCGAGAGCCCCTTGTCCTTCTCGCGGATCGTGAGGTTCCGCACGACTTCGGCCACCTGGTAGATGTCGCCGCTCTTGAGCTTCTCGACGTGGTTCTTGAACCGCCGCGACCAGTTGGTCGGCATCCGCGCCTCGGTCTTGCGCAACACGGCGAAGACCTCTTCCACCTCTTCGTCGTTGATGACGTCACGAAGACCGATCTCGTCGGCCCCTTCGGCGGGGACCTTCAGCGTCAGGTCGCCGTAGGCCAGGCGCAGAATCAGGTAGTCCTGCTTCTTGCCGAACGCCTCGACCTTCTCGCGCTTCTCGATCGTCGCGGCCCCGTGGTGGGGGTACACGACCTTGTCACCGACGTCGAACGGCATGGGGCAAGGTGCTCCTACAGCAGGGCAAAGGAAAGGTCCTCCATGGTACCGGAGTCAGCGCCTCCCCCGGGATCCGTGGGTAAGGTGACGCCGTGGTCGATCGCCGACTCCTCAACTCCACCGAGCTCTTTGCTTCTCTGCCCGAAGAAATGGTCGAGAAGTTGCGGAGCCAGGCCCGGGACCGTCATCTCGTCAAGGGCGAGCTGCTGTTCGGCCAGGGGGACGAGTCCTCGGAGTTGTACGTCGTCCTGGAAGGTCGGATCGCGATCTCGACCCGCTCGTCGGACGGGCGCGAGTCCATGGTCGCGGTGCTCGAGAACGGCGGCCTCTTCGGCGAAATGGGGCTCTTCGACGGTGGCCCCCGCTCGGCGGAGGCGCGGGCCCTCTCCGACACCAGTCTGATCGAGGTGTCGTTCGACGACGTTCGCGCGGCGGTGCAGGAGCGCCCCGAAGTGCTCTGGGCGATCGTGCGCCTGTTGGCCCAGCGGATCCGGGCCACCGACGAAGCGTTGGCCGACGCGGTGTTCCTGGATGTTCCCGCGCGCACCGCCAAACGACTGCTCGAGTTGGCCGGCGATGCGGACGAGTTCCAGCTTCCGATGACCCAGGAGGATCTCGCCGGCCTGGTCGGCGCGTCCCGGGAACGGGTGAACAAGGCCATCGCCATGTTCGTCCGGCTCGACTGGGTGGCCGCAACGGGACGCAGCCGCTATCGCATCCTCGACCGCGAACAGCTGGAACTGCGCGCCAACCCGTGAGCCGGGCGGATCCGCTCAGCTGACGCCGAGAAACGCCAGGACGCGATCCCACGCGTCCGCCGCGTCCGCCGCACGGTGCGCGGGACGATCGGCGTCGTGCACGAAGCCGTGCTCGGCATCCGGGTACACCACGATCTCGCAATCGTCGCGACCGGACCACGCGGTCCGCAGCGCCTCGATGTCCGCAGCCGGTGTGTACGGGTCGGCGGCCCCGAAGATCGCCAACGTCGGGCAGGCGCGTTCGATGCCGACGAGGGGTTCGGCCTGACCGTCGCCGCGCCAGTGCTCGGGGAGTCGGATCATCCCGTAGAACGCGACCGACCGGTCGAACCGATCGGTCGTCGCGGCCTTCAAGGCGTACATGCCCCCCATGCAGAAGCCGAGCACCGCGACCTCGCGGACGTCGTCGTGGACGACGAGGTAGTCGGCGGCGCGCTCGAGATCGCCGATCTGTTCGTCGTCGTCGAGGTGGGCGACCGCCGCCATCCGTTGCTCGATGTCGCTCAGGTCGACGCCCCCCGCCTGGGCGCGGGCGAACGGCTCCGGACACACGACCGCCAGTCCGTGGCTGGCCAGTCGACGCGCCAGATCCTCGAACAACGGGCGGACGCCCATGATGTCGGGATGAAGTACCACTCCGCTCGTCGGCATGCCGTCGGGCCGGGCGTGGAACGCGGGCACCGCATCGCCGTCGTGACCCCGAAGTGTTATCGCTTCGGTCTCAACATCGTGAGTACCTTCTCGCAGAGCAGCCATGCCCGCACCGTAGTGCTGGACGGAGGGAGGCGATCGGGATCACCCGGGTTCGGGTGGGTCGAACTCGATCAGACGTAGCGCTCGAGGATCGAAGACTCCGCGAGCCGGGCCAGGCCGTCCTTGATCGAGCGGGCCCGCGCCTCGCCGACCCCCTCGACCTCGACGAGGTCCGGGACGCTGGCGCGCAGGACCTTGTGGAGGAGTTCGAAGCGCGCGACCACGTGGTCGACCACCGCTTCGGGCAGGCGCGGGATCTTGCTCAGTAGCCGGTACCCGCGGGACTGGACCGCGGTGTCGAGCCCCGCGTCACGCGGCAGGCGCAACACGTCGGCGACATCGCGGACGTCGAGCAGACTCTCGGTGTCGAGCGCGGCGAGCACGTCCAGGACCGAGTGCACGTCGACCCCGTCGCTCTCCACGAAGTAGTCCTTCGCGACGAGTCGCCGATCGTCCTCCACGCCACCCATGAGCTCTTCGAGTTGGAGCAGGATGAGGCGCCCGTCGGCCCCGAGTTCGATGACGTACTCCTCGATCTCCTCCGCGATCCGCCGCACCATCTCCGCCCGTTGGAGAGCCGACGCCACATCGCGCACCGTGACGAGATCCTCGATCTCGAGTGCCGACAGCGCACCCCCGACCGAATCCAGGCGGGCCTTGTAACGCTCGAGGATCTGGAGCGCCTGATCCGCACGGGTCAGCACGCGTCCGACCGGCTCGAGGGTGCGCTTCTGGCCCTTGCGGTGCACCGCGACGAGGGACAGTTCCTCCAGGACCGAGATCACCGGTGCGTCGATCTGCTTGGCTACCCGCTCTGCGGTGCGGTGGCGGGTGCCGGTCTCGCTCGTGGGGATTCCCGGATCCGGAACGAGGTGCACGTTGGCCCGCGCGATCCGGGTGCAGTCCGACGACAGGATCATGGCCCCGTCCATCTTGGCCAGCTCGGACAACCGCTGGGGGGTGAACTCGGAATCGAGCAGGAACCCGCCCGAGCAGAGCGACAGGACCTCGGGGCCGTCGCCGATGACGATCAGCGCGCCCATCTTCGCCTGGAGGATCCGGTCCAGGCCCTCCCGGAGCGGGCGGCCCGGCGCGACGAGCCGCAGTGCGGAGAGCATCGCCTCGGATCGAGCTGCTGGCACGAATGGGTCCTCGGGATCGGTTCAGGGATCCGTCACGGGCGTCCGCACCCGTGCAGATCCCGGCACGAAGACCGACAGGATACCAGTGAGGGCGGGGCCGCCGCCCGCCCTCACTCGCACGGTGGACATCAGACGCGAGGGCGATTCAGGTCGATCCCGTCACCGTCGACGTAGGACTCGGTCCGGACTGTTCGGGTCCAGCCGGCCGGCATGAACCCGCTGACGAGGCCTGCGACCGCCGCTATCGCCGCGACGTAGTACCCCGTGTCGAGCACGTCGCCGATACTCGATCCGGGCAGAGCGTCCAGCTGGTTGTTGAGTGCCACGGCGAACAGGATGACAACGACGAGGCTGCCGAGCGCCCCGACGAATCGGGCGGCACTGGCCTGAGGCATCACCGAGCCGATCCCGAGGAGTACTGCCAGCGGGACCAGCGCCAACAACAGCGACGGGTCCTGCGCGGTGGTCCCGCTGTCGAACAGGAACGCCAAGGGAACGTCGCTGGGGTGGATGTCGACCGTCCGCCACGCCAGGAACATCGAGACGACGAGCCCGATGGTCCCGAGAAGTCCGAGCACCATGCCGGGCCCGAAGTGGGGGGTCCACCAGGCATCGGTGCGACGACCACGTTCCATCAGTGGATCGGTGCTGTGAGTGGCTGACATGGGCCTACCTCCTCGAGGAGAAACCTTCCGGGGTCGGGCTACCCGGAGCAACCCCTCCCGAAACCTGCGTTGGTCCGATTTATCCGATTGCGGCGGACGGTCGGCGAGCCGGTCAACCGAGATCGAGGTGCTCCAGGACGTCGGCCAGGGCCTCGGCACGTACGAGGCGGATGCCGTCGACCGATGGCGTCGACGCCGGGACGATTGCGACGGAGAAGCCCATCCGCGCCGCCTCGTGCAGCCGCCGGACGGTCTGGGCCGGCTGGCGGAGTTCACCGCCGAGGCCGACTTCGCCGATGGCCACGACGCCTTCCGGAACGGCGCGACCCGACAGGGCACTGGCGACCGCCAGGGCCACCGCGAGGTCCGCACCGGCATCGTGCACCTTGAGGCCGCCGGCGACCGATGCGTAGACGTCGTAGGAGTTGACCGGACGACCGACCCGGGCCTGAAGCACCGCGAGGATCAGGTCCAGGCGACCACCGTCGAGCCCGCGCGCGGCCCGCCGGGGTGCGGGCGCCGGCGTGGAGGCCAGGAGGGCCTGGACCTCGACGAGCAGCGGCCGGACACCCTCCATCGTGGCGGTCACGACCGAACCGGGGAGACCCGCACGCCGGTCCGCGAGGAAGAGCGACGACGGATCCCCGACTTCACTCATCCCCTCCTCGGTCATCTCGAACACGCCGAGTTCGTTGGTCGTGCCGAACCGGTGCTTGAGCGCGTGGAGCATCCGCAGCGAGTGATGCCGATCGCCCTCGAAGGCCAACACCGTGTCGACGATGTGTTCGAGCGCGCGGGGTCCGGCAAGCGAACCGTCCTTGGTCACGTGCCCGACGAGCACGGTCGCGATCGCGCCGTCCTTGGCCGCCCGCACGAGGCGATGCGCGCACTCCCGCACCTGCCCGACCGAGCCCGGGATGCCGTTGAGTTCGGGATCCATCAGGGTCTGGATGGAATCGACGGCGAGGACGTCGGGCTTGACCTCGGCGATGCGATCGAGCACCGCGGGCAACGAGGTCTCGGTCACGATGAGCACGTTCGGATGCAACGCATCGAGCCGCTCGGCCCGGAGCCGCACCTGCTCCTTGGACTCCTCTGCGCTGACGAGCAGGCACCGGGCGCCGGCCGCGGCCATGCGCCCCAACGACTGCAGCAACAGCGTGCTCTTGCCGATGCCCGGCTCACCGCCGAGCAGCGTCACCGATCCGGCGACCAACCCTCCACCGAGCACGCGGTCCAGTTCTGCCACGCCGCTCGGCCGCCCCTTCGCCTGGATGGGGTCGACGTCCATCAGGGCCACGACCGACTCGGGTTCGCCCGTTGCTCCTGGCGGTCGCCGGTTGGTGCCGGTCCCGGTCACCCGTTCCTCCACGAGCGAGGACCACGCGCCGCACTCCTGGCACCGGCCCAACCACTTCGGGGCCTGGGCCCCGCACTCGGTACAGCCGTAGACCGTCTTCCCACGAACACTTGTTCGGCTCATCGGGCTACCCTACCCGCCGGGTGTGACCAGCCCGCGCGACCGGTGGCTCAGGGTGCAGTGACGGCGCTGGCGGTCAACGGGAAGACCACCTGGTTGCGCCGGGCGATCGCGTCCGCAGCCGTCCCGCCGGGGCTCTCGAAGTACATCGCCCGCAGGCCGTGCAGCGTCGCGGTGCCCCCCGTGCCGGGGTCGGTGTTGGGCAGGTTGCTGTTGATGTACAAGCCGCTCGACCCGTACGCGAACCCGTCCCCGGTGCACTGGGCGTCCGCCGGCGTCGTGCTGTCGAGGTAATAGGACGTGACGCTGGCCGGCGTCCAACTCGTCTGCACCACGGCCGCCTGGTTGATCGTGCCCTGCGGTCCCGTGATCTGTTCCCACGAGGAGACGCCCGCGGTCTGACTGTCCGGCGAGCCGTCGACCGTCACACCACTCGGATTCAGCTCGTTCCGGTAGGTCATGCCCGACGCTGCCGGCGAGTAGTCCATGAAGTCCATGATCGACGGGATCGCGTGGACGCGCAGGTCGGTCACGATGTCCTCGCGCCGGTCGTAGAAGATGTGGGTGCGCTGCGTGTTCGGACCGCTGTTGGCCCCGATGTAGGAGCGGATGACCCGCACCGGACCGGCCTTGCTCGTCACGAACGCGCCCTCGACCGTCCCCGCGATGGGCATGTCGAAGGTGTCCTCGCTCCGACCACAGAAGCCTGGGCTGAACAGCGCCTTGTGCCGGTCGAGGATGTCGACGCCGCTGGCACCGGGCGCGGTCACGAAGAGGCCGTCACTCGCCCACCGGTCCGAGAAGTGGTGCTGGTAGGTGCCCGCGGTGACGAGCGAGTCCTCGGGGTTCGGGCCACTGGTGAGCTTGTAGGTGGTCTTGTACCCGCCACTCTTGATCTTGAACCGGTAGGTCAGATACTTCACTCGCGCACCCTGGACCAGTCCGCTCCCGGATGCCTTGCGGTAGAGGTAGACGTATCCCTCGGCCGCCGGATCGAGCGGGTCGCTGATCTTGATCCGCACGCCCGTCCCGAGCCTCGTGCCGGCCGGTTGACTGCCGGAGGGTGCGAGCGTGCCGGCGTCGCGGGCCATGAAGGCCAACTCGTCGTCGCTGTCGAACTTCCGGTTCGGGTCGTTGCCCGTCCATGTGTTGCCCGACGTGTAGACGAGCTGGTTCACCAACCCGGGCTGGCTGCCGTAGAACACCGCCGCGGGGTTGTTGTAGATCTTGCCGAAGTTGACCACGGCACGTTCGTCGATCTGGATCGGCAACTGCACCCACGCCGATCCGCTCCAGCGGAACCCGACGAGGTCGGTCTTGGACCCGTTGACCAACTGCGGCAGGTCGGCGCCGGTCAGCACGACGGGATCGGCCGGGCGGGCGAGCGGCGCCGCGGCGGCCGGCCCGACGGGGACGAGCAGGGCACCGCCCACGAGCAGTACGGCACCGAGAACCAGGGTTCGCTTGGCGAGCATCGGGCAGTTTGTTCAGGTCCGGCCCCATCCGTCAAGGACCGCCATCGAATGCGCCTCCTCTAAGGTCGCTCGATGTCCGCGCTCGTCGTCGGTTTCGACCTCGACATGACCCTCATCGATTCGCGACCCGGCGTGATCGCGACGTTCGACGCGCTGAACCGGGAACTCGGGATCGCGATCGACGGCGTGGGGATCGCCGCCCGACTCGGCCCGCCCCTCGAGGTGGTGTTGGCCGAGTACTTCCCGCCCGAGCAGATCGACCCGGTGTGCGACCGCTACCGCGCGCTCTACGCCGACCTCGGCGTCGTGGGGTGTGACGCCCTGCCGGGCGCGGTGGCCGCCGTCGACCACGTCCGCGGTCTCGGCGCGACCACCCTCGTCGTCACTGCGAAGTACGGGCCGAACGCCCATCGCTGCCTCGATCACGTGGGTATCGAGATCGACCACGTCGTCGGCTGGCGCCACGGCCCCCAGAAGGCCGAGACCCTGCGCGGCCACGGTGCCCACGTCTACGTGGGCGACACCGTGCCGGACATCGAGGCCGCGCTCGCCGCCGGTGCGCGCGCCGTCGCGGTCTCCACCGGACCGATCGGTCCCGCCGAACTGCACGCGGCCGGCGCCCACGTGGTGCTCGACTCGTTGACGGAACTGCCCGAGTGGCTCGAGCACTCCGACCTGGAGCCCGGCTGAGCTACGCCTGTTCGGCCAGGAGTGCCTGGGCGTAGCCGGTGATCGTGTTGTTGTCGACGTAGATGTGCTGCGACGCCGCGAGCAGGTCGCGCAGACACCGTTGGATCACACTCGGGCGCAGCCCGGTCGAGCCCGACCAGGCGAACGCGAACCGCGCCGCATCCGTCGCGACGCGCGTCGCGTACGTCGCCGCCGCCCGCAGGCGGTTCTGCACCGTCGCGTCGACCACGCCGGCCTGTGCCTGCGCGTCCGCTTCGGCCACCGCGTCGTAGACCAGCGCCCGCGCCGCGCGCATCGCGCAGTCGTGCATCCCGAGCTCGTACTGGAAGAGTTGTTCCGAGCCGATCGTGGCGAATCCGGCCATGCGCACACGGGTGTTCCCGAGCCTGGTGATCTCGTCGATCACGCGCCGTCCGACCCCGAGTGCGATGCCGGCGTGACCCGCGCCGGTGATCGAGAACAGTCCGACGCTCAGCCGGGGTCCGCCCCGCAGTTGTGTGTGCTCGAGCAGGGAGTAGGTGAAGGCCTCGGGGACGAAGACGTCGTCGACGACGTAGTCGTACGAGCCGGTCGCGGTGAGCCCGATGACGTCCCAGTTGCCGCGGAAGTCGACCTCGGCCCGGGGAATCAACACGACCCGCATGGCCGGCAACCCGGACTCCGTGGTGAGCTGATTGCCGTCATCATCGGTCTCGATCGTGCCCGCGCCGATGTAGTTCGCGTGGGCGCAGCCCGAGCCGAACGAGTACCGACCGGTCACTCGGTAACCGCCCTCCACCCGGCGCGCGGTGCCGACCGGCCCCAGCATGCCGGCATGCACGCCCGGGTTCCCGGCCGGGAACATCGTGCCCACGGCTTCCTCGCCGGTGTAGATCGCGGCGAACGCGGAGGACGTCGAGTTGGCCATCAACGACCAGCCGACCGATCCGTCCGCGTACGCAAGTTCCTCGAACACCCCGAGCGCGGTGGTGACGTCGGCCCCCAGGCCACCGAACTCCTCCGGGACGAGGATCCAGAACAGCTCGGAATCGGTCAACGCCTCGACGACGGGCTTCGTGGTCGTCGTCTCGGACTCGGCCTGGTCGGCCTCCGCCTCGATGATCGGGGCCAGCGCCCGGGCTCGCGCCACCAGCGCTTCGTCGACAACCGCAGTCATGGTGCTCCTCATCCGTTCGGGGTCCGGTCACGATACGCGCGTGCGCGAGGCCCGTTACTCCTGGCCCGGTTCGCGGGCGACCGTCCGGCCGCCCCGGCGACTCCGGCGTCGACGCACCCGGCGCTCCCCGACCACCAGGACCACCAGGGCGAGCAGCCCGGCACCGATGCCCACGATCAGCAGCACCACCCGGCCGAGATCGGTCGAGGTACTCGCAGCCTCCAGCCCGGCGCGGGTTCCGGCCGTCGCAGTCACCGCACGACGTGCTCCGTCCGGGAGCTCGGCCACGGCGTGGACTCGGAGCCCGTCGAGCCCGGACCCGAGATCGGCCTCGACGAGCGCCGGATCGACCCGCGCCGCAGTCAACTGATCGACCAGCTGTTGATCCGCACCGATGCCGAGCCTCGGTGTGCGCAGGTCGACCTCACCGTCCACGCGCCACGTGGTCGAGAACGTCGACGTCGACCGGGCAGCGGCAAACCGGCGGAGTGGCCCGTCGGCACCATTGATCTCGGCCACGATGTCGGCCACCTGCTCGGGCCGGTCGAACGGCTTGCGGACGACGATCGCCGCGCCGCCGTTCGCGCGACGTCGCCAGGGGCCGACCGTCCAGCCCGCGTCCGGCAGATCGGCGAGACGAACACGGGTTTCGAGCGTGCCGCCGCCCACCTCGACGGCCCGGACAGCGGCCGCGTCGAGCACGACCCGGACGGACACGTCCCCACTGCCGTTCTCGCGCATCCGCACTCGGACGGTGGCGTCCACGGAACACGCCGACACCACCGCGACGAGGGCGACGATCAAGCACCGAGTTCGCACGAGAACGCGCGGTCGGGCGGGATTCAGCCTTCGCTGGGTCCGCTGGCGGTGAGTTCCTCGACGGGCGGAGGCTCGATTCCCTCGATGGCGCGGAAGACGAACTCGTCGCCCTCGGCGTCGACGATGATCGTCTCGCCCGCGTGGAACTCCTTCCAGAGGATCTTCTCCGAGAGCGCGTCCTCGACGTGGCGCTGGATCGCGCGGCGCAACGGCCGTGCCCCCAACGCCGGGTCGTACCCCTTGACTGCGAGGAGGTCCCGCGCCGCGTCGGTGAGTTCGAGGGTGAGCCCCTGGCTCGCCAACTGGGTCTGCACCCGCTTGACCAGCAGGTCCACGATGTTGTGGATGTCCTCCCGGGAGAGCTCGGCGAACACGATCACGTCGTCGATGCGGTTGAGGAACTCCGGCCGGAAGTGGCGCTTCAGTTCCTCGGTGACCTTCTCCTTCATGTGCTCGTAGGTCACCGCGTCGTCGGCCTTGCCGAACCCGACCGCCGACTTGCGCATGTTCTGCGTGCCGAGGTTGGACGTCATGATGATGACGGTGTTCTTGAAGTCGACGGTGCGGCCCTGCGCGTCGGTCAGACGACCGTCCTCCAGGATCTGGAGCAACGCGTTGAACACATCGGGGTGCGCCTTCTCGATCTCGTCGAAGAGCACGACGGAGAACGGC
>CAZJBJ010000049.1:0-22046 GCA_964544295.1 uncultured Bifidobacteriaceae bacterium
CCATGCGTTCGCGGACGTGCTCACCGACCTCGGCGTCGGCTTGGTGAGCATCACCGCGGGCAGCCCGTACTACAACCCGCACGTGCAACGGCCGGCGTACTTCCCCCCATCGGACGGCTACCAACCGCCCGAGGATCCGCTCGTCGGCGTGGCCCGGCAACTCGCAGCCACCGCCGCGATCGCCCACCGCCATCCCGACCTCACCGTGATCGGCTCCGGCTATTCGTACCTGCAGGACTGGGTCGCCCACGTGGGCCAGGCCGTCGTCACGAACGGCGACGCCACCATGGTCGGGCTCGGCCGCATGGTGCTCTCCTACCCCGAGCTGCCCGCCGACGTGCTCGCCGGGCGACCCCTGCAACGAGCGTTGGTGTGCCGGACCTTCTCGGACTGCACGACTGCGCCTCGGAACGGGCTCGTGTCCGGGTGCTTCCCGATCGATCCGTTCTACAAGGCGCACGACGACCGGGTCGCCCTCACCCGGGTCAAGCAGCAGCAGCGAGGATCCCGACGTGGCGAGTGACCGCTGGGACGACCTCCCCGCCGATCGGTTCGAGGACGAGCCGTGGTGGCTGGAGTACGTGCCCGACCCGTCACCTGAACGCATCGCCGCACACGCCGAGCTCTCGGCCCGCGCCGGGTACGACGTCCACCCGCGCAGCTTCGTCGCGCTCGATGCCAACGTGAATGCGTCGACGTTCGCGCTCGGCGCGCGGAGCACGATCGCGAGCGGCTGCAAGATCCGCGGCGACGTCGTCATCGGTGAACTCACCGGACTGAACCCCGGCGTCGTCACCATCGGCCGCGTCACGATCGGCAACCGGGTCCGCATCGCCGCGTACGTCGTGCTCGTCGGCGAGAACCACGTGTTCGCCGACCCCGACCTCCCGATCATGGACCAGGGCCTCACCTCCGAGGGCGTGGTCATCGAGGACGACGTGTGGTTGGGCGCGCACGTCGTCGTGGTGGACGGCGTGACCATCGGTGCGCACAGTGTGATCGCCGCGGGAGCCGTCGTGACCCACGACGTCGAGCCCTACAGCGTGATGGCGGGCGTGCCGGCCCGGAAACGGCGCGACCGGCGCGAACCGAAGCCGAGCCGGGCGCCACGCTCCCCACTCGCCCGGTTCGACGCCACCGTCGCCGACCAGTGGGAGGCCGTGCTCGACCGCTGCCGGATTGGCGGCGCGGACCCGATCGCGTTCGTCGAGTTCCCCGGGGCCGACCCGCGTGATCCACGTCCGCTCAACGACGCCATCGAGATCGCCGGCATGTTCGGTGGCCTCCCCCCGGGCGCGGACCGAGCGGAGCTCGTCGCCCGCATTCAGGCAGGCCAGGACCCGGTGACGGGACTCTTCCGCGACCCGCGGCTGCCTGCGGATCGCGCGCTCTCGCTGCGCCCGACCCACGAGGAGTGGGACATGTACGGGCTGCTGTCGTGCGGCTACGCGCTCGAGGTGCTCGGCGCCGGTCCCACCCACCCGGTCCACGCCATCGAGCAGTGCGGTGCGGAGGAACTCGAAGGACTGCTCGACGGCCTCGACCTCGGCTACCTGGCCTGGCCGAGTGGTTCGTGGATCGACGGCTTCGCCACCGGCCTCATGCTCAATCGCGTGCACCACGGGTCCCGCAACGTCGCACCGACCCTGTGGGGGTGGCTGCTCACCCACCAGTTCCGCTCGGGCATGTGGGGCACCTTCCTCGAACCGGCCGGCGACTACGACTTCGGTTGGCTCATGGCGGTCAACGGGTTCTACCGATTGACGCGGGGCACGTACGCGCAGTTCGGGATCGACGTGCCCCGACCCGAGGCCGGGATCGACACCGTGCTCGCGCACGCGCGCGCCAACGACTGGTTCACGACCGACGAGCGCAACGCGTGCAACCTGCTCGACATCGTGCACCCGCTCTGGCTCCTCGGCCGTCAGACCGACTACCGCCGCGCCGAGATCCGCGACGCCGTGGCCGCACTCCTCCCCGGGCTCGGTGCCGACTGGATCGACGGCGAGGGTTTCCCCTGGCAGGTGGGCCGCGACCCCGCCGGGCTGCGCGGCACCGAGATGTTCACGTCGGTCATCCACCTCGCGGCCGACCTGCTCGACGAGGCCGACGGGCTGTCGTTCACACCCCGGGGCGTGCACCGACTGGCGCCGGCCACGACCCTCGGCTGACCGGACCCGGAACCCAGCACTGGCTCCACGCGGTTCCCGCGTGATACGCACGCGCGGTGCACGCACGGACGGCCCGATGATCCCGGCTCCCTCCATCGTCGAGACCGAGGACGATCCGACCCCGATCGTCCTGATCCTGGCGACGACCCTGCGCCGGGCCGAACAGACGCCGAAGCTCGCGGCGATGATGCAGAAGGCGAACGGCAACGTCGCGCTGCGTTCCACCGTCGACCCGCAGGCCGCCACCATCCGATTCCAACGGGGCCGGGTCCGGGTCGAGCGGGGCGTCGCCGCCGACGCGCACGTGACGATCGCGACCGACGTCAACCGGATGGCCGACGAGGACGCGCCCAAACCCAAGGTCTGCGGCGCACTGACCCACGTCCGACTCGCGTTGACCGCGGCGAAAGTGCTCGAACCCCCACTGGGCAGTTGGCAGGAAGAAGCGACCCGGTTCTGGGCCCGGGCGTCGGCTCAGGTGGGGATGCCCACCGGTCTCCGGATCGTGGGTCTCGACGACGGTGCGGAACTCCGGCTCGGTACCGAGCCGGCCGAGTTCGAGATCCACGGGACCGGCCACCGGCTCCAGGCGGTCTTCAGCGGCGGCAGCGTCTTCGGCGAGGACGTCCTCGACGGCAAGCTCTACGCCGTCGGTTCACTCCGGCACCTGGCCGAGATCACCGGCCAGTCCCTCGCGTCCATGATGGGCCGCTGAGGTGGCCGACCTGACCCCGGACCAGGTCCCCGGCTGGCTCGACGAGCACCACATTCGCTGGGTCAAGACCGAAGGGGTCTCCCTCGACGGGCTGGTCGTGGGCAAGCACATCGGTCGCCCCAAGTTCGCGAAGGCCCTCCCCCTCGGCAACGCCATCACCGAGCTCGTGCTCGGCTACGACATCGGCGGCACCCCGTACCTCGCCTGGTGGGACGACTGGCGCGCCGACGCGCTCGGCGACATCCACCAACGCCCGGATCTCGCCACCCTCGTCGTCGCCCCCGACCGGCCGAATACGGCGAACGTCATCTGTGACTTCGTGACCGCCGCGGGCGATCCGTTGCCGAGCTGCCCGCGGGGTGTCCTGCGCTCGGTGCTCGCCCAGCTGACCGAGCGCGGGTTCACGACGAAGGCGGCGTTCGAAGTCGAGGCGATGCTCTTCACCGACGCACTCACGAGCGCGCGGCGTCGGCACTTCCGGGACCTCACGCCGATGTCCACGGACGTCAAGATCGGCTACCTGCACCACAACTCGCGCCAGCAGCTGGCGTACACGGACGTCGTGCTCGAGCGGCTCGACGCGCTCGGCATCCCCGTCGAGGGGTGGCACGACGAAGCCGCACCCGGCCAGCTCGAGATCAACCTCGACCCGGCCGACGCCCTGACCGCGTGCGACCACGTGGTGCGGACGAAACAGGTGATGCGCGAAGTTGCCATGGAGCAGGGTCACGTCGTGACGTTCATGGCCAAACCGTCGGCCGAGTACGGCAACGGCCTGCACGTCCATCACTCGCTGACCCGGGACGGCGTGCCCGTCTTCTACGCGCCCGACGGCGAGATGAGCGAGACGACGAGCCGCTGGATCGGCGGGCTGATGGCCCACGCGGACGCCGCCACCTCCCTGCTCTGCCCCACGATCAACTCGTACCGACGCATGGTCGGGTTCGCGGCGGCGCCGACCGTGGCGTCGTGGGGTGAGGACAACAAGTCCGCGGCGTACCGGGTGCTGTCCATCGCACCCCAGGCGGCCCGGGTGGAGAACCGGGTGGCCGGTGGCGACGCGAATCCCTACCTCGTGCTGGCGGTCACGCTCGCCAGCGGCATCGCCGGGCTCGACGCCGAGGCACCGCTCCCGGCACCGATCGCGGTGACCGGCTGGGGGCTCCCGCCCGCCGACTACCCCCACCTGCCGAACTCGATCACCCGGGCCGCCGACGCGCTCGAGGCCGACGCCGGTCTCGCCGCGGTACTCGGGCCCGACTTCGCGCGGTTCTGGATCAACACCCGACGATGGGAGTGGCTGATGTTCCACACCACCGGCGGCGACCCGATCGCCGACACCGTGACCGACTGGGAACTCGACCGCTACTTCGAGCTGACGTGAGTAGCAACACACCAGAGCGAAGCGAGACCGACATGGAGCCACGACCGATGAACCAGCGGAGCGTGGCCCGTCCGGCCCGGCCCGAAGGGCCAAGAGGACTGGGAGCCGTCATCGGGATCGTCGGGCACGTGACGGCGGTCCACGGTGACGAGGGCGTCGCGATCGACCACTTCACGGCGACGACGGCGTACGTGAAGGCCGTCCAACGCGCCGGCGCCACGCCCGTGATCCTGCCCGTGGTCGATCCGACCGCCATCGACGATCTGCTCGACGCGGTCGACGGCGTCGTCATCACCGGCGGCCGCGACGTGGACCCCGCGGCCTACGGTCAGGCGCCGGACCCGCGGTTGGGACCGACCGATCCGGACCGGGACGCGGCCGACATCGCGATCGCACGCGCAGTGGTCGCGCGCAACCAGCCGACGCTCGCGGTGTGTCGCGGCATCCAGATTCTCAACGTCGCGCTCGGCGGCACCCTGGACCAGCACGTCGACGACCACATGCGGCTGGATCAGTACAACCTCGACGCGCACACGGTCACCATCGACCCGGGGTCGCGGCTGGCGAAGATCGTCGGCACCGAGACGCTCGGCGTCAACACGTTGCACCACCAGGTCATCGCCGAACTCGGCACCGGACTCGTCGCGGTCGCGCACAACGAGCAGGGCCACGTCGAAGGGGTCGAGGTGGCGAGCGCGCCCAACGTGCTCGGCGTGCAGTGGCACCCCGAGTTCCTGCGCCATCGGCCCGACCATCTCGCGCTGTTCGCACAGCTCGTCGACGGCTGATCCCGTGGGTGAGTCCACTCCCCGACCGAGACCCGAACGTCAGGCACCCCCGCCGTTCCGAACGGTCTCGGTCGTCCGATCCGAGCGGGTGTCGCCCCGCCGGCAACGGGTCACGGTCGCCGGCAACGAACTCGACGGCCTCGCGGTGACCGAGCCGGCCGCCAGCATCCGCCTGCTGCTCCCCTCCGCCGGGCGGACCGATCTCGTGCTGCCGACCTGGAACGGCAACGAGTTCCTGCTGCCCGACGGCGCCCGTCCGGCGATCCGCACACTGACGCCCTCGCTCCGACGTGCCGACGACCCGGACCTGACCCTCGACATCGTGATCCACGGCCGCGGGCTGCTCACCGAGTGGGCGGAGACGGTGGCCATCGGATCGGACGTGGCGGTGTCGGGACCGGGCCGCGGCTACGCCATCGCCACCGACGCGACCCGCTACGTGCTCGGTGGCGACGAGTCCGCCCTGCCCGCGCTGACCCAGGTACTCGACGCCATCCCGACGGCGACGCCCGTCCACGTCGCCGTCGAGGCCGTCGACCGCGCCGCCATCACGCGTCTCGCGAGGCGTGACGGCGTCACCGTCGAGATCGCGATCGTCGACGCGGACGCGACCCCGGGCGCCGCGCTCGTCGAGTTGCTCGCGACCGCGCCGATGCCCACCGCTACCCGGGTGTGGGTCGCGGGCGAAGCTGCGGCCGTGCAACGGATTCGGCGGATCTGCTTCGAGGCGCGGGCGGTCCCGCGCGCACACTGCACCATTCGCGGCTACTGGAAAGCCGGGCGGGACGGTGTCGACGGGACGTGATCAGCCCTCTGCTCGTTGCTCTTTCTCGTCGCATTCCGCATGCGCGGCGCCGAGCACCTAGGGTGACGGTCGCGAGTCGATCAAAATCCCTTGGTCGATCGTGTCCAAAGAAACGAGAAATCAGTGCAGCAAGGCACCGTGAAGTTCTTCAACGCCGAAAAGGGTTTCGGCTTCATCTCGCGTGACGGCGGCGAGGACGTGTTCGTTCACTTCTCCGCGATCCAGGCCGACGGGTACAAGACCCTCGAAGACGGCCAGCGCGTCGAGTTCGACACCGCTCCCGGTCGTAAGGGCGAAGAGGCGCAGAACGTTCGCGTCATCTGAGTTCGACCAACTTCGATCGAAGCCGCCGGTTCTCCCGGCGGCTTCGTCGCGTCCGGGGCCGATCGATCCCGGGTCGCGACGAACTACCAGATGCTGACCGCGGCGACGAAGGCCGGCTTCGGCGAGAAGTCCGAGCGGAGGAGTCCGAAGTTCTCCTCGGGGTCGGGTGAGCCGGTGGCGGCGTCCCGGCCGGCATGCCAGAACAGCGGTCCCGCCCACGACCACGTCCGCCACTGCACGAACTCCTGCTCCAGCCAGTGGAACTGGGTCTCCTCGGTCACACAGCCCGAGCAGGAACCGGTCGGCGGCCCGGTCTCGGTCCCCCAGATCTGTTTCCAGCCGTCGCCGTTGGCCGTCATGATGTCGTGCAACGTGACGGTGTACGCGAAGGAGTTCCACCCGAGCGAGCCCGGGGTGTCGGTCAGCGGCGAGAACGGCACCGGCGCGTACGGGTGGTGGCCGACGGCGTCGAAGAAGTCGTGCGCGCCGGCGAAGTACATCGCGTGCAGGAAGTTCACCGGGTGGCGCGCATTCCGCGGGTCCTGGTTCAGGTCGCCGAACGGTGCCAGACCACCGGTGATGACGATCGCGTCCGGATCGACACTTCTCGCCGCGTAGTAGGCGTGCCGGAGAAGCTTGACGTAGCCCGCGGCATCAGGTGCCGTACTCCAGAACGGCGGGTTGTTGGGTTCGTTCCAGATCTCCCACGCCCGGATCCTGGTCCCGGCCGCTCCGCCGGCGCGATAGCGAGTCACCGCCTCCCGCACGAACGCGCCGTAGTTCGCCGGGTCCGTGGGCGGGGTGCTGTGCCCGCGGTTGCCGTTCGCCCACGGCGGGGTCCAGAGCGGCACCGCGAGCACCTCGAGCCCCTGGCGTTCGGCGGCGCGTGCGAGCCCGTCGAACGTCGACCAGTCCCACCCTCCCGGCCCGCTCGGTTGCACCTTGGCCCAATCGAGGTCGAGTCGTACCCAGTGGGCGCCGGTCTGCGCGACGCGACCGAGCTCGAGTTCTTGTTCACTCGCCGTTCCGGCGAGGAAATCCGCACCGGTCGAGATCCCGGCCGTGGACGCCACGTGCCCGCGGCACCCGAGGGCGACCGCGACCACGACGAGCAACCCCACGAGATTGCGAGTTCGGAACCGAGACCGCATGCACCACACCCAAGACCGCCGGGACGAGCGCGCCACCTAAGCGCGGGCGGCCGGGCACCGTCAAGCGCGCCCCGAAACCGATCGACTCAGGCGGCGCCGCCGACTTCGTGGATCTCGATGCCGTTGCCGGCCGGGTCCTTGAGGAACGCCTGCAGATTGGTGGCGACCGGGCTGGGGTCCGAGACCTCGACCCCACGACCACGCAGTTCCTCGACCGTGGCTCGGATATCGGCCACCCGAATTGCGAAGTGTTGTCCGAGTTCGGGGGGAACCGGCGCCTCGATGAGATGGAGCTGACGACCGCCGAAGTCGATCCAGGCGCCGCCGAATCCGAAGTCGGGTCGGTCGTCCCGTTCGACCCCACCGAGCACGTCGGTATAGAAGGCGCGGGCCTCCTCGACGTCAACGACGTTGACCGAGACGTGATGGATGTCCAGCGGTTGCATGCACGGAGTTTCGTGCACCATGCCGACCCGCGTCTACCGGCCGCGCCTCCGGGCCGCGTCTACCCGCTGGTGTCGCTCAGCGCAGCGGCCACGGCGTCGATCGTCGGCACGCCCGCCACGAACAACCGGCGGATCCGGATTGCGAGCACCGCGAGTCCGGTCACGTTCGGGATCGGGAACTCGTCCTCGTGGTCGGCGAGGAACGCGCGGGCGGCGCGGATCGCCTTCAGCTGGGCCTGATCGTCGGGATCGGACATCGCGAACGACCATTCCGCGGCGCGTTGCGCCAGGTCGGGCTGGTCGACCGCGTCCGGGAACACACCGGCCGCGGAGAAGATCCGACAGTCGTAGGCGCGACACGTCAGCGGCCGGTGCGCGTAGATCGTGCACCCGGAGTCCGAGAGCATCGGACACCAACCCCGCTCGTCGTAGCCCATCACGAACTCACCCGGCGGGCCGCCCGGCGCCGGGAACAACAGGGCGGACGGGATGCGCGCGATCGCATCGGCCTCATCGGCACCGACATGGATGAACTGCGCGGCGCGACAACACGCGGTGCACGAGCCGCACGGCACGTCGGTCACACCGGCCCCGTCCAGGGCGGGGTCGATCTCGGCCAACCACGCCCCCAACTCGCCTGCCGGCCGCGACGCGGTCATCCCGGTCGACCGGTCAGGGCCCGGTGAAGAGCGGACCGCGCGCGGCCGGGCTCCCGGTCCCGGCCGCGACCTCGGCACCGCGGTGCTTGGCCTCGGCCCGCCCCACCACCTGGTGATGCACCTCGTCGGGACCGTCGGCGAGCCGCAGCGTCCGCATGCTGTGCCACATGTCGGCCAGCGGGAACCACTGGGAGATCCCGGCGGCGCCGTGCATCTGAATCGCCTCGTCGACGATGGCGCAGCACTTCTCCGGGACCATCGCCTTGACCGCGCTGACCCAGACCCGGGCTTCGGCGTTGCCGAGCGTGTCCATGGCCTTGGCGGCGCGCAACACCATGAGGCGCATCGCCTCGACCTCGATACGCGAGCGGGAGATGACCTCCATGTTCTTGCCCAGGTTGATCAGCTTCTTGCCGAACCCCTCGCGACTCAACCCGCGGTCCACCATCATCTCGATCGCACGCTCGGCGGCGCCGATGGCGCGCATGCAGTGATGGATCCGTCCGGGGCCGAGGCGCATCTGGGAGATCTCGAACCCGCGCCCCTCGCCGAGCAGCACGTTGGACTCGGGAACGCGCACGTCGGTGAACCGCAGGTGCATGTGACCGTGCGGCGCGTCGTCGGCCCCGAAGACCTGCATCGCCTCGACGATCTCGACGCCCGGCGTGTCGATGGGAATCAGGATCTGGGACTGCTGCCGGTAGGCATCGGCGTCCGGACTCGTGCGCACCATGGTGATGAGGATGCGACAGCGCGGGTCACCGGCGCCCGAGATGTAGAACTTCTCGCCGTTGATGACCCACTCGTCGCCGTCGAGCACCGCGCTCGTCTGGATCTGGCGGGCGTCGGAGCTCATCACGCCCGGCTCGGTCATCGCGTAGGCGGAACGGATCTCACCGTTGAGCAACGGCTCCAGCCACTGGGCCTTCTGTTCGGGGGTGCCGACGCGTTCGAGCACTTCCATGTTGCCGGTGTCGGGCGCCGAGCAGTTCAGGCACTCCGATGCCAGCCGGTTCTTCCCCAGCTCGTTGGCGATGTAGGCGTAGTCGAGGTTCGACAGGCCCTGGCCGGTCTCGGCGTTGGGCAGGAAGAAGTTCCACAGTCCGAGTTCACGCGCCCGCGCCTTGGCCCCGTCGAGCAACTCCAGTTGGCCGGGCGCCCAACTCCAGCGATCGGCCCGGCCGGCCCCCAGCCGGTAGAACTCCTCGGTGATCGGCTCGACCTCGTCGCGGATGAAGGCCAACACCGCGTCGTAGAGCGGGCGGACACCCTCGGACATCCGCAGGTCGAGATCGTCCATGTTCGCCATCGTGAGGGCGCCGCCAACCATGTCTGTGCTCCGTTCGTGGGGTCTCCCGGGAGTCTGCCGCACCGGGCGCCCACGTGACGACCGGACACCGCCCGGCCTAGCGTGCCGTGACCTCGACGAACGGAGACTCCATGACCGCGGTGATCGGCGACGTCCTGCTCGACTCGCTGCAACGGCGCATGCGCACGATGCACTCGCTGTACTACCAGGCGGTCGACTCGATGGACCTCGACCACGTCAACCACTTCGAACGCGAGGGCGTGCTGCCGATCGCGTTCTCACTGTTCCACTACACCAACATGCAGGACGCGTCGTTCATGCTCATCACCGGCATCCCGCCGATCTGGAACGACGAGTGGCAGGACCGGGTCGGCATGACGATCAACGACCACGGCAAGCACAAGACCGTCGACGAGATGGTGCTCCAGCGGATCGGGGACTACGAGGCGTTCAAGGAGTACCAGCGGGCGGTCTTCGACCGCACCGAGGAGTACCTCGCGACGATGGACCCGACCGATCTCACGCGCGTGCTCATCACGCCGCCGTACCCCGAACAGGTCGCCTCGACCTACAGCGCGCGTTGCGCCGGCCCCGAGGGGATCACCGTGCTCGACGGGTTCGAGTGTTGGCTCTACCAGCACGGCCTCCGCCACATGGGCGAGATCGAGTTGGCCCGCGGGCTCGTCGGCCTCGGCGGCATGACGTCGTGATCTCCTGACCACCTGACGGTCAGGTCGACATCGCGATGCTGTTCACCACCGCGAGGACTGCGAAGAGCGTGGCGACGATCCCGGCGACGCGGTAGGCCGTCGGAAGTTCGACCCTGAGCACTGCGGCCTGCTTGCGGGCCCGGCCGATCAGCGACCAGCAGACGATCATGAACCCGATCCCCACCGGGATCGCCGTCGTCGACACCTGTCCCGACGCGTCGACCTTCCGGATCCAGAAGGTGAAGAGCGACAACACGGCGGTGATCCACACTCCGACGAGGCCGGGCTTGAGCTTGACCGGCTGGGGCGCGACGAATCCGCCGGCCGCCCGGTGATCGGTCCAGGCCATGCCATCCCAATAACGGATCAGCGTCGGTTGTTCGGGGTCGGGGTACCAACCGGCCGGGGTCGTGGTCATCGGTTCCCGCCTCCGTTCTTCGGTGCTAAACAGTGTTCACTCGTTGACGATAGGAGCACTCGTGAGTCTCGCACCCCCGCCGGCGTCCCCGTTCTTGACCGGGCTGATGGCCCCGGTGACCGACGAGCGCGACGACCGCGATCTCGAGATCATCGGCGACCTGCCGACCGGGCTGGAGGGCATGTTCCTCCGCAACGGACCGAACGCCCAGTACGCGCCCCGGGGCAAGTACCACCCGTTCGACGGCGACGGCATGCTCCACGGCGTCTACCTGGAGGGCGGTCGGGCGCGCTACCGCAATCGCTGGATCGAATCACGCGGCCTCCAGTTCGAACGCGAGGCAGGTCAAGCCCTCTTCGGCGGCCTCGCCGACTTCACCACGACGCCACCACCCGAGGTGATGGCCGAGGTCGGGTTCATCAAGAACACCGCGAACACCAACACCGTGCGCCACGGGGGCAAGCTCCTGGCCCTCCTGGAGGCCGCGTTGCCGACCGAGGTCACGCCGGAACTCGACACGGTCGGCGAGTGGGACTTCGACGGCAAGCTCACGGGGTCGTTCACCGCCCATCCGAAGATCGACCCGGTCTCGGGAGAGATGATCTTCTTCGGCTACGGGCCGTTCCCGCCCTATGTCCGGTACCACGTCGTCGCGGCCGACGGGACCCTGATCCACTCGGCCGACATCGAGCTGCCGCGGCCGATCATGATGCACGACTTCGCGGTCACCGAGCACTACACGATCTTCCTGGACTCCCCCGCGATCTTCGACGGTGAATCCCTCGCCGCCGGCGGTTCGCTCATGCGTTGGGCGCCGGAGTTCGGCACCCGCATCGGCGTGCTGCCGCGGATGGGCACGAACGCCGACATCCGGTGGTTCGAGATCGACAACCAGTACGTGGTGCATTTCTTCAACGCGTGGGACTCCGGCACGACCATCGAGGTGCGGGCACCGAGATTCTCGAGCATGCCGGGTGCCTTCGAGTTCGACGACCCGTCCGGCCAGGACGCCCCGATGCCGTGGCGCTGGACCATCGATCTCGCAACGGGCACCATCCGCGACGAGCAGACCGACGATCGGGGTGGCGAGTTCCCGCGGGTCAACGACGCGCTCGCGACCCGATCGACCCGGTACCACTACAACTGTCTGGCGCGGACGTGGGAGTTCGAGTTCGAGTTCCACGGGGTCGTGAAGTACGACATCGAAGGCGACACCGCGCAGGAGTACTTCTACGGCGACGCGGAAGTCTCCGGTGAACACGTGTTCGCGGCCGACCCGAACGGCCGAGCCGAGGACGACGGTTGGCTGCTCAGCATGGTGGCGGACCGGGCGACCGACTCGTCGCACCTCGCGATCATCGACGCGCGCGACGTGGCCGCCGGGCCGGTGGCGCGGGTGATGATTCCGCGGCGGGTGCCGCTCGGCTTCCACGCCAACTGGTACCCGGCCCCGTAGCCGAGCGCCGTCCGGCCGGGCGTGCGAGGATCGCCCGATGGCCGAACCGGAGCTCGACCCGAAGGACTGGGATCCGCGCGACCCGGCATTCCGCCACGACCCGATTCCCTGGTACCGAGCGCTGCGGGAGCACGCTCCGGTGCACGTGCATCCGGAGGTCGGCGTCGTCCTGTCCCGCCACGCCGATGTCGACGCGGTCCTGCGTGACAACCGGTTCGGCGTGGCGACACCGGGTGCCTGGCGGGAGGCGTTCGCAGCACTGGCACCACCGTCGGTACGGATGCTCTCGGAGAACATGCTGTTGTTCGTCGATCCTCCCCAGCACACGCGCATCCGCCGGCTCGTGGCCCAGGCGTTCACGCCGCGCCGGGTGGAGGCGCTGCGCCCGCGGCTCACCGAGATGATCGACGCCCGACTCGACGCGCTGTCGGGCCACCAGAGTTTCGACGTCGTCCACGAGATCGCCGAACCGTTCCCGATCATGGCGATCACCGAACTGCTCGACGTGCCCGACACCGATCGGGACCTCCTGCGGGACTGGACCGTCGGGCTGACCGCCTTCGACGACATCCCCATCGAGCTGGATGCGCTCCCCGAAGCGGCCCGCGCCGCCGATGCCTTCCTCGGCTACACCACCGAACTCATCGAACGGCGCCGGTCCCAACCGGGCGACGATCTCATCTCGGCCCTGATCGGGGCCGAGGAGGACGGTGATCAGCTCAGCCGCGACGAACTGCAGGCCATGATCGTGCTGCTGCTCGTCGCCGGCCACGAGACCACCATGAGTCTCATCTCGACCGCGCTCCTGCTCCTCCTGGAACGGCCCGAGGTCGCCGCCGAAGTGCGCGACGACGCGTCCGTCGCGCCCGCGGTCGTCGAGGAGACGCTGCGATTCCTGGGCCCGCTGCAGGTGGCCTCCGGGGGCGGGCGCTGGCCCCACGAGCCGGTGGATCTCCACGGGCTGACCGTCAAACCCGGAACGATGGTGCGGCTGTTGCTCGGGTCCGCCAACCGGGACCCCGAGGTCTTCGAGGACCCGGACCGCTTCGACCTGCACCGCGACCACAGTCGCCACGTCGCCTTCGGCAAAGGAATGCACTTCTGCGTCGGCGCCGCGCTCGGGCGGCTGGAAGGACAGGTCGTCATCCCCGCGGTGCTGCGCCGGTTCCCTCAGCTCGCACTGGTCGACCCGCAACCGTCCTGGCGGCCGAGCTTCGTCACCCGCCAGCTCACGACACTGCCCGTCACGACCGGGGTATGAGCCGAAACCGGGCAGTCGCGTCGGTGCGGGCGTGGGTGCACCGACTCGACCGCCCGGTCCGGCCCGGGACGAGCCGCTAGTTCGAGTTGCAGGCCTGCTGGAAGATCGCCGCCGGGATCGGATTCCCCGAACCACCGGCGCAGGGCTGCACTCGATCGATCGACACCCAGCTGTCACCGCTCGCGATGAACAAGTTCGTGACCGTGATCGACGCGGGCGGGGCGAGGGTCACGCCGGCGACGGCATACGCACCGCTGCACTGGAAGCCGGGATCGATGGTGCCGGCCGGCGTCTGATCCGCGGGCAGTCCGGCGCTGAGCGCGGCGTCGGTGCACGGCGGGCTGCCGGGTGCCTGCGTCGAAGTCGTCGTCGGCGGCGGCGGGTCCGGACACACCGGAGCGCCGGCCGCGACTGCGTCGTCGAGGGCGGTCCTGGTCGCCTCGTTGTACACGGTGGGTTCGGCCATGTTCTCGGCCTGCTTGAACGCCTGCAACCCCGCGAACGTCTCGGGCCCGAAGATGCCGTCGGCGGCACCGACGTTGCAGTTCACCTTGTCGAGGTCGACCTGCAGCTTTCGGATCGTCACCTTGGTGAGCTTGATCGGACCGTTGCTCGGCTTGGCTTTGGTCTCGGGCGTCTTGTCGTCCGCGGACTTGCTGCTGCTCCCGCACGCGCCGAGCGCGGCGACGAGGAACGCAGTCGTGAGGACCTGCGCAATCCGGCGGGACGTGGTGTTCATCGGCTTCGACATGGCGGGGCACGCTAGGAGGACGATCACTCGAGTTCGCGGATGGTCGAGGGGAGTTGCCCCGGCGAATCCGTTTCCGCCAGGATCGCCCGATCGACCCGCTCGCCACCACCCGGAATCTGACCGTCACCCACCGCAGCTCGGTGACCGAAGACCAGATCGACCACCTCGGCCACATGAACGTGCGCTTCTACGGCGTCAACGCGCACGCGGGCACCGCGGCGGTGATGGCCGCGCTCGGCATCGACCCGGCGGGTACCGAGGTAGCCGACGCGTACACCCGCCATCGCCGCGAGCAACTGCTCGGCGCACCGCTCGAGGTGCGCAGCGGTGTCCTCGGGGTCGCACCCGCCGAGATCCGCCTGTACCACGAGCTGGCCAACACCGACACCGGAGACATCGCGGCCACCTTCGTCCATCGGGTCCGATCCGCGTCGAGCCTCACCATCGCGCTCCCCGACGACGTCGCTGTCCGCGCCGATGCGCTGACGACCTCGATCCCGGCCCACGGTGTGCCGCGCAGCATCCCGATCGAGTCCGATCCGATCGGGAGCGCGCCGACGTTGCCCGACCTCCACGACCGCGGACTCGCCATGCGCAAGGTGCGCGCGGTCAACGCGGAGGAATGCACGGCCGACGGCGCGTACGTGCGCACGTTCGCGCCCATGCTGGTGTGGGGCGGCGAGCCCGTCGAACGGGACCAGCCCGAGATGCTCCACACCACCGCCGACGGGCGGGCGATGGGCTGGGCTTCGATGGAGACGCGGCTCGCGATCCGCCGCCTCCCCCGCGCCGGCGACCGCATCCAGAGCTTCAGTGCCGTACTCGCGCTGGCGGACAAGGTCTCCCACCGAATCCTCTGGGCCTACGACGTCGAGCGCGGAGATCTCCTGGTCAGCTTCGAGATCGTCAACCTGGCGTTCGATGTGGCCGCCCGCGCGCCGATGAGCATCCCGGCGAACATCCGCGCCGCCGAGTCCTCGGCGCTCCACCCGGACCTGGCACCCCAGGCGTCGTCAGTCGCGTAGTTCCGAAAGTTGCCGGCGCACCGCCGGCACGTCGAGCTCACCGATCGCGGCCTCGGCTTCGTCGATCAGCACCCGCGCCCGGTCGACTTCCGCGCGGGAGAGCAGTTGCTCCGCCCAGTCGAGTCGGCAGCGAGCCCGCCAGATCGGCGATTCGAGGCGATCGGCATCCTCGACCGCGGCAGCGAACGATCGGTCCGACCCGTCGTCGTCACCGAGGACCGCTTCGAGGCGAGCGACGAGCCGAGTCGCGGGACCACACATGATCCCGCCCGTCCCCAACTGAACTCGGATCGCCGCGAAGGGGCCGATGATGTCGGCCAGGATCGCAGCCGCGTGCCGATCGGCGACCAGCGCGGCCGTCTCGGCGTAGAGCGCAATCGCCATGGGCCACCCCGCATCGTCGGGCACAGCCGCGAACTCGTTGGCGGCGGCGCGATCGAGCAGACGCGCCGCCTCGTCGATCTCGCCCGTGGTGGCGAGCATGTACATCACGGCCGCATCGGTCGCGTCGAACACCTGCGGCCGAGCATCGCGGAACTCGGTCCAGTCCGGGAGCAGTTCGGCGAGCCGGTCCTGTTCCCGCCGACCGGCGAAGCCCATCGTGGCCCGGTAGGTGATCGCCTCGGGGATGCCCATCGCACTCAGCAGTTTGAACAACTCCGCCGACCGGGCCTCGGCGACGACGAGTTCGCCGTCCGACGCGGCGACCATCTCGCCGATCATCAGAACCGCCCGGTCGATCACCGCCCCGCTGCCGACGGCGGCCAGTGCTTCCAGCGCAGCCAGGGCGGTCCGGGTCCCCGGACCGTCACCACTGACCATGGCGTGGAACCCACTGCCCAGCCAGGCCGACGTCATCGACATCGGGTCATCCAACGAATCGGCCGCCGCCCACAGTTCCCGCTGGAGTTCGGCTTCGCGACGAAACGCGTCGCCGTGCCACGTCTTGCGGGACCGCGCGTTGAACCGAGCGACACCGACCTCGATCAGTGCGACGCGGTCACCGGACGCGCGCGCCGCCGCGAGGGCGTCGTCGAGGAGTGCGAACCGACGGGTGTCGCCGACGAAGATCAGCTCGACGGACAGGGCGCCGAGGACTCGCGCCCGCAGCGCCGATGCTTCGTCGAGCACGGTGAGCGCATGTTCCAGCAACTCGATCTTCTCGGGATCACTCGGCTGATCCTGATCGAACGACGTGCGGCCCGACACCAGGAGCGCTTCGGCCATGGGCTCGGCGAGACCGTGGTTTCGGGCGATCGTGGCCGCCCGCACGACCGTGTCGCGCACGTCTCCGAGTGCCGTCTGCTGCTGCGCGCGCGCCAGCCGGGTCAGCAGGTCGACTTCGGTGGCGACGTCGATGTCGTCGTCCTCGAGGTGTTCGAGCGCGAGCGAATACCACCGGATCGCATCGTCGGGTGCCGATGCATCCATGGCGGCGTCCCCGGCCCGCCCCGCGTACTCGACGGCCTTGTCGGCGACGCCCGCGGCCGACGCTTCGCCGAAGTGATAGGCGAGCTCGGAGAGCACCCTGGTCGGATCCGCTCCGTGGCGCGATTCGAGTGCCTCGGCGATCTTGCGGTGCGTCCGGATCCGACGCGTGGTGGTCAGCTCCTCCAGCAGCGTGGTCCGGACGAGCGCGTGCCCGAAGCGGTATCGGTCGAGCCCGACCTCGTTGAGCAGGCCGGTGGCCCGGGCCCGGTCGAGTTGGTCGAGCGCATCGTCCTCGTCGATGCCGACGACGTCGGCGAGCACGCGGACGTCGAACTCGGCGCCGATCACCGCCGCGACCGACAACGAACGTTGGGTGGATTCGTCGAGGCGGGAGATCCGCCGGCCCACCACCTCGCGCACCCCCTCGGGCAACCCGACCTCGGCCAACGTCAGATCGCTGGTCCACCGACCGTCGCGGACCACGAGCGCGCCCGATTCGACGAGGTTGCGCATGATCTCGCCCACGAAGAACGGGTTCCCGTTGGTCTCGGCGAACACCGCATCGGCGAGTGCGAGGCCGGCGTCGTCCAGATCGTGACCCGCCGATCGCTCGAGGAACTGCGCCACCCCGTCGCGGTCGAGCCCGTCGATGGCGATGCGCTGCACGGCTCCGAGCCGGCGAAACTCGGCGAGTGCCGCGGCAAGTGGGTGCGAGCGGTCGAGGTCCGTATCGCGATACGTGCCGAGGATCATCACCCGGTCGTTGGCCGTCTCGTGCACGAGATGCCGGAACAACGCGAGGGTCGGCGGGTCCGCCCAGTGCAGATCGTCGAGGACCAGCAGCAGGGGCGCGCCGGCCGCCGTCGTTCGCAGCCACGCGGTCACCGCTTCGAACAACCGGGCTCGCTCCGACTCCGCGTCCCCGCGGCGAGGTTCCGCGCCCGGGACCCGATCCGCGACCTCGGGCACGAGCCGCACCAACTCCCCGGCGAACGCACCCAGCCACCCGACCGGGGCGACATCGTCCGCGAGCTCCAACTGGAAGCGCAGCGCTTCGACGAAGGGTTGGAACGCCAGACCCAGGTCCTCGTCACAGCGACCCGCCAGCACGAGTGCGTTCTGGTCGCGTGCCGTCAGCGCGAGTTCGGTTGCGAGCCGGGTCTTCCCGACCCCGGGTTCACCGGCGAGCAACACGACCCGTCGGGAGCCGGTGGCCGACTCCTTCCACTCGGCCACCAACTGGTCGAACACTTCCGAACGACCGGCCAGCGGGAACGTCGACGGCGACGAGAGCGCGGGCGGCATCGGCGCCTGATCCACTGCACCGCGCGTGGGCTCGGCGAGCGCTTCCCAGTGCACCGCCGCGGTCGGGACCGTCCCCGGGATGCCCTTGAGCTCGAGGTCGCCGTGCTCGGTGAACTCGAACCCGCCCCGGCCACGGGCCAGGTGGCGGACGATGTCCGCACAGAGGATGCCGCCGGGCTCGGCCGCGGACTCCAGCCGTTGGGCCTCGACGACGGGCAACCCGAAGCAGTCGTCGCCTTCGAACGTCACGTCGCCGACGCTGATCCCGATCCGGACCTCGATCGGCTCGGTCTCGCCACGCCGGTTGTGCAGGTCGACCGCTTGCTGGATCGCGACCGCGGCACCCACGGCGTCGACGGCCGCCGAGAACGTCGCCATCACCCCGTCACCCGTGTGTTTGACCACGACGCCGCGATTGGTCTGGATCGCCGAGTTCACGAAGGCGTCGTGGGCCTGCCGCAGCCGATCGGCCGCTTCCTCGCCGATCCGGGCGCGCTGGGACGTGGAACCGACCACGTCGGTGAACAGCACCGTGGCGGTGTCGACGCGTCGCTCTGCCCCTGACATTCACCGGAGCCTACGCAAGTTCGCCGGCGCGCGATTCGCCCGCCCGCCCGCCGACGCGCTCTGGCAGGATGGGCACATGGTCGACACCGACGCCGAGCTCGACAGGGCGTGGCGCGCCGGGTGCGCTCGACTCGCCGAGCTCGCGAGCGGGATGGACGATCCGCTCGACGTGCGCCACCTGACCCGTCAGCTGGTGCTGGCGCTCCAGAGCGAGATCGAGCACGGCGACCCGGCGCACCCGTCGTTCCACCGGTACGAGGAACCCTGGACCCAATGGGGTGGTCCGAATCCCGACAACGTGTACACCCGCGCCCGGATCGATCCGGCGAGCACGTACCGGGTGACCGGCGATCTCACCGGTGTGCGCCTCGCCTTGTTCTCGCTGCTCGAAGGCGACATGCACCTGGGTCAGTACGGCGTCTTCGGCGAAGTCGCGAGTTCCGACGTCGAGGTCGGTGCCGACGGGACGATGGAACTGTGGATCGCACCCGAACCTCAGGCCGGGAACACGCTCACGGCCCGCGCCGACGCGCGATTCCTCGTGATCCGCCAGTACCAGTGCGACTGGGAGCGGGATCGCATCGCGACGTTCACGATCGATCGGGTCGAACCGCCGGTCGACCCTCCTCCGGGCCCGTCCGTCGGCGAACTCACTGCGGCGCTCGATCGCGCGGTCACGTGGGTCGAGCGATCGATCGGGTACTGGCGGGAGTACGTCGAACGCGCCCGCGCCGGCTTGACCCACAACGCCGTGGCGCCGCCGGGCACGCCCAAGGGCGGGGCACCCACGATCGCGTACGGCGCCGGGTGGTGGGACCTCGCACCCGGTCAGGCGCTGGTGATCGAGACCGAGCGTCCCGATGCCGACTACTGGGGGTGGACCGTGCACCACCGGTCCCGGCTCGACTCCGGCGACTTCGCCCGCCGCCAGACGAGTCTGAATCTCACCCAGACCCATGTCGACGACGACGGTCGGATCCGCCTGGTCGTGGCCGCGACCGATCCCGGCGTCCCGAACTGGATCGACACGGAGGACCAACGCGAGGGCATGCTCGTCTATCGGTCCATCGGCACGCGGTCGCGCCCGATCCCGACGGCGACGGTGGTGGAACTCGCCGCGCTACGTGATCACCTGCCCGCGACCCACCCGACGATCGATCCGTCCACGCGAGCACAGCAACTGAACCGACGGCGCCACGCGGTCCTGGCGAGATACTCGTGACGAGTCGGTGGTCGCTGCCGGCACGTCCCGAGTGGGTCGAGGAGCTGAACGCGTTCGGCCGCCAACTCGGATCACCCGCCGCACTCGTCTCCCTCGATGCGACGTCGGTGCTCACCACCGCGTCGGACCTCACCGGCCTCGACGACTTCGGTGACGGTCGCTGGCGCGAGGGCCTCACGGTGTTCCTCGAGGCGTTGGAATCCGAGGCCGACCTCACCCTGCTCGGTCGCATCATGGTGCGCAACGACATCGTGCGGGCGCTCGTCAACCGGCTGGAGGTGCGGGCCACCCTCGCCGCACACCCCGAAATCGCGGACGAGCGGGTCGCCGCACCGCTCCTCGTCGTGGGGACCGGCCGATCGGGCACATCCCTGTTGCACGAACTGCTCGCCCAGGTGCCCGGGCATCGGGTGGCCCAGACGTGGGAACTCCTGCATCCGTGCCCACCGCCCGAACGCGTGACGTACGCGTCGGATCCCCGGATCGCGGCGGCCGACCAGGAGTACACGTTCTGGCATCTCGTCGCTCCCGAGTATCGGACGATGCACGAGAACGGCGGCGACGTCCCCAACGAAGACCCACTGATCGACATGCTCGAGTTCGCGTCGGATCACCTCATGGGGTCCTATCCGGTGCCGAGCTACACCCGCTGGCTCTCCCGCTCGGACCCCACGCCGGTGTTCCGCGCGCATCGCCGCGTCCTCCAACTCCTCCAGTGGCGCTGCCCGGGAGATCGGTGGGTTCTCAAGTCGCCGTCGTACCTGGTGAAGCTGCCGGCATTCTTCGCGGAGTATCCCGACGCCCACGTCGTGATCACCCATCGTGACCCGCTGAAGGTCCTCCCGTCACTCGTCAGCATCATGGTCACGCTGCAACGGATGCACAGCGACTCCGTCGACGTCGCCGCGGTCGTGCAGAGTGCCGTGTTCGGCACGGCCATCGCGATGGACCTCGTCATGGGCTGGCGCGCCGACGGCACCCTGCCCGACGACCGCATCATCGACGTCGGCTTCGCCGATCTCGTGACCGATCCGATCGGCGTCGTCGGCTCGGTCATGGCCCGATCGGGATCGATCCTGTCGTCCGACGCCGCCGACCGGATCGCCGCGTACGTCGCGGCCAAGCCACGCGACCGCCACGGCCACCACGAGTACACCTTCACCGACACCGGGCTCGACGCGGCCGAGACCCGAGCCCGCTTCGCCGCGTATCAGACCCGCTACGGCGTCCCATCCGAGCTCTGAACCGCCGAGACGGTGAGCACCGAACACGGTGCGGCGGCGATGACCTCACGTGCGACGCTGCCGGCCACGACCCGGCGGAGCCCGGTCCGACCGTGCGACGTCATCACGACCATCGCGACGTCGTGATCCACCACGTGCGCGACGATCGCCGAGCCCGGGGTCCCGACGACGACATGGCCACTCACCGCGTCACAGCGTTCGCGGAGTACCGCGATCACGAGCTCGACGTATTCGTGCGCGCGGTCGATGTCTCCGGACTCGTGCACGTGCACCAGGTGGAGCTCGACCGGCTGGAGGCGGCCGATCGCCACCGCGTAGCCGAGGGCCCGCTCGGCCAGCGCAGAACCGTCGAGCGGGACCGCGACGCGCCAGGCACCGGAGACCGGCATCGGCTGGACGCGGAGGAGCGTCGCCGCCCCGGCAGCGGGCGCGGGAGCGGGAGGCTCCGAACCCGCATCCCGTCCGGTGCGGAGTTCCGCGACCACGGGGGCGACGACGGGATCGCCGGGTTGCTCGTCGACGCCGATCAGCGCGTGATCCCCACCGCTCCATCGGCTGAGCAGTCGCCCGATGCGTTCGACGGTCGGGCCCGGATGACCGCGCAGGCGGCGCACCAGCCCGAAGACGAGTGCGAGTGCGGGAACGAGCACGAAGTACATCCAGACGCCGTCGGTGAACCGTTCCACGAAGATGACGACCGTCGCCGTGGTCGCGAACAGTGCGGCGGCAGTGACCGCGAGCAGGGTCCCGAGTCCGAGTCCCGCGCCATGCCGGCGGCGGCGCACGACCCGCAGTACCGCCGCCCACGCCGTCATCGAGAGCAGGACGAACACACCGGCCGCGTAGACGGCAAGGTAGGTGGACTCCTCACTCCCGAGGACCAAGAAGATGGCGCACGCGGCCG
>CAZJBJ010000050.1:0-21519 GCA_964544295.1 uncultured Bifidobacteriaceae bacterium
TCTCCAGACTCGGAGGAGTCAGATCAACTATCCCTCGGGAGTCACCATGCAGACCCACCTCCGT
Organism: uncultured Bifidobacteriaceae bacterium; assembly: GCA_964544295.1. Lineage (GTDB taxonomy): Bacteria > Actinomycetota > Acidimicrobiia > IMCC26256 > JAENVU01 > JAENVU01. The sequence goes on from CAZJBJ010000050.1 coordinate 65, forward strand.
TTCGACCACCAGCTCCTCGCCGTCGAGGGCGAGCACGACGTGCACTGCATGCTCGAACTCCACGCGCCCGACGCGCCCGGCGTCGAGCGGGCGCCGTTGCACCTCGCACTGGTCATCGACCGGTCCGGGTCGATGACCGGCGACCGCCTCGATGCGGCGAAGGACGCGGCGCGGTTCCTCGCCGGCCGACTCCGCCCGACCGATCACCTCGCGCTCGTCACCTTCGACGACGAGGTCGACCTGGTCGTACCGCTCGGTCCCGCCGACCCGGTCGCGCTCGCCGCGGCGATCGACCAGATCCACGCCGGCGGGAGCACCAACCTCTCGGGCGGATGGCTCAAGGGGCTCGAGGAACTGAACCGCGTACCGGGTGAGGCGACCCGCCGGGTCCTGCTCCTGACCGACGGCCACGCCAACCAGGGCATCGACGATCCCGCGCAGCTCCAGCAGATCGCGGCCGGGACCCGAGCCCGCGCCGCGACCACCACGATCGGGATGGGCGCCGGATTCGACGAGGACCTGCTCGCGGCGATCGCCGGCAGCTCCGGCGGCAACACCTACTTCGCCGCGACCGCCGAGGACGCGCCCGGCATCTTCACCGAGGAGTTCGACGGGCTCGCCAGCCTGGTCGCGCAGAACGTGAGCGTCGAGATCCGCCCGACCGACGCGGTGAAGGTGCTCGGGGTGCTCAACGACTACCCGGTCACCGAAGTGCCGGGTGGGCTGCAGGTCGCGGTCGGCGATGCGTACGGGTCCGAGGTCCGTCGGCTCGTGTTCGCGCTGCACATCCCCGAACTCGCCGCCCTCGGACCGGCCAAGGTCGCCGAGGTCGTGCTGCGGTACGTGGCGGTCGGCGAGAAGGTCGAAGGTCACGAGCTCACCGTGCCGGTCGTGGTCAACCTCGTCAACGCCGACGAGGCGGATGCGCTCGGCGCCGACGCCGAGGTCGTCGACGAGGTGTGGCTCCTGCGGGCGGCCCGGGCGCGCAAGGACGCCATCGAGTCCGCCGATGCCGGCGACTGGGACGGGTCTCGCGACGTGTTGGGCGCGACGTCCCAGGACCTGCGGTCCGCCGCGATGTACTCGGCTCGATCCGCCGAGTTGCTCGCCGAGGCCGACCTGCTCGATGCCGAGGTGCACGCGTCGACGATCGCGGATCCGATGTGGCGCAAACGCAACGCGCAGCACTCGTGGCGGCGCAGCCGCGGCCGGTCGACGAAGCCGTGAGGTTGCGCCGGTCGGGCGCGTCAGCCGATCAATCACGCAACGCCGAGCGCGGCGCCTCGCCAGCTTTGGGCTACACCCAGATGGCCATCTCCACGTCGTCGGCATCGATCTCTGGGATCATCGGGATCGAGTACGCGGCGCCGTCGAGGATCCGCTGCGCAGTCCACGCGACCACTGCGGCATCGAGAACGTCGTCAACGGCAGCCCGCGTGCCAACCTCGGGCGGCACGCTCTCCAACGTGATGCCCTTGCCGGCGAGCGCGTCGCGTCGCTCGACCATCCCTGCCCACGTCTTCTTCGATGCAGTTGCTGGGGCGCCCATCAGCTCTCGGAACGAGACTTCGGGGTGCGCTTCCCGCACGTCACACGCGGCCGATGGCAGCCAGCGGTCGACCTCGAAGATCTTGTGGCGGAGCGCATACGCCTGCTGGCTCATCCCCTTGCCCGTCGTCGCTTTCGCGATCCTCGTCGCCGCGGCGTGGGGTTCAGCTTCCAACGCAGCTCGCACGGGAGTGAAGAAGAGCGAGCTGCGCCGAGGGCCGAGCATCACTCGCGCCTCAATATCGCAGGCGCGGTAGCCGGACTCAGGAAACCCGATGGGGATGTCGATCGCGATCACCGTCGCGCCGGGGATCACGCTCGACACGGAGGAGATGCTCGGTAGGTAGTGAACACTCGTCGTCTCGGAACCGACCGCAACCGCGATCCACCCTTTCGAACACCCGTCGATCCCTACCGCAGTCATGTACCACCCTGACATAACCGTTCACGTCTGGCGCGACCGGCGCGGGAATGTCGTGATCCGACAGTGATCGCCGCGCGGCTGCTCCGCTTCGTGTTCGAGACCGATCGAACTACCGGACGCTGGCGCGAACCTTGTCCGTAGCCGGCTGGAACCCGTCGACGTACTCGAGCAGTTGTCGAGTGATGAGCTCGACCTGCTCGGACGATGCGGACGACCGGGTGAAGCTGGAGGCCGTCTTCGTGAAGTCGCGCGCGGTCGGACCGTTGACGACGATGACACCGTCGATGATCTGTGGTTCGAAACCGTGGTCGAACGAACCTGGACCCCAAACGATCAGTACCGGGATGACGTCAACGTGGATGTCCATGGACCGGAGCAGCAAGCGGATCTTGCGCGCACCGCGGGTGGCCTGACCGAGGTGATCCCAGGAGAGGTCGAGCGTGCCGTCGATGATGCGCCAGTCGTGGTTCGTCCACTTGCTCTCGATGGCCAGGACTCCGGCCGGGCCGCTCGCCACGTGGTCGACGTCCAGCCGGTCGAATGGAACCGAGTCGACGACTTGCCAACCCTGTCGCCGCATCGAACGTGATCGGAACAACTCGGAGGTGTTGATCTCGCCCAGGGTCCCGAACTTCGCATTGGCCGCGCCGCTCATCACGTCGGTGATCCAGTACAGCGCGGCTCCCATGCTCGTGACCGCGACGCCGAGCAGGAACCCTCCACCGGCCGGGTAACCCAGGCTGGACATGATCCAGAGGGCCCCGAATCCCACTGCGAGAAGGACGAGGACCAGTGCCGCGAAGAGTTTGGAGTTGCTCCTCAGGACGCCGCGCCGAGCCTGACGCCACTGTTCCCGCGTCCGGTGTCCGGCGCGGTGTGATGCTCCTGCCATGCCGGTGTTTCGGCACAGCCGGTAGCGAACTGAATCACCCCGTCGGTGCGGCCCAGGTGGTCGGGACGTCGCCGCCACCTTCGGGCGTGAGGCGGGTGCCGACCTTGGTGAGGAGTGGCACCGGTGCGATCCGGCCGGCGAACAGCGCCTGACCGAGACCGAACGTGAGCGACTCCCGCAGCAGCATCGGTCGCACGTGGGAGAACAGCGCTTCGAGCTCAGCGACGTCGCCGACGCCGTTCATGCGCATGAGGATGAGGTTGTCGCACTGGGAGAGCACGTTGGGGTGCACCTTGCCCGGACGCTGGGACGCCACGAACAGGTGGAGGCCGAACTTCCGACCCTCACCGGCGATGAGCGTGCCGATGTCCGTCGTCGCCTGCAGCAACGGATCGGTGGTTGCGGCCGGCAGCACGTTGTGGGCCTCGTCGATCGCGAGCAGCATCGGCCGTCGGTCGCGTCGCGCCTGCCACCGACGGCCGAGGATCGCGAGCGCGACGGCACTGCGCTCGTCCCGTGTCGCCAGACTGCCGGTGTCGACAACGATGCACCGGTCGTCGCCGATCCCCTCGGACGCGGCTGACTCCTCACAGTCGCGGCGCCAGAGGCTCCACTCGGCGAGCCGGAGGTTCTCGATCCGTCGGGCGATCGATGCGGTGGCGTCGGTCTGCGCGGCGGCGTGCGCCACGTCGTCCACCGAGAACGTCGTACCCAACGAGTCGGTGATCTGCGTGAGCGAGTTGAACTCGTCGAGGTCGGCGATCGGATCAAGGCGGAGCAGGTGCGCACGGATCTCCGGGTCGAGGTCGCTGAAGTCGATGCACAACGTGTAGGTCCCGTCGAGGCCGCGGGCGCGCACGGTGGTCACCGAGCCCGCGACGCGCCGGTAGCGGTCGGCCTCGGGCGACGGGTCGTCGGGATCGGCGAGGCGTCCGAGGTGCACGTGATCGGAGTTCGGATCGAGGATCAAGAGGGGCAGCGTCGTGTTGAGCAACAGGCGTTCGAACAGCACGCCGGTCGTGTACGTCTTGCCCGAACCGGACTGTCCGCACATGAAGGTGTGGCGGGAGAACCCCTTCGACTGCAACCGGGCGGGCACGGCCGGCGCGTCGCGCAGCACGCCGATCTCGAACGTAGCGGCCTCCGCGTCCGCGGCCTCGCGCACGGTTGCGACTTCGGCCGCGCTCGCGGCCCGCACGAACTCCTCGCCGAACGGCTCGACCTGGTCGGTCGCCGCGAACCCGTCGGCGCCGAGCGTGCCGAGCACGGTGCCCTCGCCGAGCTGGACCCGCTGCCGGGTCGTGAGTATCGAACCGGGCGCGCCCAACCCGCCGTAGTCCTCCCGCTCGTCGAAGCGGATCATGGGACCGTCGCGGTCGACGGTGTGGAGGTCGCGCACCTGGATGACGACGAGCCGCGTCGGATCGGAGCGGCGGTCGACGACGGCGAATCCGCCGACGGTCACCCCGAGCGTGACCGGTCCGGCCACCTGCACCAGGCGACCGTCGGCGCTGAACGCGACGGGCGGCGTCGGGAATTGCTCGTTCAGTCGGTGCCGGAAGGTGACCTCGGGCGGCTCGTCGGTACCGCGCGCGTCCGTGTCGTTGCTCACATCCAGATCTCCTGCTCCGCCCAACCGGTCGACGGGAGATCGTAGGTGGCCGCCGCGGAAGCTCAGGCGGCGAGCGTCCGGCACCAACTCGTCGGGAATGTTCAAGAAGTTCGCGCGCAGATGTCGAAGAACAGGGATCGATGCCGTCGGGGTGACGCACGTCCAGCGGGAGCGAGCCCGGTGGAGCACCCCACTCGACCCAGGGGACCCCTTTGCCGTCAGTCCGATCCTGCAAGCAGCTCGTTCCGTCGATCTTCGTGGTCGTCGCCGTCGCCTTCTCCCAGGTCGTCGCCATGGGTGCGGCGACCGCCGCCGCGGTGCAGCCGTCGGTCCACGTCGGGCTCGACGCCTGCCTGGCCCAGGCGCCGCTCCGCCCGATCACCGGTGCGCAGACGTCGAAGTACCGCGCCACGATCGATGCGGGCGCGACCGGGTTCGACGCCCGGAGCGCGAGTTGGACCCAGGTCGACGCGTGGCCGGTCACGATCTCGGGGACCGCTGAGATCTGTTGGACCGGTGGTGTGATCGCCGGGACCTACTCGGACTCGACGTCGTGGCGGACCTTGCACTCGACGGGCGCGTTCAACGTATCGAACGCGTCGGCCACGATCGACAACCTGCGCGTCCACAACTACGGCGACGGGATCCGGCTCCGCCAGGGTGCGGAGAACTGGCTCGTCCGCGGAGCGCACGAGACGATGATCCGTGACGACTGTGTGGAGAACGACAAACTCAACGCGGGCGTGATCTCCCAGTCCCTGTTCGACGGGTGCTACGTCGCGTTCTCGGCTCGCCCGACCTCGACCGACACCAAGTCCGACGGGCGCGCCAACACGATGAGCGTGACCGGATCACTCGTGCGGCTCCAACCGATGCCGACCGTCTACAAGGGGCCGACGCCGGGTCACGGCGGGTTCTTCAAGTGGGACGACACCGGTCGGTCACCGAAGTTGGTGTTGCGCAACAACGTCTTCCGGGTCGACCAGTTGCCGAACCACGGTTCGCTCGGCTTGCCCGACGGCTACTCGGTGACCTGTTCGGGCAACACGATCGTGTGGTTGGGCAGCGGTGCGTTCCCGGAGTCGGCCTCGTGGTTGACGCTGTGTCCCGACACGCGCATCGTGACCAGTCGCGCGGTGTGGGACGACGCGGTCACCGACTGGCGCGCCGGCCTCGTCGGCGCGGCGAGCACCACGACGACGACCGCGCCACCGACCAGCACGACCACGACCACGACCGCGCCACCGGTGACCACCACGACGACCACCGCGCCGCCGAGCACGACCACCACGACGGCGCCGACCAGCACCACCACCACGACCACCACGACCACCACGACCACGTCGGTGTCGCCGACCCCGACCGCGACCTCGTCACCGTCGGAGTGTCTGGGTCAGAGCCCCCTGCGGGCGGTGGGTGGTGAGCAGACGAGCCGCTACACGCCGTCGGTGTCGAGCGCGACCGCGGTGGACGCGCGCACCGCGAGTTGGACCCAGGTCGACGACTGGCCGGTCTCGATCACCGGCACCGCCGGCGTGTGTTGGAACGGCGGCACCATCACCGGCACCTACGCCAGCACCACCACCTGGGACACCTTCCACTCGACCGGCGCGTTCAACGTCGCGAACCCGGATTCGACGATCGAGGACCTCCGGGTCCACAACTACGGCGACGGGATTCGCCTCCGCGAAGGTGCGAGCAACTGGACCGTGCGCGGCGCGCACGAGACGATGATCCACGACGACTGCGTCGAGAACGACAAGCTCAACGCCGGCGCGATCGTCGACTCGTTCTTCAACGGGTGCTACGTCGCCTTCTCGACCCGACCGAGTTCGTCGGATACCACCTCGGATGGCCGTGACCGCACGATGGCGATTCGCCAGAGCCTGGTGCGGCTGCAACCGATGCCGACGGTCTACAAGGGGCCGGCGCCGGGTCACGGCGGGTTCTTCAAGTGGGACGGCACCGGTCGGTCACCGAAGTTGGTGTTGCGCAACAACGTGTTCCGGGTGGACCAGTTGCCGAACCACGGTTCGCTCGGTTTGCCCGACGGTTACTCGGTGACGTGTTCGGGGAACACGATCGTGTGGTTGGGCAGCGGTGCGTTCCCGGAGTCGGCGGCGTGGTTGGCGCAGTGTCCCGACACGCGCATCGTCACGAGCCGCGCGGTGTGGGACGACGCCGTCGCCGACTGGACCGCGCGCCACTGACCGGCCGTCTCCGCCCCGCACCTTGCCCGCCGGGTAGCGTCGACACGAGCAGCACCGGGGCAGAGGCCGGAGGGCCGTCGCCCGACGTCGTGACGACGAGAGGACCACAGGCGAGGCGATGGCCACCCAGACTGCGACGATCCTCGTCAGTGATCTCGTCGGCTCGACCGAACTCCGCTCCCACCTCGGTGAGGAACGGGCCGAGATCGTGCGGCGGGACCACGATCGTTCGCTGATCGACGCCGCCGAGGCGAACGGCGGCACGGTGGTCAAGGGCCTCGGCGACGGCGTGCTGGTCATGTTCGCGGGCGCGGCCGAGGCCGTCGCCGCGGGAGTCGCCATGCAACGGGCGGTCGACCTCCACGCCCGCAACGAGCAGCTCGACCTCGCGATCCGCGTCGGCATCTCGGCGGGGGACGTCACCCTCGAGGACGGCGACTGCTTCGGCACGCCGGTCGTGGAGGCGTCGCGCCTCTGCGCCGCGGCAGACGGTGGCCACATCCTCGTGGCCGAGGTCGTGCGGGTGCTCGCCCGTGGTCGCGGTGGGCACGAGATGACATCGGTCGGCGACCTCGACCTCAAGGGACTCCCCGAACCGGTCCCGACCTTCGACGTCGGCTGGGAACCCGCCGCGGGGGCGGCGGACCTCCGGACCCGCGCACCGTACGTCGGCCGGGCCAAGGAGCGGGAGCTGCTCGCAGGTCGACTCGCCGCCGCGCGCGACGACGTCGGCGGGGTCGTGCTCGTCGCCGGGGAACCCGGTATCGGCAAGACCCGGCTCGCGGCCGAGGTCTGCGCGCAGTTCGACGGACTCACGGTGTTGATCGGCGGATGTCACGACGGTGACGTCGTGCCCTACGCCCCCTTCACCGAGGCGATCACCGATTGGGTGCGCCGCACCCCGGCGGCGAACGCCCGCACGATGCTCGGCGCGGACGCGGCCGTCATCGCCCGGCTCGCGCCCGCGATCCGCGACGCAGTCCCGGATGCGGGCGAACCGCGTCCGATCCCGGCCGATGCCGAGACCGCGCGCCTGCACGATGCCGTCGGCCAGTGGCTCACCCGGTTGAGTGAGGCCGGGCCGGTCGCGCTCGTGGTCGAGGACCTGCACTGGGCCGACGACGCGACCGTCGGCATGCTGCGCAGCCTGGCGCGCGTCGCCACCCGGACCCACGTGCTGGTGATCGGCACCTACCGCGAGACGGACCTGGACCGCCGGCACCCGTTCGCCAAGGCGCTCCCCGAACTTCAGCGGGAGGTCGAGGTCACCCGCATCGCGCTCGACGGTCTGGGCATCGACGACGTGCAGGCGCTCCTCGAACGGATCTCCGGGCACCCGGTCCCACCCGAGTTCGCACGACAGCTCGCCACCGAGACCGACGGCAATCCGTTCTTCCTGCGCGAGACCCTCCTGCATCTCGCCGACGAGGGGCAGCTGCGGGTGGAGGACGGCGTGTGGGTCGCCGCGCCCGACGCCGAGTTGAGCATTCCGGCCGGGGTCCGAGACGTGATCGGCCGGCGGCTGTCCCGCCTCTCACCCGACGCCAACAAACTCCTCGCCGCCGGCGCCCTCTTCGAGGTGTCGTTCCCGCTCACCATCGCGGCGATCGTCACCAAGATCGACGAGGACGACGCCCTCGACGCGATCGACGAAGCGCTCGAGGCGCGGATCGTGGCCGCGACCGACGAGTTCGACCGGTACGAGTTCACCCACGCCCTGTTCCGGCACACGTTGGTGGAGGAGCTGAACCCGAGCCGGCAGGTGCGCATGCACCGGGCGATTGCCGAGGCGATCGAGAAGGAGCTGCGCGGCGCCCCCGACGCGGCGCAGGCGGCGACCCTCGCCCGCCACTACCTCCACAGCTCCGCCATCCCTGGCGCCGAACGCGGGGTGCCGTACGCGCTGGCGGTCGCCGACGATGCCGCGGCCCGCTACGCCCGGCACGAGGAGCTCGCCGCGCTGCGTACCGCCGCGGAGCTGCTCGAAGAGGGGGACGAGCGATCCGTCGACGTTCAGTGCCGGACGGCCCAGGCCGAACTGCTCGCGCAAGGCGATCCGGAGACGTTCCTCGCCGATGCGGCGAGCGCGGCCGACGGTCTCGCGGCGACACAGGGCGCGGACGCGGCCGCGGACTTCCTCGTCGAGCTGATCCGCCTCGCAGAAGCGCTCGACGACATCACCGTCACCTGGCGGCTGGCCCCCCTCGCCCGCGGGTGGCTGCGCGACGACCGACGCGATCTCCAGTGGGCTCGCGTGCGTCAGGCCGAACTCGGCGAACGTGATCACTTCGACCCGACGACGCCGGGGATCCCGGTGGACGACGAGGAGTACCGGGAACTGCGCAGTGTTCTGGCCACCCTGCCGAGTGAGGACCGGGCGGGCTTCCTCTGCGACGGACCCGCCTCGGGTGTCGAGGCTCGAGCGCGGCTCGACGACGGCACCTTCGCCGGCGTCCTCGGCTGCGGCGCCTGGCGGATCGGCATCGGTCGGCTCCACGAGGCCGAAGCGTCGTTCCGGGAGCAGGGTCTCGTGGCGATGGAGGCCTTCATGGTCGCGTTCCGATCACGGCTCGAGACCGTGGTCGGGGACTTCGACGCCGCGGCCGCCGATCTCGATGCGGCACTGGCACTGCTCCCGCGTATCGCGCCGGGGTCGAATCAGTGGCTCCAGGTCATGGTCGTGCCGATGTTGCGCGACGTCGTCACTGGGGTGGACCTCGGCGTGGAGATCGCCGACCTGCTGCTCGAGGCGTCCGAGCAACCCGACACGCGGTGGGCCGGGCTCGCGTTGCGGCTCGCCGCGGCACGCGGGCTCGTCCTCGGCGGGATCGCCGACCACGCCCGTGCCATCCTCGACGACGCGCTGCCCGCCCTCGATCGTGCCGGCCCCTGGGCGCCGAACGCTCCGATCGCGTTCGCGTACGCGGTCGAGATCGCCTGGCGGCTCGGCGATGCGGGCTACCTACCGGCGCTGGAACGCAACGTGCGCGAGAAGTGGCTCGAACCGGATCTCGACTATCCCGAGGTCGACGCCCGCTGGTCCTACGCCCTGCTGTGCGCGCTGGATGGGCGGCCCGACGACGCCCGCCACTGGTTCGACGAGTCGCGGCGGGTGCTCACCGAGCGCGAGTCGGAACCGTTGATCGTCGGCGTCGACCACCACGCGGCCGAGGTCGAACTCGGGCTGGGTCCGAACGGCGACGCCGCGTGCTTCGCGGCGGCCATCGCCGCGGCCCGGAGCCGGTGCACGCATCCGGCGATGGCGGCGTGGCTGCCCCGCCTCGACGCGCTCGAAGCGCGCGGCGCCGACGTGTTCACCGACTGATCGCGCCCGTAGGGTGAGCTCGATGACTGACGTCGCGTGGGACCGTTCGAGTCGATGAGTCTCCGACCGACGAGTTTCGACTGGTGGTTCCGTGACCGCACGACCGGTCGGATCGTCGTCGCGCAGTTCCCGAACCTCCCGTTGTGGATCTTCTTCGCGGCCGCGGTCGTCCGTGCGTTCGTGTCCGACGATTCCCGGCCCGACGACGTCGCGGGATGGGTCGGGACCGGCGCGTTGACCTGGTGGGCGCTCGACGAAGTGGTGCGGGGCGTCAATCCGTGGCGCCGGGTGCTCGGCGTCGGGGGATGCGTGCTCGTCGCCATGCGGATCTCCGGCGCGGTTGGGTGACCGCGATCGGCTGAACCGCGTGGCCGGGATCAGACCTCGGAGAGGTTCGACTTCCGATCGACGTGCCAGCGGGTCGCGACGCGCGCCGGCACGGCCGGGTCGAACGGGTCGGGGAGGAACCGGTACTCGGCGTCCCAGTCCTTCGCGGTGACGGTGTGGCGGACCCAACCCCGTTCGGCGCCGTCGGCCCACCGGATCTGGGGACTGTTCTCCAGGATCGTCGGGATGGTCGACGCGAGCAGCGAGCTCGGTGCCGATGTCACCGCCGGGCCGACGAACTCGGTGCCGACCGGTGTGGCATCGGGGTCGTCGAAGTCGCGCACCAGACTGCCGACCCAACTCGAATGGACATCGCCGGTGAGCACGATCGGCGTGGCCTTCCCGCGGCCGAGTGTGCGCACCATGCGGTCACGTGCCGCGGGGTAGCCGTCCCACTGGTCCAGGTTCCACACCGCGTTACCGGGGGCGAAGCGCCACTGCTGCATCACGACCTGGTTGAGTACCACGTTCCAGCGCGCCGAACTCCGCCGCATGCTGGACGCGATCCAGCGCTCCTGATCGCGCCCGAGCACGGTGAAGCCGGCAGCGTCGGCGCCGTCGCAGCGGGGGCCGACGTCGCTCGTCGAGCAGTTCTGATCCGTGCGGTACTGGCGACTGTCGAGGACGTGCAGGGTCGCGAGCGCCCCGAACTCGAGTCGGCGGAAGATCCGCAGGTTCGGTCCCCGCGGCGCGCGCATGCGGACCGGCTGGTGCTCCCACCAGGCTTGGTACGCGGCGGCGCGCCGGGCGCTGAACGACGCGCGATCCGGCGTGACGCTGCCTTCCTGGGGCACGAACCCGGTGTAGTTGTTCTCGACCTCGTGGTCGTCCCAGGTGACGACGAACGGTGCGATCGCGTGCGCCTTCTGGAGTTCCGGGTCCTGCTTGTAACGGGCGTAGCGCAGGCGGTAGCCGGCGAGATCGACGGGTACGTCGGTGAGTGGCTGACCGAAGGTGATCGGGTACTCGTAGATGTAGTCACCGAGATGGGTCACCAGATCCGGGGCCGCAGCCGCGATGTCGGCGTAGGCGGCGAACGCGCCGTGATCCATCCGCTGGCACGACACCTGCGCGATCGTCAGCTCTCCGCCGCGCGCGTTGCGCGCCGGTGCCGTGCGGGTGCGTGCCGGCTCGGTGCCGGTTCCACCAGTGCGGAACCGGTACCAGTAGGTGCGACCGGGCTGCAGTCCCCGGACGTCGACATGGACGCTGTGGGCGTGTTCCGGTCGAGCCGTCGCGTCGCCGCGGCGGACGATCCGGCGCATGCGCGCGTCGGTCGCCACTTCCCACCGGACGCGGACCGGTCGCTTCCCCATCCCCCCGGTCGGGTCGCTCAGATCACGGGCCAGGCGCGTCCAGAGCACCACGCCGTTCGGCAGCGGATCGCCCGAGGCCACGCCGAGCAGGAACGGCGACGGCGCGTCGGCCAGCGCCCGCATGGGCTGCGCCGCGAGCAGCGCCAGCCCGGCCGTGGTGCCGGCGGCGACGCCGAGGAACCGGCGACGGTCCATCGGCTGGGTGGGATCCACGATGTTCACAACCCGGCGGTCTTGCGGAGTTCGGCGTGGGCATCCTCGACGGCGGCCGCCAGGCGATGCAGCTGCGGTGCCAGCTCGCGACACGCGATGAAGCCCCAGTCCATCCGGTCGAGGTAACTCAGCACGGTCACGTTCAGGCCGGCTCCTTCGATCGGCGGGCCGAGGGGGAGCAGTGACACGACCCGTGCGCCGGCGAGATAGAGCGGGAACGGTGGGCCGGGCACATTCGAGATGACGAGGTTGATCGGCACCGCGCCGCGACCGGCCAACCCGCCGAGGAGGCGGCTGGCGAGCCCGAAGCTCAACGGTCCGGCGAGCTCGCCCAACTCCATCAACGTCCGCGCGCCCATCGCGTGGTGCTCTTCCTTCGCCCCCTTGGTGGCGCCCCGGATGTGGTCGACCTGGGCCTCCACGTCGTCGAGTTGGGTCGGCAACGACACGAACATCGACGACACCTTGTTCGCACTCTCGATATGTGCGGTGTCGTCGTTGCGCACCGAGACCGGGCAGGACGCGATGAGCGGACGGTCGGGCAACGCCTCGAGCGACTGGAGGTAGCGGCGCAAGGCTCCCGTCGCGGTCGCGAGGACGACGTCGTTCACCGTGCAGTCGAGCGCGGCCTTGATCGCCTTGACCTCGTCCAGTGGTACCGACGCGAACGCGACGCGGCGGTGCGCGGTCAGCGGCGCGTTCCACGGGGTGATCGGCGTGTTGAACGGTGTGCCGCCCGACGGGAGGCTCGGATCGCGCCGGACCCGGGTGATGCCGATCGCGCTCCGCACGATGTTCGGCGTCGCCATCGCGAACGCGTACGGCATCGGCCGCTTCAGTCGCGACACGATGGCGTGGCGGATCATCTCGATGTCCGACGGCTTGTGCTCGGGTTCCCACTCGTCGACGGGCGCCGGCGGGGCCGGTGCCGGTTCGAGGTCGAGGATGCTCGTGATCAGGCTCGACCCCGACACGCCGTCGATCGTCGCGTGGTGCATGCGGGCGACCACCGCGACCGCGCCGCCCGCCTCGACGCCCTCGATGACCCAGAAGTCCCACAGCGGCCGGTCGCGGTCGAGCTGTCGACCGGCGATGTCGCTGATGATGTCGGCGAGCTGATCCGGCGTCCCCGGGGCCGGGACCGCGACGTGATGCAGGTGGTAGTCGAGGTCGAAGTCCGGGTCGTCGAACCAGATCGGCCGATGCAGGTCGAAGGGCACCCACCCGATCCGGCGTCGGAACTCCGGCAGGGCGGGCAGTCGGGCCGCGAGCTGGGCCTTGATCTTCTCGAACGAATAGCCGCCCGGGACGGTGGACGGGTCGAGCAGCATCACGGCCTGCACGTGCATGTGCGCGGTCGGCGTCTCGAGGTACAGGAACGCCGTGTCCATCCCACTCAAGCGCCGCATGCGTCGATCCTTTCCGCCGGGTCGTGCAGTCTGGTCAGCCGAGCCGCGCCGCGCAACGGGGGTCCCAGCATCGAATCTCGGCGGTACGGGTCGATGGGACCAAAGGCGGTGGTCATTCCGTCCCGTCCGTCGGATACTCGACGGACGGTGAGGAGGAACCATGAGGCGATGCGCCTACTGCGGTGAACTCGATCTCGAGCCCGGTGCCGCCTGCCCGAACTGCGGCGAGCTGTATCCGGTGGACGAGGACGGTCTCACCACGGACCTCGACGAGGAGGTCGACGGGCTGCCCGACGACGCCGGGCCGGATCGGTAGGGGCAGGTGTCCGAGGATCGGGACCCGACGGCCCGGGCGGCGAGCGAGGTCGAGGCGTCCCATGCGAACCATCCCCTGAACGGGGCCGAGGTCGCCAATGAACGTTGGCGGAGCCGGGCGCGGTGTCGTGGTCTGGCGACGTCGTTGTTCTTCCCCGGCGACGAGGATGGCACGGGGGCGCAATCGGCGAAGGCCGTATGTGCCGAGTGCCCGGTCTCGAGCGAATGCCTGCGGGCTGCCCTGGCGGGCCCCGAGGACTACGGCGTCTGGGGCGGGACCACGCCGCGCGAGCGTCGGCGACTCCGTCGTCGGCACCGACGGCCCGCATAGTCACCGCGTCGGTTCAGATCGACCAGTCGACGCGGGCGAGCGGGTCCGGGCGGTACGAGCAGTAGATGCCGGTGTGGAGACCGTTGTCGAGGTGCTCGGCGAGCGCCGGAATCGCCTCGCCGATCCGTGTGATCGAGTACTTCAGGGTGCGTGCGACGGCGGTGCGCGCCCGTTCCGCGTCGCTCCCGACGGCCCGGAGCCGACCCCCGAGGCCGACGGCCCGGCTGAGCTCGGCGATGAGGAACTCACGGTCCCGCTCGGCGAGCTCCGCGCGGGCGGGATCGTTGCATCGACGCGCGTCCTCGATGTCCTCGTCCACGTCGGCGAGGCGGCGGCGGTAGGCGTCGCGCGCCGCGTCGTCGAGGGCCGGGACGTCGATCGGACCGGAGAGTTCGAGATCGGCGACTCCGACCACGGCCGCGTCGCCGGTGGGCAAGGTGCCCTGTTCGACGGCGACGAGGTCGAGCACGTGGAACTCACGCCCGGGGTCGGCGAGCATCCGCGCGAGATACCGGAACCCCTTGAGGTCGCGCAGCACCGTCGACTGCCCGGCGAAGGCGATGACGCGCGAATCACCGTCGAGGCGGAAGGTCGCGGATCCAGCAGGTGTGATGCCCGGCGACTCGGCCGGTTCGCCCGCGGCGTCTGCGAGTAGCGCCCGGGCGTGCGCGGCCTGGCGGGTCGCGCCGTACCGGTCGAAGGCCTCCGCCGCGGCCGACCGCTCCATCCGGGCGATTTCGGCGCGGCCCGCACGGGCCTGGGCCTCGGCCAGGGTCATGCGCGCGACCGCGGTCTCGTAGGGCGCGCCGATGTCGGCCCAGCCCGCGACCGCCGAGACGCTCGCGTCGATCGCCGCCTCGAGATCGTCGGTGAGCAGGGCGGTGCGCGCGTGCGCCAACCGGGCCGAGGCGAGCAGCCACGGGCTCCCGTAGGTGGCGGCGATGTCGTGCAGCGCGGCGGTCGCGCGGCGAGCCACGTCGAGGTCGCCGCAGGCCGCGGCGATCTCGACCTGCGCCTCCAGGAGCGGCGCGAGGGACAACTCGCCGAAGGGTGGTCGCTCCTTCGACGGCGCCCGGAACGGGTGGTCGATGGCGTCGGTGATCAACGCCATCGCGCCGGCGGTGTCACCCTGGGCCAACCGCACGAGCGCCAGACCGGGATGCGGGCACCACACGTGCTCGTGCGCGGCGACGAACGCCTCCTCGGCCCCGTCGAGATCACCCCGGCGGAGCCGGATCGTGCCGAGCTCGGCGAGCGGCCACCCGAACTCGCGCCGCATCCACGGGCGCAGGTCGTCGCACGCGCCCAGCGCCTCGAGCTCGGCCGCGTCGCTCGGACCCGTCACCCGCAGGATCTCGGCACGATGCACCCGGCACCGGCCGTGCAGCCCGCCGAACGCGGCGCCGTGACTCCACCGGTCCATCGCGTCGGTCCACTCGGCGGCCACGTCGTGCAGGAGCAGACCCTGCGCGGCGCACACGATCTCGCAGAGCATCATCCCGGTGGTGAGCGGGTCGACCTCGCCCGACATCAACAGTGCGCCGACCTCCTCGAGCTGGGCCAACCCGGATTCGACGTCGCCTTCGAGGATCGTGATGCGAGCGGCCGCGGTCCGCGCGAGGACGACGGCGGCGGGATTGTCGAGTCGTCGCCCCGATTCGATGGCGACCGTCGACAAGCGTCGGGCGTCCACCATCTCGCCGCACATGAACCGTTCGTAGGCCTGCACCGCGGCGATGAGCGGATGGACCGGGGTCTCACCCGCCCCGTCGAGGAGTCGCTCGGCCCGCCGGGTCCAGCCGCGCACCGGCGCCATCATCCCGGTGTCGATCAGGAGGAAGACCGCGACCATGGCGGCCGCGCGAGCGGCGCCGACGTCGTCACCCTGCTCGCGGAGCAGGGCGTGGTGGCGTTCCCAGGCCGCGACCGACGCCTCGAAATCCCCGTTGCCGTAGGCCGCCTGCGCCCGCAGCTCCAGGAGTTCCGGGGTATCCGCATCCGCGCCGATCCCGTCCAGCAGTGCCAGCGCCTCCGACCAGTTCGCCTGTTCGAGCGCGCGCGCCACGAGAGTGCCGATCGACGCCATGGTCACATTGTGACAGTGATTGTTCCGCCTGAGCTGGTGAGCCCCCCGGCGACCCCGCACCCACGACGAAAGGCCCACTATGGAACCCACTGCCCAGCTGGCGATCATCGTGCCCGCACTCACGGAACTGGTCGAAGGGATCGAGCCGAGCGCACTGCAGCACCCGACCCCGTGCGAGCGGTTCGACGTGCGCGGCGTCCTCGACCACATGATCGGGCTCGGCGGCGCGTTCGCGTACCTGTTCCGGGGTGAGCAACCGCCGGAGCCCTCCGCGCCTGCGACCACCAACGGCGGCGTGCCGGTGGCCGAGTTCCGCACGACGATGGACGACCTGCTCGACGCGGTCCGGTCCGACGGCGCCATGACCCGCACCGTGCAGTCGCCCCTCGGCGCGATGCCGGGGGAGACCTTTGCCCGGCTCGTCGCGTTCGACGGTGCCGTGCACGGCTTCGACATCGCCCGGGGCACCGGACGCGCCTTCGAACTGCCGGACGACGTGGTCGCCGCGGTCGACGGGTTCGCCCGGAACGCGCTGAGCGACGACATGCGCGACGGCGAGACGTTCAAGCAGGCGACCACACCGCCGACCGGCGCGAGCCCGATCGAACGGTTGGCGGCCTTCAGCGGCCGGACCGTCTGACCCGTCGACCGATTCCCACCCCGAACCGTTCGTACGACAACCAAGGAGCACCCATGCACATCACCAAACAGGACATCCCCGTCCGGGTCGAGGCGCCCGGCGCCGTCGCCCGACAGTTGCCCGATTTCGGCACGGCCGACGGAGTCCTCGGCGCCGAGTACTTCAGCCTCGCGGCCGGTGCCGACCTGGCTCCACTGCTGGTCGGTCTGCACGACGACGCCTGCGACGCGCCCCACTGGGGGTACGTGATCCAGGGCGACGTCGTGGTCACCTACACGAACGGTGACAGTGAGCACTGCGTGACCGGCGACCTGTTCTTCTGGCCGTCCGGGCACAGCGTGCGCGTGGAACAGGACGCCGAACTCATCCTGTTCAGCCCCCAGGACAGCCACGGCGCCGTCCTGGACCACATCGGCGCGATGTTGGCCGCGAGCTGACGCCCACTCGGGGCCCGCTCACCCGTCGGGGTGTCGGGTGCGACGGCCCATCGACTAACCTGCTCCCAACGTGAGTGCAATCACGTTGTGGACCGGTTCCTCCACAGGAATCGGTCCTTTTCGCGGGGGTGAGCGGTGCCCGGAGTAGTGATCGTCGGAACCCAGTGGGGTGACGAGGGCAAGGGTCGGTTCACCGACTATCTCGCCAAGGAGGCGTCGTTGTGCGTCCGCTACCAGGGCGGCCACAACGCCGGCCACACCCTGGTGGTCGACGGCGAGGTCTTCAAGCTCCAGCTCGTCCCGAGCGGGATCCTGTACCCATGGGTGGTGCCGGTCATCGGCAACGGTGTGGTCGTCGACCCGGCGGTGTTGCTCAAAGAACTCGAGATGCTCGACTCCCGCGGGATCGAGACCCGGCGCCTGCGCCTCTCGGGCAACGCCCACCTGATCATGCCGTACCACCAGGAGATCGACCGCCTGAACGAGCGCTACCTGGGCAACGCCAAGCTCGGGACCACCAAGCGGGGGATCGGTCCGGCCTACGCCGACAAGGCGATGCGGGTCGGCCTGCGGGTGCAGGACCTCTTCGACCCGAAGATCTTCCGCGAGAAGCTCGATCTCGCGTTGCGCGAGAAGAACGGCGTGCTCACCAAGGTCTACAACCGCCTGCCCGTCGACGCCGATGCGCTCGCGCAGCAGTACCTGGAGCTCGCGCCACGCCTGGAACCGCTGGTCGACGACACCGTGCACCTCGTGCACGAGGCGCTCGACGCCCAGCAATGGGTGTTGTTCGAGGGGGCCCAGGCCACGTTCCTGGACCTCGACCACGGCACCTACCCGTTCGTCACGTCGAGCAACCCGGTGTCGGGTGCGGTGTGTGCGGGTGCCGGTGCCGGTCCGCGCGACATGGAACGCATCGTCGGGGTGGTCAAGGCGTACACCACGCGCGTCGGCGCCGGTCCGTTCCCCGCGGAGCTGTTCGAGGGGGACGAGGTCGGCGACCTGCTCGTCGACCGCGGGGCCGAGTTCGGCACGAACACCAAGCGTCGTCGGCGCACGGGCTGGTTGGACCTCGTGATGGTCAAGCACGCGTCGCGCCTCAATACCTGCACCGAACTCGCGATCACCAAGCTCGACGTGCTCTCGCCGTTGGCCGAACTGAAGGTCTGCGTCGGCTACGTCGGCGAGGACGGGACCCGCTACGACCACGTGCCGTACCACCAGTCGATCATCCACAAGGTGAAGCCGGTCTACGAGACGTTCAAGGGTTGGCAGTGCGACATCGAACGCGCCGAACGGATCGAGGATCTCCCGCCCGAGGCGCGTGAGTACGTCCGTTTCATCGAGGAGTACACCGGCGTGCACGTGAGCTTCGTGTCGGTCGGACCGGCTCGCGACCAGACGGTGGTCCTCCCGAGGGCGGCCTGACCCGTGCAGGTACTCGTGGTCGGTGGTGGGGGGCGTGAGCACGCCCTGGCCTGGGGGTTGATGCGATCGCCGGTGGTCGACGGCGTCGTCGTGGCGCCGGGCAATCCCGGCATCGCCGCGCTCGGCCCGTGCATGGAGCTCGACGAGGCGATGGCGAACCTCGACGTGTTCGACCTCGCGGTCGTCGGGCCCGAAGCGCCGCTGGTCGACGGTCTGGCCGACGAACTGCGCGCCCACGGCGTGCCGGTGTTCGGCCCGTCGGCTGCGGCCGCGCAGCTCGAGGGGTCCAAGGCGTGGATGAAGGAGATTCTCGCGAGCGCCGAGGTCCCGACCGCGCGGCACGCCACGTTCACCGCGGCGGAGGAACCCGCCGCCCTCGCCTACCTGGAGACGATGCCGGGTCTCTACGTGGTGAAGACCGACGGGCTCGCCGCGGGTAAGGGCGTGCTCGTCACCGAGTCGTTGGCCGAGGCGCGCGACGGTGTGCGCGAGTACCTCGCCGGGCGCGCCTTCGGTGACGCGGGCCGCACCGTCGTGATCGAGGAGGGCCTCACCGGCCCGGAACTGTCGTTGCTCGTCTTCTGCGACGGCTCCACCACCGGCGTACCGCTCGCACCGGCGCAGGACTTCAAGCGCATCGGCGACGACGACGCCGGACCGAACACCGGTGGCATGGGCGCCTACTCACCGGTGCCGATCGCGACTGCGGCCGTCGTCGACGAGATCATGGACCGCGCCGTGACCCCGACCCTCGCGACGCTCGACCGCCTCGGCATCGAGTACCGCGGCGTGCTCTACGCGGGGTTGATGCTCACGCCCGAGGGTCCGAAGGTCATCGAGTACAACGTCCGCTTCGGCGACCCCGAGTGCGAGGTCGTCGTCCCGCGGTTCGCGAGCGATCTGGCCGTGCACTGCGCGGAGGCCGCGACCGGCCGGCTGGAGACGCCGGTCGAGTTCGCGGACGACGCGTGCGTCACCGTCGTGCTCGCGTCCGAGGGGTACCCGGCCTCGCCTCGCACCGGCGACGTCATCAGTGGTCTCGCCGAGGCCGACGCGCTCGACGACGTTGTGGTCTTCCACGCCGGGACGGCGGCGCGGGGCGACGACGTCGTTACCGCCGGCGGTCGCGTCCTCGCCGTCACCGCACTCGGCACCGACGTGGCGGCGGCCCGGACCAAGGCCTACGCGGCCGCCGACCTCATCTCCTGGCCGGGCGTGTACCGCCGCTCCGACATCGCCGCCCACGCCACCGCCTGAACCCTGCTGGCATCGAAAAAGACTGCAAATCAAGTCTTGATGCGTAGGCGCAGTCTTGGTAGCATGCATGCATGCAGCTGACGATCCGGGCGGACGACGAACTGGTCGAACGGGTGAAGCGCACGGCGGCCAACGAGGGCAAGTCCATGAACGAGTGGGCCAACCTCGTGTTCCGGGCGGCCACCGACCCGGACGCCTCCGGCTCGGACATCGAACGGATCCGTGAACGCCTGCGCAACGCCGGGGTCCTCGCCGACCACATCCCGCTACCTGGGCGCGGCCCGGATCCGGCCCTCGTCCGCGCCGCCGGTGCGCGCGCCGCGGCCGGCACCCCGTTGTCGGATCTGGTGTCGGAGGACCGCGGTTCGTGACGACGTTCTGCGACGCGTCCGCGATCCTGAAGCGGTACGTCCCCGAAGCCGGTGCCGCGGCCGTCGCCGATCTGGACGGGCGACTCGTGGTCTCGGACCTCAGCGCCGTCGAGGTCCCGTCCGCGATCTGGCGCAAGCAACGCCTCGGCGAACTTGCCGCGGAGGACGCGAGCGTGCTCGTCGCCGCGTTCGGCCACGACCTGCGCGGCGGCACCTACGACGCCCCGCGCTTCGCGACCGTCGCGCTCGGCAGCAGTGTGTTGCTCCGCGCCGCTGATCTGCTGCCTCGCTACGAGCTGCGCGCCGGCGATGCGATCCAACTGGCGAGCGCGATCACCGCCCGCGCGTCGCTGGAGTTCTGCGACACCTTCGCCACCTTCGACCGTCGCCTCCGGGTCGCGGCCGCGGCCGAAGGGTTCTCCGTCCTTCCGTCCCCCACCGATCTGGAGACATCGTGATCCCTCGCTACTCCCTGCCCGAGATGGCCGAACTGTTCAGCGACGAGGCCCGCTTCGGGGCCTGGCTCGAAGTCGAGATCCTCGCCACCGAGGCGTGGGCCGAGATCGGGGTCGTGCCCGCCGAGGCGGCCAAGGCCGTCCGGGCCAAAGGCGGGTTCGACGTCGCCGCGATCGACGAGCGGGAGAAGATCACCGAGCACGACGTCGCCGCGTTCGTCGACGTGGTGCAGGAGCGCGTCGGCCAACCCGAGGGTGCGTGGGTTCACTACGGCCTGACGTCGAGTGACGTGGTCGACACGGCACTCGCCCTGCAGCTGACCCGGGCGGCGGACCTGCTCATCACTGCGGCCGAGGACCTCGACCGCGCCATCACCGCGCAGGCGCACGTGTACCGCGACACCCCGATGGTCGGCCGCACCCACGGCATCCACGCGGAGCCGACGACCTTCGGCGTCAAGCTCGCCCTGTGGGCCCTCCAGGTCCGGCGGGACGTGGAACGGCTGCGCCGGGCCCGGGCGGGCATCGCGGTCGGCAAACTCTCGGGCGCCGTCGGCACCTACAGCAACGTCGATCCGCGGGTCGAACAGCACGTGTGCGCGGCGCTCGGCCTCACGCCGGTCCCGGCCACGCAGGTGCTAGCTCGCGACCGGCACGCCGAGCTGTTGTACGCGTGCGCGTCGGCGGGTGCGACCGTCGAGCAGTGCGCGTTGGAGATCCGCCACCTGCAACGCACCGAGGTGCGCGAGGTCGAGGAACCGTTCCGGGCCGGCAAACAGAAGGGGTCCTCGGCGATGCC
>CAZJBJ010000051.1:0-20956 GCA_964544295.1 uncultured Bifidobacteriaceae bacterium
GTGGCCGCGTTCCTCGAGCCGAGCATCCTCATCGTCGACGAAGTCCTGGCCGTCGGCGACTCCTCCTTCCAGCAGAAGTGCCTGGAACGAATGCGCGAGGTGCTCTCCGGCGGTACGACCCTGTTGTTGGTCTCGCACGACCTCGCTTCGGTCGGCGCGTCGGTGTCGCGAGGGATCTGGTTGGCCGACGGGCGCGTGCAGTCGGACGGTCCGATCGAGCAGGTCCTCGGCGACTACCGCCAGGCGATCGAAGCCGAGGCCGAGCAGAACTCGCGCATGCAGGGCGACATCCGGGTCACCGGGGTGCAGACCTCGGGTGTCGACGGACGCCTCCCCGCAGTGGCCGAAGACGTGACGGTGAAGCTGACGGTCACGACCGAACGCGAACGCGACGCACGCTTGTACCTCGGTATCAGTGAGGGCCAGGCGACGCCGATCTTCGTCGTGATGCACGCAGCGTCGTTGTCCGAAGGGTCGACCGAGTACGAGATCCTGCTGGAACGGCTCCCGCTCCCACCGAGCCGCTATTTCCTGTGGTTCGGCGCGTGGGACCACCACACGCTGGAACAGGCCACCCCGTGGCAGCCGATCGGTCCGCTCTTGATGTCGGGCCAACGTCGACTCGACCGAGTGCCGAAGGCGATTGTCCGCCTCTCCCCGGTCTACGTGTCGGCGCGGTGGTCGAAAGTGCAATGACGGCTCGACCCAAGGTGTCGATCATCATCCCGGCGTACAACGTCGAGGCGTACATCGCCGCCGCTGTCGATTCGGCGCTCGCACAGACCTACCCGAATGTCGAAGTCGTCGTCGTCGACGACGGATCGACCGATGGCACGGCTGAGATCCTCGCCGGATACGGCGATCGGATCGTGGTCGTGACCCAGCCCAACGGTGGCCTTGCCGCGGCGAGGAACTCGGGATTACGCGCGGCGACGGGTGACATCTTCGGCTTGCTCGACGGTGACGACATCTGGCTGCCGGAGCGTCTGGACCGGATGGTCGACCTCCTCGAATCCCGGCCCGATCTGGGGTTGGTCACGAGCGATTCCTGGTTGATGGAGGACTTCACGCCGACGACGAAGCGCTCCTACCCCGACCGGCGCCGGCGCCCCGTCCCGGCGACCGAGGCCGATCAGATCCCGGAGATCGCTCGCTTCAACTTTCTCTTCATCTCGGTGTTGCTGCGTCGCGAGTTGATGGAGGAGTGCGGGATGTTCCTCGAACACACCCGACGCGGAGCGGAGTTCCAACGTCATGCCCGCGCGGGTGGGGGGCCGAGCATCGAAGGGGCCGAAGACTACGAACTCTGGATGCGGTACCTGTTGGCCGGGACCCGCGCCGGGTTCCTCGACGAACCCCTCGGCTATTACCGGGTGCGCTCCGGGAGTCTGAGCGACGCGAAGAAGGATCAGGGCCGTGCCCACCTCGCCGTGCTGGAACGACACCTGCCGGAACTGTGGCGTCAGGGTGCCCGCGGCTACACCCGTGACATCTACACGATCGCATCGAGCTTGGCGGCCCGGGGCGAGCGACGTGAGGCCGCGTTCTTCTTCTGGCACGCGTTGCGCGGTGAGGGCAAGCAAGGCTCCCGGGTACGCCAAGCCTTCAGTTCGATTCGGCGGCTCGTCCGCCCCGTTCCCACCTGGCTCGAGGACTAGCGGACCCGCGGCCGCATCGAGCGGTTCACGGCGCTCAGTCGGGAAGTCGGTTGAGGAGCCGATTCGAACTGCGCGTGAGCCGCCGTCCGATCCGCCGACCGACCTTCCCGACCACCGCGGCCGCTCTGGTCGAGGTCCGGTACCAGACCCGGCGGGGCTTCGACGCAGCCCAGCTGGGATCCGGCTCGTAGCCGAGTTCGACGAGCAGATCGCCGGCGACCGCGTCGAACAACAGCCGATCGTTGGTGCTCCACGACTCTGCCCAACCTCCGACCTTGCCCTTGCCGTAGAACCCGGCCGGTTCCGTCCCCTGCCGTCTGCCGACCGCGCCGCCGCGTGCGATCGGGCTGGTGGCGGCGCCGGATGCCATTCGTTCGAGGGAGTACTCGTTGATGAGATCGGCGCATTGCTCGCGGGTGAGGTCGAGACCGCAGCGCGCAAACGCGCGTCGGAGAGGTTCGGGGTCGCCCGCGCGGAGATCTTCGTACCGAACCTCGGTGTACCGGTCGTTCGTTGATGCGCGGCGCGCGCCCTCGACCGTCTCCTTCCAGAGCTGCGCAGACTTCTTGACCGATGCCGATGCCCAGTGACTGCCCCAACTGCGCGCGGCCGACTGGAGGGATGCCACGACGTCCCGACCGTCCCGAACGATGTGTACGAACGCCGCGTCAGGGAGGTACCGCGTGATGACGTCGGTGTGGCGACTGTGGGACGGGCTCTTCTCGACGATGATCGACGCGCTCGGGTCGAGTGCGTGGACCGCGGCCAGGACGCCGCGGATGAAGTCGGCGAGCAGCGCGGAGTACTCGTCATCGTCGAGCACAGCCGGGAGGCCCTTTCCCCGGCGGGCCTGTTGCACGTCGGGGGAGAGTGCGACCTGCTGGTCCCACCACGACTGCAACGGCGCGACGAAGTTGGAGAAGAGATCGGTTTCCTGGGGCGTGATGACGTCGGGGTGGGCGCCGAGGAGTGATTGCAACCACGTCGTGCCGCTGCGCGGCGAGCCGATGAGAAAGACGACCTTCGGTGGCGACGACTCCGGCGGGGGCATGGCGATCTCAGTCATGGTCCGAGTCCTCCGTCGGGGAGAGCGGGTTGGTGGCATCGGCGAACTCGTCGAGACCGAACGCAGCGAGGACCGCGGCGCCGGCCCGGGCATCGGCCGGGTCGACCTGGCCGACCCACGAGCGGGCGGCGTCGGAGGCGGTCCCGAGCGCACTGTCGGATCGCCATGCGGACGCCGAAGGTCGATCATCGACCATGGTGGTGGGGGCGCGCCCCAGGAAGGTGTCGATGCGTGCGGCTTGTTGGTCGGCGTCGTCGACGAGGGATTCGTACGAGACGACAAGCAGGCCCGGATCATCGGGTCCCCGCAGGCGGAGCGTGTTCTCGATTGCCCACCGGGCAACGTGGCGGGCGAATGGCGTGGTCGCGGTGGCGCGTACCGCCGCCGGGTCGACATCGATCACGGTGAAGAGCCTGTGCTGGTCGAGCAACGTGTCGAGGTGGTCGTCCCACTGCAGACGGGTCGCCGAGTTCGCGACGCCGAAGGGGTGCCGGACGAGATACAGGATCGGCAGTTTCGGGAACTGCACCCGAAGCCACGGGATCAGATTGGTGATGCGGATCTCCTTGACGATCCGCCGCGTGGCCACGCTGCGGTGGTTGTACTGATCGACCCATCGGCTGCGGACCCGGCCGGTGAGGATCCGGTGGGCGGCGGCGCGGCGAATCGGATCGGCCGTCGCGGGATCGAGGTACTCGCCGGGCGAGAACGCCGATGCCACGTCGACCCGATCGGCTCGAAAGGGCTCGAACATCGACCGTTGCCGATGGTGGGGATCGATGATCTCCGCGAGCCAGGTGGTTCCGCTCCGCCCGCTGCCGACGATGAGTGTGGTGCGCCGGAGACTGGGGACCAGATCCAGGGAGTAGCTCTGCGGCTCGATGCCCCGCAGCGCTCGTTGTATCCGGTCGGCGGAGGCACGGACGCGCATGGACCTTCCTGGCTGGATCCCGTGGGTCGCGCGGTCGCGCGGGCTCATGGAGCCGAGTCGATGATACCGGCACGGTTCCGGGATCAGAGCCAGCGCAACGCCCCGCGCTCGTCGGCCGACAGCGGATCGCCGGCTCGTTCCCGTAGCCGGATGGCCGCGGCGAACTCCTCGGACTGGTTCGAATGCGGATTGCGCTTGGCGTACTTCAGGTGGAGGTAACAGCTCTCCTCGACCCGCAGCGTGTCGGGTTCGCAGAAGTCTCCGTTGATGAAGGGCCCGACGAGTTGTTCCCACGACGGACCGTCGACGTACCGGGCCCGGGTGCGCTCGAAGATCCGAGGCTCGGAGACCGTGAACGCGAGATGGTCCACCATGCCGGATCCGGGCCGGAGTGGATCGCCTCCCGCCGTGGTCGGTGCGTCGTTGGAGGCCAGCCGGTGGGCGAGATCGGGGGCAACGTTCGTGCCCAGGAACCGGGCGGTGAGTTCCTGCCGGTCGGCCCATCCCTCCAACAGTTGACGGCCGAAATCAGTCGCGATCATGTCGCCGTCCCATTTGAGGACGAAGGGTGTCTCGCACTTCCCCAGGCACCAGTTGTAGAAGCTGGCGAGCCGACGTGGATCGTCGACCGGTGTGGTGCGTCGCGCCTCTGCGTGCTCACGACCGACGCGGAAGATCGGGTGCGGGTACTCGAAGCTCCGCAGGTGGGGGAACTCCGTGGCCAGCGCGGCGATGACGTCGCCGGTCCCGTCCGTGCTCATGTTGTCGACGACGACGATGGTATGGACGAACTCTGCGATGGAGCGGACGGCCGGACCGAGGAACTGCTCCTCGTTCCGGACCCGGAACATCGCGGTCATCGAGCGGTCGGTGCCGGTCACCTGACGCCGCATCCGGGCGTAGGCGAGGCGATCCCACGAACGGCGCACGCGACGCTTGAACGAATGAGCTGCGGAGTCGGCTGACATCGAGTGGAGTCCGTGGGCTCGGAGCCGCGGGCCCGACATAGTAGGTGCGTGTCGCACCTCCGACGGCCGACTGATCGGGTGCCGGGCCGTGCGGTCCGAGGCCTCGACTACCTTGCCCGGGGTGATGCGGGTGCTCTGGCTGGTCAAAGGGCTCGGACCGGGCGGGGCGGAACGGCTCATGGTCTCGGCTGCCGCCGCGCACGACCGCCGCGAGTTCGAGTTCCGAGTCGCGTTCCTGCTGCCCTGGAAGGACGCCCTGGTCCCGGAGTTGGAGGCGCTCGGCGTCGCCTGCACGTGCCTGGGCGTCAAGGACGAGCGCGATCTCCGCTGGGCGCGCCGGCTCCGTCGGAACCTGCGGGCTCAGCCGGTCGACATCCTGCACTCGCAGTCGCCGTACCCGGCAGGAGTCGCCCGGCTCGTGGTCCGATCCCTCCCGAAGTCCCGGCGCCCCCGCCTCGTCTACACGTCCCACAACACCTGGTCGAGCTTCTCCCGGCCGACCCGCATCCTCAACGGTGTGACGTTCCGGATGGACGACGCGGACCTCGCGGTCTCCCAAGTGGTGCAGGACACCATCTGGCCACGCCTGCAAGCGCGCTCGGAGGTCGTGGAGCACGGGGTCGTGCTCGACGACGTCCGGAGCCGATGGGATCGGCTCGGGGTCCGGGCCGAGTTGGGGATCGGCCGCGATGAAGTGGTGGTCGGCACCGTCGCCAACTTCCGGGCGCAGAAGGACTATCCGAACCTCCTCGCCGCGGCGCGCATCCTGGCCGACGGTGAGGTGCCGGTTCGTCTGGTCGCGGTCGGCCAGGGCCCGCTGGAGGCGGAGATGCGGGCCCGGCACGCAGAGCTCGGGCTCGGCGATCGGGTGCTGCTGCTCGGCCAACGCGACGACGCGGTGCGGGTGCTCTCGGCGTGTGACATCTTCACGATGGCCTCGAACAACGAGGGGTTACCGGTGGCGTTGATGGAGGCGCTGGCACTCGGTCTCCCCGTGGTCGCGACCGCCGTCGGCGGCATTCCCGAGGCGGTGACCGACGGCGTCGAAGGTCGGTTGGTGCCGCCGAGTGACCCCGAGCAGCTGGCCGCCGCGATCCGAGAGCTCGTGGAGGATCCGGACCGTCGGGCCGAGCTGGCGGCCGGTGCCGCCCGGGCCGGGAATCGCTTCGACATCCGGCGGACGACCACGCGGATCGAGTCCGTGTATCGGGAGGTGATGGATTCGTGACCGACGACGGCCTCGTGCTCCGCCGCGCCACGCGCGAGGAGCGGCCCGCGATCCTCGACCTGCTGGCGGCGTCGCTCGGTCGGGACCAGGATCCCCGATTCGAGGCCCTGTTCTCCTGGAAACACCACGAGAACGCGTTCGGGGAATCGCCGGCCTGGGTCGCGTGCGACGGCGAGCGTCTCGCCGGATTTCGCACACTCATGCGGTGGGAGTTCCGCGATGGCGATCGGGTGCTCCATGCCGTTCGCGCCGTCGATACGGCGACCCACCCGGATTACCAGGGCCGGGGCATTTTCACTCGGCTCACGCTCCACGCGCTCGATGAGCTGACGGCGGCCGGGACCGACTTCGTCTTCAACACTCCGAACGACCAGAGCCGACCGGGCTACCTCAAGATGGGTTGGCAGGTGGTCGGCCAGTTGCCGACGGTGGTACGCCCGACCCGGCTGAGCGGGATCGGCCGCATCGCCAAGGCCCGGGTACCGGCCGAGCGCTGGTCGACGCCGAGTACGGCGGGCGAGGACGCAGCCGCGGTGCTCGCCGACACTGCGGCCGTCAGTCGACTGCTCGACGCTCGTGCGCCGAGCTCGGCCGGCATCGAGACCCGATTGAGCCCGGAGTTCCTCGCCTGGCGATTCGGTACCCCGCTGCTCGGCTACCGAGCGATCGTGGCCGACGCGGGTCTCGATCACGGTCTGGCGATCTTCCGCATTCGTGCGCGTGGTTCGGCGAGGGAGGCCGCGCTGGTCGCCCTGGTGACCCGGGCCGGTGATCGGGTCCAGGCCGCCCGGCTCGTCCAGGCCGTGCGTCGATCCGCCGAGGCGGAGTACGTGCTCGCGCTCGGCGGCCCCCGCCGGTGGCCGGGTGGCCTGGTCCGGCTTCCGCGGGTCGGACCGCTGCTGACCCACCGTCCCCTGGCCGAACCGGCCGCGCCGAGCGCGTGGAACCTGACGCTGGGTGACATCGAACTCTTCTGAGTCGGCCTCTGATTGTGCGCCGGACACCGCAACCGCAATGTGCGGCGTCGTCCTTCCGGCATATTCATGCGGAAAAACTGGGGTTCTGATGCGGAAACAGTGAACAACATGTTCATTCGGGTGTGATTCCGTGAAATCTGCCCTTGACACGCACCGTGGTGCGAGGCAGGATCTGCCCCGACCGCACGGCCGTCCCGCCACTTCATGAGGTGGCGCGACGGCTGGTCATGGGCGGGCCGGCGTTTACGTCGGCCAGTGCTGGGGGGAGTGCTACATGGCGCAGATCATCGCAACCGTGGTGGGGTCGTCTTCCCCTTTCCATTTTCCACCGGCTCGTCGCGGTCACGGCCGGCACTAACCACGAACAAGGAGAAACCGTTGATTCGCAATCGCATTATGGGTGCGGTCGCCACGGCAGCGTTGGTGGGTGGAGGCCTCGTGGCCTTCGTTCCCGCGCCCGCCGGTGCGGCTCAGAGCCTGCTCACCTGCTCGGGCCTCTCGGCCATCGGGTCGCTGAACCCGACGCTCTCGTCGAACGACGCCAAATACACCAAGGTTGCGCTGAAGGACTCGGACGGCACGAAGACCGAGTACCTCAGCCTCGCCCCGATTCCGGCGGACACCACGTCCTGCCTCGTGGATGCGGGTATCCGTACCAACCAGGCTGGTCAGGACGTCAAGTATGTGCTCGACGACCAGACCAACGGCAACCTCGCTCTGACGCGGACCGGTAGTGCGGCGCCCGACGGGAAGAACGTTGCCTCCTCGACCGGCAGCGCCACCTGCAACACGTCGGACACGGTGAACGTCGACTCGGACTACCCGACGGCGTACCCGCTGCAGGGCAAGACGATCTGGAAGTTCGAGCAGCTCACCCCCACGGGTGCGCAGATCCAGATCCAGCAGTACATCCGTACCGGCCGTGACCTGGCCGACACGAACGCTCAGCACATCACCGTCAAGGGCATCGTCATCAAGGGCCCGGGTATCGGTGGCGACAGCAGCGCCGTCCTGAACTTCTTCCCGACCTCGAGCATCAAGAACCTCAACGTGCTCGAGTGCGTGGACGCCGACGTGACGGACGACGCGGTCGAGGCGAGCCTCGCCGAGTTGACCATCCAGCAGGCTGACGGCTCGGATGTCGACGCTGCCGTCGACCCCTGGGTCATCTCCATCCCGTAAGGAACTGCTGCAACACCAACTTGCATCACCCGTACCATGGACATCGGGCTCGCCCCTCGGGGCGAGCCCGATGTTCTGCTTTCCCACCAACGAGTTCGCGACCGGCGGCATCGGCCGCACGAAAGGCCCAGCGGTGCCCTCTTCAACCAGGCGTCTGTTCATCGTGCTCATCGCAATCGCGTGCGCAGTCGCGAGCTGTTCGAGCACTGGTCAGTCGGTGTCGTCCTACAACGAAGCGCGCAAGCGGTTCACGCCGGGCGCGAACCGTGACGCCAAGCGGGTGCTCGACCGTATGACTTCCGCCGGCGTGGAGTGCACCAACTCCCAGATCGAGGACTTCGACGCGCTCGTGAGGGCGTACACGCTGCAGAAGCTTCCGCTCCCGATGGGTTCGGCGAGCTGTGTCGGGCCCAACGGTGAGAACCTGCTCGTCGAAGTGTTCCGGACAGATGCGCCGAACGCCCGGACGTTCATCGATCGGAAGCGTGAGCTCATCTGTCAGAAGGCCAAGGACCTGGGCCGTCGGGACGACGGGTCAAGTGGCTTCGAAGGTCTCCCGTACGTGATGTCGGCTGACCGAACGTGGTTGGTCGAGCCGGATTCGTTCGCGGTGAACCGTCAGATCGCGAAAGCGCTCGACCGCCCGTCCAAGGATGGCTGCGTCGGCATCAAGTGATCGGCTCCACCGAGCGCAGCAGTCCAGCGGGACGAGCGATGACTCGGTTCAGCCGGCGCCCGGCGAGCCCAGTGCGTCGGCGAGTTCCTGAGGAAGACAGTTCCATGGTTGTGCTCGGACCGTGTCGCCGAAAACGGGGTCCGGCGTGTCGGCGCCGGCTCGTTCCACCGCGAGCGTTCCCTGCTTGTTGTTGATACTGCCCGGGCCACACACCAAGACTCGGCCGGCGGGCGTCGTCGCCTCGACCAGCAACGCAACGTCGTCCGTGGGGCCCGCGAAGTACGCCAGTCCCTCGGGGGAGACGGCCATGGGCTTCGTCCCCGAGAGCGTGGTGATCGTCGCCTGAGTCCCGGGCGGGAACACGATGCCGAGAAGTTCGAACGGGACGTCGGGCCCGGCGTCGAGGGGAATCGTGTACGCCTCATCGTCGGAGTTGTCGTTCACCTTCACGCTACAGAAGCCACCGCTCGGCCGTGGCGACTCGCTGCTGGTGAAGGGGGGTGTGCTGGTGACGTTCCAGCACTCCCAGCCCCGATCGGCATCGGCCCGTCCGATCTCGATCGCCGTCGATCCGACGGTGAGGGTGGCGACGGCCACGTACGGCCCGGTCGCGTCAGGAGGTGGCGTGCCCGTGGTCTCGACCAACTCGGCGGACGGTGCCTCGACCGAGAGGGTTCCGCGAAAGGGGCGGATGTCGTACTCGGAACGAGCGCCCTCGACGCTGGTGAGCTGGACCGACGTGGGTTGATTTCGCTTCCGTGCCTCCACGGATACCGTCTGGACTCCGGTCGCGAGCGCCAACGCGCGTGGCAGCTTGGCCTCGTACCGACGTTGCCCCGCCGAGTTCACGGTGGTGAACTCGACCTTCGCCGCGGCGAGACGATCGAGCAGGCGGGCAGGGTCGAACGGCGCCGAAAGATGCGTGCCGACGCCTTCGTCCGGGTTCGTGATCGCCAGGTACGGCGGGCGGCCGGCCGTCCGATACAGCAAGAGCGCGGAGTTCAGGGACGCGGTGGTGCTCGTCGTCCTGGTCTGGCCTTTGATCCACGCGTCGTCCAGTTTGCGGAGGTAGCGCACCTCGGCCAGCTCCGTCGGACTCGCGGCGACGGTGAGCTTCGAATCCACCGCATACGGCGCGTATCGGATCTTCCCGTCGATCGGACCGTTCTGACGGCCGAGCGTGGTGGTCCCCCGAATCGCCACCCCGCCCTCATCGCGGATCCGCGACGCGGCCACAGCAGGATCGAATGCTCCTCGCGCGGCAGCCGGCGTGGAGTCCGACGAACACGATCCGAGCCCGATCGCAGCAGCGAGACCGATCGCGGCGAGGCACTTGGGGCTGAAGGGCAGGGTCCTATGCACAGCCGGCAGTTTCGCGCGTGCCGAAGCCCGCGTCGGGGTCGTCCCGGCGTCGTTGTGTGACTTTTTTCGGCCGCCTCGGTGAGGCACCGTCGCCGGTGAAGCCTGGCGAGTAGGACAATCCTCGACTGACTCGGAGGTCCGCAACGTGATCGTTACAGAACCGTCACGGAGCGTCGACCTCCTTGGTTGACGTCCTCACGGACTGCGTCAAAACTCACGGCCGACCGTCCGTCGTTGTGTGCGCGTCTTGCTGGGTAGGCGTGCACGGGCCCTCGGGTGGACGACGGATCGCAATGGCCGGCCGGGTCAACTCGGGCGGTTTTGGGGAAATCTGGGGGGAAACATGGCCAGGGCGGAGATGCGCGCATTCTCTGGTAGTGCCACGTGCCTCAGGTCTCGCACGTTCGGTCTGCGGTCGACCGGGCGGATTCAGGTACCTGACAGAGGAGAGCAATGACTATTAAGACCCGCGTCATCAGCGGTGTCATGGCGGCCGGTTTGCTCGGTGGAGTCGTCGCAGTTGCGGCACCCGCCGGTGCGACCGTCACCGACCGTGGCACCACCCAGATCCTGACGTGTGACGACGTGTCGTCCCGCATGTTCGCGAAGGACTCGACCAAGCACGGACTCGACAACACCGTTCGGAGCATCAAGGTCTCCGGCATCAAGCACGAAGAGGGCTTCGCGGCTGGTGACCCGAACGCCGGTCTCGCCAAGCGGGAGCCGGACCCGGCGAACACGCCGGACCTCGGTGACACCGACTCGTGCTCGGGCCCGATTTCGTCGAACCTCAACAACTGGAACGGCAACGGCGTCCCCTACGGTCCGAACCAGCAGATCGCCGGTTCTGGTGTGATCAACGAGGTCGTCAAGGTCGCCGGTTCGTTGACCGGTCGTGCCACCTGTGACTCGGCGTTGGTGGACCCGTCGGAGTACGCACTCCACGGCAAGCTGATCGTCGCGTTCGGCAACCAGGGCTCGGTCGGAACGCCGGGTACGCCGACGTCACTCGACACCCTCGGCAAGCCGGTCCAGGGTCAGGTCTACGTCACGACGTCGTCGACCACCTACCAGGACCTCATCAACATCAACGGCATGGGCATCAAGGGAATGGCCGAAGGCGCCTGGTTCGACACGAAGGTGTCGTACCGTCCGCCGGCCCAGAACCTCGCCTTCGCCATTGAGGCGTGTGCGACCTTCGCCGACGACCAGGTGGTCGACGGCATCATCGGTGAGCCGCCGTTCGGCGGTCTGGTGACGATCACGACTGACACGGACGCCGACACCGGCCTCCTTGGCAACGTGCTCACTTCGCCGGCCAACGACGTGGAGATCGCCGACCGCGACAACTCGTTCGACTGGAGCATCTAGCTCTGCGTCAGCCGACGAGCTGAACCTTTGCGTCACTGGGCCCACCCTCTTCCCGAGGGTGGGCCCAGCCGCGTCCGTGCCCTGCCCATCCTGTGATGGTCTCGTGCGCGGTTGCCCCGATTTCACTCTCCTAAGGTGCCTCGTATGTCTCGATTCCGAACGCTGCTCTGTCTCGTCGGCCTGGTGGCCCTGACTGCCGCGTGCAACTCGTCGTCATCCTCGAAGCCCGACGGCAGCGAGGCCCGCGACATCTCCGACGCCCAGTTGGCCAAGGAAGTGAGAGCTCTCGGCGCCGACTGGGACCAGGCGGCAGCCGGCGAGGCGACGGACCTCGCGCAGGAGGTCTCGACCGCTCAGCAGGGCTGTGGCGAGCTCACAACCTTTCCGAAGGGGACCTATCTCGTCACCTTCGTCAAGCTGGGATGGCCGATCCCGCGGTTCTCGGGATCGTGCACGCTGGCCAACGGCGAGAATCTCCAGATCGAGGTCTACGCGAATCGACAGGCACTGGATCGGCGCATCGCCACCCGCGCGGCGCGCCTGTGCCCGCAGCCGAAGTTTCCCGGGTACACATACGTGGTCGCCGACGCCGCGCTGCTGACCCCCGACGAACAACCCACCGGCGAGGCGTTGGCCACGATCGTCGGAGGTCGCGCGACGTTCGAGGACTGTGGGGAGTGGCGCAAGAACCACTGACCGGCGGCGCTACTCCTGGTATCGCTCGTTGCAGCCCCACGCGCCGTCCGCCCGCAGGGCTCGGAATCCGGGTGCCTTGACCTTCGCGGCGTCGGCGACTTCCTGGACCTCGCCGGGTCCGCAGTCGTAGATCGTCGATCCGTGCCGCAGGGTCACGAGCGCAACCACACGATCGGCGGGACCGACGTAGACGACCGCTCCGGACGGGTCGAGGGTGGCCGGCGCCGTACCACCGCCGACGAACACCACCTCGGCCGAATCGGCTGTGCCCGGCGGGATCATCGCCGCGATCGCCTCGACGGCGCCATCGGTGGCTTCGAACGCCAGGTCGAAGTAGTACTCCGGGGTCTCGTCGTCGGGCCCGGGCTCGAGCCAGCAGGATCCCCCCTTGGTCAGCGGGTTGGCAGCGTCGACCGCGGGTGTTGTGGTGAACCGCAGACAGCGAGTCGACCGGGTCCCCTTCGCCCGTTCGAGGGTCCACGCGGTGCCGTTCGCGGTCCCCGCGGCGAGCGGCTGCCACGGGCCGTCCGGTTCGGGCAGGGTCTCGACGGTGTCGACACTCAGGTCTTCCGCTCGTGGCGGCGCGACCGCGACCGATGTGCCGTACTCGATCGTGATCTCGACCTTCCGCGGGTCGGTGTCGAGGCGCCACTGGACCAGTCGTCCGTTCCGATCGACCGCCAGGTGCAGGTCGGACACCGATCCGGTGGCGAACGGCGTGAACCCCGTGATCCCGGCGGCTTTGCTGCCGGCCGGCGGCTCGACGTCGTAGTTCGTGACCGCGGCGCCGTTCACGGACCCGGTTCCGGTGCGTACGAGTCGTGATTTCCCCAGGCTGCGGAGCGCCGCGACCGGATCGGCCGGACCGAGCAGGTTCTGGAGCCGATCGCTGCGCATGGCGAACCAGGTGGGCCCGGTACCGCGGTAGCCGACGACCGTGCCGAGGCCCTCCGCCGGTGCGCCGCGCGCCCGGCGAACGTAGGAGGTCGTCCCGACCCGGCGGATCTGGGGTTTTGCCGTGGCATCGCCGATCGCGACCGGGAACACCAGCTCCGTCCGGGCGTTCGCCCGGGTGAAGCCGCCGCGGATCCGACCGGGTGCGGTGCCGCTGGCGGTCCCGGTGATGCGGGCGGGCCCGCCCGCCGCGCTCGCCCGTGCGACCGAGGCGGGGGTCACCGCACCCGACGGTCCGGCGTCGCCGCTCGATCCGCTCGAACACGCGGCCGTGGCGAGTGCGAGGGTGAGCGTGAGGGCCCCGGTGCGTCGGCTGCGAGTCATTCGTGTCCTTCCGAATCGGGCTCAGCCGTCGATGGCCAGGTCGTCCCAGCGCACGTCGGCACCGCCGGCCGGCTCACCCGCGGCGTGGGTCACGATCCTGTTGGTCAGGATCAACCGGACGAAGCGCATACCGGTGGGTGCCGAACCCCAGGCCCGGGTGAAATCAGCCCGGGGATGGATTTCGAATCGGGTCCAGCTGCCGACCGGTGGATCGGTCCGGGTCACGAAGACGAACTTCGCATTGTCGATGCGGAACGGGGGCTTCGCGGCCCCGCCGAGGAGATAGTGCACCTGGATGTTGGTGGTGCCCGCTTTCGGCGTCCGTTTGGGTTCGATCGCTGCGACGGCGAGGCTGACGAACTGGACGTTGTCGGTGCGGGCCCAGTCGTCGACCCGGTACCACCCGGAGAGCGTCTCGGGTAGCTGTGGGAGGTCGAGGTCCTGGAGGAGGACCGAGGCCGCGCCTCCCTCCTGCTCGGACGGATAGCGCAGCGGGGTCAGGGCACTGCCCGTACCGCTGTGCGCCTGGGTGTCGGCCATTGCCGGCGCGGCCGGCGCCGGCACCGAGACCCAGCCGTCGAGGCCGGCCTCGAAGTCACCGTTCGCGATCGTGCCCGCCTGGGCAAGCGGCGTCGTGGTCGACACGACGGGCGGGGGAACGTCGCGGCCGAAGATCTGGTTCGGTCGCGACGTTGACGTGGTGCCGGCCTTCGACGAGCCGCCGCCGGAACTGCACGCGACGAGCACGAGTCCGAGCGCGGTCGCCCCCATGAAGTGCTTGACCATTCCGGCCAACTTAGCGGCTGACAAATCGGGCACGGCCGCGGGAGTCGACCGCGGATCCGGTTCGCCGCGGCATGGGTACACTCACCGGCCGGTGACGAGAGGGACGTGATGCGGGGGATCGTGCTCGCGGGGGGATCGGGCACGCGGTTGGCGCCGATGACCTCCGCGCTGGGGAAGCAGTTGCTGCCCGTCTACGACAAGCCGATGATCTACTACCCGCTGTCCACGCTGATGGCGGCAGGGGTCCGTGAAATCCTCATCATCAGTACCCCCGAGGACACCGGTCGCTTCGAGCGGTTGCTGGGCGACGGGAGTCGCTGGGGTGTTCGTTTCGAGTACGTGGTGCAAGAACGTCCCGAGGGCCTTGCCCAGGCCTTCGTCCTTGGGGAATCCTTCCTGGCCGGCGAACGCACCGCCCTGGTGCTCGGCGACAACATCTTCTTCGGGACCAATCTCAAGGAACGGCTCATGGCTGCAGCAGTGGCGGACGGTGCCTGCATCTTCGCCTATCACGTCTCGGATCCCGAGCGGTACGGGGTCATCGAGTTCGCCGCCGACGGATCGCCGAGCGCGATCGTCGAGAAGCCCAAGGCGCCCAGGTCGAACTACGCGGTGCCGGGTCTGTACTTCTTCCCGGGCGATGTCGCGGCCGTCGCCAGCGCGGTGCGGCCGAGCGACCGGGGCGAATACGAGATCACCGACGTCATCAATCACTACCTCGATGCCGGGAACCTCGCCGTGGAGGTGCTCGACCGTGGAACGGCCTGGCTCGACACCGGCACGTTCGAATCACTGATGCAGGCCGGCCAGTTCGTGCAGGTCGTGGAACAACGTCAGGGTCTGAAAGTCGGCTGTCCGGAAGAGACGGCCTGGCGTGAGGGGTTCATCGACGATGACCAGCTCTGCCGACTCGCCGAACCGCTGCGCAAGTCCGGGTACGGCGAGTACCTCCTCAACCTGTTGGCCGTCCGATGAGCCGCGCCCGCGGGAACCGGCGCAACGCCCCGTCGGACCAGTCGCCGCCCGAGCCGCCCGTGTCGCCCGAGCCGAGCGGAGCTGTCCCGCCGCCTCCGCCGCCCGCGCCGCCGCCGTTCGGGTCGGTGCCTCCGCCGCCGTCCGAGCCGGTGGCTGATTCGGGTCCGAGCGCCGACGACTTCGTCGCGCCACCGCTGCTGCCCGCGTCACCGACTGCCGCCACCCCGACCCCCGACGCGACGCCGCCGATCGACACCACGCCTGCGTCGGTCTTCGCGGTCGATCCGGCCGACGCCCCCACCGCTCCGGCACCGGTGGTCGAGCCGACGGTGGCCGAGGAGTCGGTGGTCGAACCCGCGGTGGTCCAGGGGCCGGTGGTCGAACCCACGGTGGCCCAGGCCCCGATCGCCGCCGTGGCGACCGTGACGGAACGGGATGCGGCCGACGAACTGTTGCCGCCGCCGGCGGCCCGAGAGGCCGCCCGCCGCAAGGCGCAGGTCGCGCGTTGGATCCGGACCGGCGGAGGCGCCGCCGGACTGTTGGCCCTGATCGTGCTGGCCGTGGTCCTCGTCTCGAGCGGAGGGAGCGATTCGCCGAGCTCGAGGTCGAGCGGCGGGGTCACCGACGGCGGTCGGGTCAAGACGTCGACCACGACCCGGTCCCGCACGTCGACCACCACGACGACCGACGGTTCCGAGGTCGGCGATCCGAGCACGGACACCAGCCTGCCGGGGGGATCGGGCTCCGGCGGCCAGGTCCCGGGGACGGCACCGGGAGGCGGGGGTACATCTCCCGCCGATCCGACTGATCCGGTCGACCCCGCCCGCGTGGTGACACTGTCCCAGACCCCGGGGAGCTGCCAGTACGACCCGGATTCGTTCGACCTGTTCGTGGAGGGCACCGCGACGAACTCCAGCAACCAGAGTGTGACCGCCGAGTTCGACATCGTCTGGGAGGACGACACGGGGGAGCTGGACACCTGGAGCGATCTGGTCGATATCGCACCGAACGGTACGGAATCGTGGTCCGAGACCGGCTCGGCGTCCGATCCGCCGGTCGGCACGCTGCGCTGTATCGTGACGCTCGTCAGGTAGGACCGAGCCCGGAAACCCACGCAAAATCTCTGGGCGCTCAATTTTCTTTTCGGGTCGCGCGCGGCTAGTCTCACCGGTCGCCCCGCAATACCTCGGCGTGCTTTTCGCGCGCCCCGACCCCTGGTGGTGCATCGTAGCTAAGCCCAAGGACGACACGATCCTCGTCGAGGGAACTGTGGTCGAACCACTTCCCAACGCGATGTTCCGCGTCGAGCTCGAGAATGGACACAAGGTCCTGGCGCACATCTCCGGCAAGATGCGGATGCACTACATCCGGATCCTCCCCGGCGACAAGGTGCAGGTCGAGCTGACCCCGTACGACTTGGCCCGTGGTCGCATCACCTACCGCTACAAGTAGCAGAGGCTCGCGTGAAGGTTCGTCCGTCAGTCAAGAAGATGTGTGAGAAGTGCAAGGTGATCCGCCGCCACGGTTCGGTGCGGGTCATCTGCGAGAACCCGCGCCACAAGCAGCGGCAGGGTTGAGACGCGTGTGTAGGAAGGTGCAAGGTCACGTATGGCTCGTCTAGCTGGTGTCGACATCCCGAGGGAAAAGCGCCTCGAGATCTCGCTCACGTACATCTTCGGTATCGGTCGCAGCACCTCGGCGTTGATCTGTCAGCAGACGGGTCTGTCGCCCGACACCCGTGTGCGCGACCTCACC
This sequence comes from uncultured Bifidobacteriaceae bacterium, assembly GCA_964544295.1. GTDB lineage: Bacteria > Actinomycetota > Acidimicrobiia > IMCC26256 > JAENVU01 > JAENVU01. Next base: position 16,910 of record CAZJBJ010000051.1, read on the forward strand.
GAGGAGGAAGTCGCATCGCTGCGTTCCTTCATCGACGCGAACCTCAAGGTCGAGGGTGACCTTCGCCGCGAGGTCGCCGGACACATCAAGCGCAAGATCGAGATCGGCACCTACAGCGGCATCCGTCACCGCCGTGGTCTGCCCGTCCGGGGTCAGCGCACGCGTACCAACGCGCGCACCCGGAAGGGCCCGAAGAAGACGGTGGCCGGTAAGAAGAAGGCGAGGAAGTAGTGGCAAAGCCTCCTGCAGGAGGACGGCGCCCCCGCCGTCGTGAGCGCAAGAACATCACGCACGGGATCGCGCACATCAAGTCTTCGTTCAACAACACGATCATCACGATCTCGGATCAGCAGGGCAACACGATTGCCTGGGCGTCCTCGGGCAACGTCGGATTCAAGGGCTCGCGCAAGAGCACGCCGTTCGCGGCGCAGCTCGCGGCGGAGACCGCGGCCCGACGGGCGATGGAGCACGGCGTGCGCCGCGTCGACGTCGTCGTGAAGGGCCCGGGCTCCGGTCGGGAGACTGCCATTCGGTCCATCCAGAACACCGGGATCGAAGTCCTCGGCATCAAGGACGTCACGCCGATCCCGCACAACGGTTGCCGCCCACCCAAGCGGCGGAGGGTCTAACCAGTGGCAAGGTACACAGGTCCCGTGTGTCGACTCTGTCGGCGCGAGCGCATGAAGCTCTTCCTGAAGGGCGCCAAGTGCGACACCATGAAGTGCCCGATCGAGCGTCGGCCCTACCCGCCGGGTATCCACGGCCGGGGCCGTATCCGCGAGAGCGAGTACATGCTCCAGCTGCGCGAGAAGCAGAAGGCGAAGCGCATCTACGGCGTCCTCGAGAAGCAGTTCCGCAACCTGTACGCGGAGGCTTCGCGTCAGAAGGGCATCACCGGCGAGAACCTGCTCCGCATGCTGGAACAGCGCCTCGACAACGTGGTCTTCCGGGCCGGGTTCGCGAGCAGTCGCAACCAGTCGCGTCAGTGGGTGCGCCACGGCCATGTGCTCGTGAACGGCAAGCGGGTCACGATCCCGTCGTACATGGTCCGTAAGGACGATGTCGTCGAGTTCGGCCCGAAGGCCAAGAACATGATCGTGTTGCGGCACAACCTCGACACGATCGACCGCACCGTTCCGATGTGGCTCGAGGTCAGCGGTGAGCAGGCGACGGTCCGCGATCTCCCCCTCCGGGAACAGATCGACATCCCGGTGCGCGAACAGCTCATCGTCGAGCTCTACTCCAAGTAAACCCCCGATTTCGGACGCCTCGCGTCCGGTGTGAGGAAGCGTCATGCTCATTATTCAGCGTCCCGAGATCGAGGCCGACGAGCCCGAAGGCAACACGCAGCGATTCACCATCTCGCCGCTCGAGCCCGGATTCGGTCACACCCTCGGTAACAGCCTGCGGCGCACGCTGCTGTCGTCGATCCCGGGTGGCGCCGTCACCCAGGTGCGTTTCGACGACGCCCTGCACGAGTTCGACACGATCGCCGGGGTGAAGGAAGACGTCACCGACCTCATCCTGAACCTCAAGGACCTCGTGTTGCAGTGCGCCTCCGAGGAGCCGGTCACCCTGCGCCTCGACGTGCGCGGTCCGGCCGACGTCACCGCCGCCGCGATCCAGACCACGTCCGACGTGGAGATCCTCAACCAGGAGCTGCACCTCGCGACGCTCACCGAGAAGGGTCGTCTCGCGATCGACATCACCGTCGAACAGGGTCGCGGCTACGCATCGGCCGAGAAGACCAAGAAGGCCGGTGCGCCCATCGGTGTCATCCCGGTCGACGCGATCTTCTCCCCGGTCCGGCGCGTGAGCTTCGACATCGAGCCGACCCGCGTCGAGCAGGCCACCAACTACGACAAGCTCGGCCTCGAGATCGAGACCGACGGTTCGATCACCCCGCGTGACGCCCTCGCGTCGGCCGGCGCGACCCTGCGCAACCTCGTGGGTCTCGTCGCCGACATGTCCGAGGAGCAGCCCGGCCTCGAACTCGGTGAGGTCTCGCCCACACTCGCGACGTCGCCGGACCTCGAGCTCGCGATCGAAGAGCTCGACCTCTCCGAGCGGCCGCGCAACTGCCTCAAGCGGGCCCGCGTCGACACGATCGGCCAGCTGGTGATGAAGACCGAGGACGACCTCCTCGCCATCACCAACTTCGGTCAGAAGTCGCTCGACGAAGTGCTCGTCAAGCTCGACGAGCGGGGTCTCTCGCTGCGGATGAAGGACTGATCGCACATGCCTCGCCCCAAGAAGGGTCCGCGCCTCGGCGGGGATCCGCACCACCAGCGTCAGCTCATGGCGAACCTCGCAATCGCGCTGTTCGAACACGGCGGCATCACCACGACGGTCTCGCGCGCCAAGGCGTTGCGCCCGTACGCGGAGAAGCTGATCACCAAGGGCAAGAAGGGCGGCGTGCACCGGCAGCGCCAGGTCGTCGCCACCCTGCACGACCAGGCCATCGCCCACGAGCTGTTCGCGAACATCGCGCCGCGGTATCAGGACCGCAACGGTGGTTACACGCGGATTCTGAAGCTCGGCCCGCGCCCCGGAGACCAGGCTCCGATGGCGCGCATCGAACTCGTCTGAGCCCCGTCACGCCGCCGGCCCGGTGACCCTCTTCGACCCGCCCGAGTCGGCATCGGTCGCGGTCGAGGCCGACCACGTCGAGGCGGATGTCGCGGCGCCCGCCGCCTCGGCCGACACGGCGACGTGCCGGCTGCTGCTCGCCTACGACGGCACCGACTTCCGCGGGTTCGCGGCGCAGAACGATCAGCGGACCGTCGAAGGGCTCCTGCTCGACGCGCTGGGTCGGGTCTTGCGGACCGAGCCGCAGCTCGCGGTCGCCGGTCGCACCGACGCCGGCGTCCACGCCTGGGGTCAGGTCGTGTCGTTCGCGGTGGACCCCGAATGTGACGTCGTCCGGTTGCAGTCGAGCCTCAACGGCATGCTCCGGCCCGAGATCGTGATCCGGGAGGCGACCCTCGAAGCCGCGGACTTCGACGCCCGTCACTCGGCCCGGTGGCGCGAGTACCAGTACACGATCGTGAACCGGCCCGAGCCCGACCCGTTCCGGGTGCGCTACGCCTGGCACGTGCCCCAACCACTGGACCTGCACGTGCTGCGTCTGGCCGCGGATCCCTTCGTGGGCGAACACGACTTCCTCGCGTTCTCGAAGAAGGGACCGGCGGGCAAGACGACGGTCCGTCGGGTGTTCGACTCGACCTGGCACGACCTCGGCGACGGCATCCTCCGCTACGACATCCGGGCCCGCGCGTTCTGCTGGCGGATGGTGCGCTCGATCGTCGGCTCGCTCGTCGATGCCGGGATGGGCAAGCTCACACCCGGCGACATGCTGACGCTGTTGCGCGCCGGTGACCGGAACTCGACCGGGTCGACGGCGCCACCGCACGGTCTCTGCCTGTGGGCGGTCGGATACCCCTGACGGGAGTCCGGCCACGCCGGCCGCCGCGGTCGGGGATTCAGCTCGGTTGCACGCTGATCACGACGGTGTGTGGCGGTCGACCGGTGACGCTCGCGGCGCTCACCTGCCACCCGTTCCCGGTGGTGTTCAGGTCGATGACCCCGTCGGTGGCACTCGCGCCGTCCGACCCCGGCATGAGGACGAACCCGGCCTCGGTCAGTTGCCCCTGGTAGCTGCGGATCTCGGTCGCGGGTGATCGATCGCCGATCGAGTACGTGACCTGGAACAGGGGGTGGCCCATCGAGGTCCCCGAGGTGGCGCCGATCAACTTCCAACCGGCGGGCCGGGGCACCACGCGCGGGAACGCGTTCGGCAACCGCTGCTGGTTGAACGTCAGTTCGCTGGTGTCACTCTCGATGGTGACCCGTGCCTTCGCACCCTTCCCGGTGACGGTGATCCGACCGTCGTCGGTGGACTTCACCGCCGCGTCGCTCCCACAGCCCGCGGCCGTGAGCGCGGCGGCAATCGGGAGCGCGATGGTCGCGACCTGCCAGGTCCGCCGGGTGCGACTGCGCACTACTGCACGCCCAGGTAGAGGAAACCGTAGGCCTCGTCGCGGAAGG
>CAZJBJ010000052.1:0-16951 GCA_964544295.1 uncultured Bifidobacteriaceae bacterium
GGCACCTTCGAGGTCGCGCGGATCTGCCGACAGACGTCGATGCCCGACACCCGCGGGAGCATCACATCCAAGAGCACGAGGGCGGGCTTGGAGGCCTCGAAGCGTTCGAGCGCTTCGACCCCGTCGGCCGCAGTCTCGACCAGGAATCCTTCGGCGCCCAGCGCCACCGACAGGGCATCGCGGTACGACGCTTCGTCGTCGACCACGAGGATGAGCGGCGGGTCGGCCATCAGCGTCCCTCGTCGAACAACGGATTCGTGGCCCCGGTGATGGGGAGTCGGAGCCGGAACACCGAGCCCTCACCTTCGCTCGACTCCACCGTGACGTCGCCATGGTGGGCGTGCGCGACGTTGCGCACGATCGCCAACCCGAGGCCGGTGCCACCGGTCGCCCGGCTGCGCGCCCGATCGACACGGTAGAACCGCTCGAAGATCCGGTCGAGATCCCGTGACGGGATCCCGACGCCGCGATCGGAGACCTCGAACGTGACCCAACCGTCGTGCGCCGTTGCCGTGAGCTCGATCGGCTCACCCGGATCGGAATACTTCAATGCGTTGTCGAGGAGGTTCGCGATAGCACTCACGACCTGCAGTCGATCGCAGTTGATGATCTCGTCACCGGCCTGCACCCGAAGTTCGTGGCCGGAACTCGTCGCAGCCGCATCGACCCGGTCGACCGCGGCGCGAACGAGATCGTCGACCGCCACCTGCTGACGCGACACCGGCTGCGACTCGATCGCGCCGAGGTCGAGGAGATCGTCCACGATGGCGCCGACCCGCGTCGCTTCGCTGGCGATGCGCTCCGCCAACTGCTTGGCGACCTCCGGGTCGGTCACCTCGGCCAACGTCTCGGCCAGTACCGCCAACGCCCCGACCGGGGTCTTCAGCTCGTGGCTGACATTCGCGACGAAATCCCGCCGCACGTTCTCGATGCGACGAGCCTCGGTCACGTTCCGCACCAACCCGACGGCACCGATCCGGAGCCGCCCCGCCATGAGCGGGCGCGCGGTCATCCAGAACACTTCGGCGGGGGGCCCGAAGAGCTGCAGTTCTCGCGAGCACTCCTCGCCCGACCGGGCGCGGTCCATCAACTCACGCAATGCCTCGCCGGCCAAGGCGTCTGCGTGGCGAGCATCGTCGAACCGATCCGCAGCCCGGTTGCGCACCACCACCTCACCGGCGCGGTCGACGACGATCAACGCATCGGTCACGGCGTCCAGCGCGGCCGCCAGGCGACGCCGGTCGAGGTCGTCGTCCTCGAGCGACCCGCCGACCCCGTCGGGGACCAGACCTCGGCGGCGGCCGCTCATCCGAACCGGCCGGTGATGTATCCCTCGGTCCGGGAGTCCGCCGGACTCGTGAAGATGGTGTTGGTCTTGTCGAACTCGACGAGCCGGCCGGTGCGGGCACCGGACTCGTCGACGTCGGTCGTGAAGAACGCGGTCCGATCCGACACCCGGGCGGCCTGCTGCATGTTGTGGGTCACGATCACGATCGTGTAGTCCCGCTTCAGCTGCACCATGAGATCCTCGATGCGCGACGTCGCGATCGGATCCAGCGCGGAACACGGCTCGTCCATCAGGATCACGTCGGGCGAGACCGCGAGCGCCCGGGCGATGCACAGCCGCTGCTGCTGACCGCCCGAGAGCGCGAACGCACTCTTCTTCAGCTTGTCCTTGACCTCGTCCCAGAGCGCGGCGGCCGTCAGCGCCTCTTCGACCAACGAGTCGAGGTCGCCCTTGAACCGATTGATCCGCGGGCCGTAGGCCACGTTGTCGAAGATCGACTTCGGAAACGGGTTCGGGCGTTGGAACACCATGCCGACCCGCCGGCGAACCTCGGCCGCGTCGACCTTCGGCCCGTACACGTCCTCGCCGTGGTAGCTGATCGTGCCGGAGACCTTGGCGCCCACGATGAAGTCGTTCATCCGGTTCAGACAGCGCAGGAACGTGCTCTTGCCGCAACCCGACGGGCCGATGATCGCGGTGATCTCGCGGGACGCAATGTCCAGCGTCACGCCGTCGACCGCTCGGTGGGCGCCGTAGTCGACTGCGGCGTCGCGGACCTCGAAGACCAGCTCGGCGGGCTCTCCGGCCACGTCGTCGACGGCGTCGTTCACCATCGCAAGGTTAGTGGGCGTCATCAGGCTCTCGTTCAGTGAGGTCAGGGTCATGACGAATGCTTTCGGGCCAGCACGGTCGAAATGAGCCGCGCCAGGATGGTGAAGACGAACACGATCCCGATCAGGGTGAGGGCGGCACCCCAGGCACGGTTCTGCTGGCCGGGGAACAGCGAGATCGCGTTCTTGAAGATCTGGGTGGACAACGCGGTGTTCGGACCCTCGGTCAGGTTCGGGTTCGACACGTTCACGAAGCCGATCGTGAAGAGGAGCGGTGCCGTCTCACCGGCCGCACGTGCGATCGCCAGGAGGGCGCCACTGATGATGCCGGGCGCCGCGGCCGGCAGCACGACCCGCACGATGGTGCCGGCCTTGCGGCCACCGAGGGCGTAGGCGGACTCCCGCAGCTCCATCGGGACGAGCTTCAACATCTCGTCGCTGGTGCGGATGACGACGGGCAACATGAGGCACGCGAGCGCCAACGCGCCACCGAACGCGGAGAAGCCGAACTCCAACGTCCAGATCGTGTAGATGAACAGCCCCATGACGATCGAGGGCACCCCCGTCATCACGTCCGCGAAGAAGCGAACGACGTGCCCGAGTCGGCTGCCGGCGCTGTACTCGTTGAGGTAGATCCCACCGAGCACGCCCAGGGGGACCGCCATCGCGGTGGCGACGCCGGTGATCATCAGCGTCCCCAGCACGGCCGGGCCCATCCCCGGACCTTCCGAACGCGACACGATCGGGATGTCGGCGGTGAACCATCCGGGTTCGGTGACCGACGACCAGCCCCGGCTGACCACCGTCACGATGATCATGACCAGCGGGATCATGACGACGATCAGCGACAGCACGATGAGCGCAGTCGCGAGCGCGCTCTTGAGTCTCCGGCTGCGGCCAGCGGTGCTCTGCGTGATCGATCCGGGAGTGGCGACGGCGGTCATCGCGCACCTCCCGAGCGACGATCGGCCCGGATCACGATTCCTCGAGCGAGCACGCCGACGACCAGCGTCACGACGAACAGGACGACGCCCATGCCGATCAGCGCCGAGCGGTAGTTGCCGGTCGCCTCACCCCACTGGTTGGCGATGACCGCGGCCAGGTTGTCGCCGGACCCGAACAACTTGGCGGTAATCTGGGGGCTGGATCCGATCACGAGCGCGACGGCGATGGTCTCGCCGAGGGCGCGCCCGAGCCCGATCAGGATGCCCGCGGTGAGCCCGCCGCGGCTGTGCGGGATCACCGACGCCCGGATCATTTCCCACCGGGTCGCTCCGAGCGCGCGGGCGGCGTCCTTGAGGGACTCCGGCACCGTCGCGAACGTCTCCCGGGCGATGGCGGTGACGATCGGGGTGATCATGATCGCCAGGATGATGCCGGCGGTCATGAAACTCTTCCCGGCGATCGGGGCGCCGTCGAAGATGCGGTTGAGCAGCGGAACGCCCGAGAAGAGATCGCTCCAGCTCTGGTAGAAGCCGGGGAGGACGGGGACGAGCACGAGCAGTCCCCACAGGCCGTAGACGACGGAGGGCACGGCCGCGAGCAGGTCCACGAGGTAGGTCACCGGGCGGCGCATCCAGCGCGGCGCCACCTCGGTCGTGAAGAGGGCGATACCGATGCTCACCGGCACGGCGATGATGACCGCGATCGCGGAGACGACGACCGTCCCGAAGGTGAACGCGAGGGTGCCGAACTTCGCGTTCGCCGGATCCCAGACGTCGGAGGTGAAGTACGCGAGGCCTTCCGACCGGAACGCGGGCAGCGCCTTCTGGATCAGCGTCGCGGTGATGAGGGCGAGGATGGCGAGCACGAGCCCACCCGCGACGAAGACGACCACGCGGGCGACGCGGTCGGTGACGAGGCCGGGTGGGCGTTCGGCGCTGGCGAGCGATGCGGAGGTGGTGGTCACGGTGTGAGTCCAGGCGTGAGGTGCGGGCAGGTCACTCCTGCCCGCACCCACTCTGCCTGATTCAGGCGCCGATCTGGTCGATCTCGGCCTTGGCCTTGGCCAGGATCGCGTCGGGGAGCGGCGCGAAGTCCACGGTCTCGGCCAGTTTCTGACCATCGGTGTAGAGGTACTCGAGGAAGCCCTTGAGCGCCGCGGTCACTGCCGCATCACTCTGCTTGACGTACACCAGGATGTAGGTCGGGGCGGTGATCGGGTACGAACCTGCACCTTCCGCGTTCAGCGGGTCGTAGGTCAGATCGTCGGCCAGGACCGCACCGTCGAGCGCCGCGGTGGCGGATTCGAGCGACGGCTCGACGAACTTGCCTGCCGCGTTCTTCAGCGCCGCGAAGGTGAGTCCGCCGGCCTTGGCGTCGGAGTAGTCGACGTAGCCGATCGATCCGGCGGTGTCCTTGACGGTCTGGGCCACACCGGCGTTGCCTTCACCGGCAGACTGACCGTTGGGCCACGCGACCACCTTGTCGGTGCCGAGCGTCCACGCGGTCGGTGCCGCCTTGGTGAGGTACTTGGTGAAGTTCGCCGTCGTACCGGAACCGTCGGCCCGGTGCACCACGGTGATCGCGGACGACGGGAGCTTGGCTCCGGAGTTGTCCGCCTTGATCGCGGCGTCGTCCCACTTCGTGATCTTGCCCTCGAAGATGCCGGCCAGCGTGTCCGGGGACAGCTTCAACTTCACACCCGAGAGGTTGTAGGACACCGTGATCGGAGCGGCGACCGTCGGGAAGTACAGGAACTCGCCGCCTGTGAACTTGGGCAGGTCCTCTTCCTTCACCGTGCTGTCCGAGCCGGCCCACTGCACCAGGTTGCCCTGGAGGTCGGTCTGGCCCTTGCCCGATCCGCCACCGCCGTAGGTGACGGTCACCGCAGGCTGTGCGGTCTGGAACTCCTGGATCAGCGTCTCGTAGTACGCCTGGGGGAACGTGGCGCCGGACCCGTTGAGTGTCGCCGCTGCGAGCTGCGGAGTCTTCTCCGTCGAGGACGACGATCCATTGTTGTCTCCACTGTCTGCCTTCGAGGACGAGCCGCACGCTGCGGCGACCAGGCCGAACGTGAGCACGAGCGCACCCAGCATGCGCGCGCGTGAACGGTGCATTGATTGCTCCTGTCGTTGAGATGCTTGGTTCATGGCTGGCACCGTACGGATGCCGTCTGACCCGGGACTGGCGCCGAGGTGACATCGAGGTGAACAGCGGGTAGCCATCCCGGTTTCGGCGCCGCAGGCCGACCGGGGGGCGACGAGCGGCTGTCGGCCAGGTGAACAACCGGAAAACTGACGCCGACCGGCGTCGCGGGTACGGTCGGGGGCCGAGTCGCCGCGGTCATGATGGCGCTATGAACGGAGACGACGTGCCCGACGCAGGCCCAGAAGCGCGCAAGACGCTCCAGGACGAGCTCGATGAGGTCCGTGCCGACCTCATCCGCCTCGGCGCGCTCACCGGCGAGGCCATCACGGCGGGGACCCAGGCGTTCCTCGACGGTGACCTGACGATGGCCGAACACGTGATCGCCGCCGACGACGTGATCGACGACCTGTACCACTCGATCGAGGATCACATCATCCTGATCCTGGCCACTCAGTCACCGGTGGCGGCCGACCTCCGCGCCGTCATCACGATGCTGCGCATCAACCACGAGTTGGAACGCGACGCCGACCTCATGGTCAATGTGGCCAAGACGACCCGGCGCATCTACCCGCACGAACTCGACCCCAAGACCCGCGGCATCGTGGACCGCATGGGGGTGCAGGCGGCGAATCAGACCCGACTGGCGATCGACGCGTTCGCCGACCGCGATCCGAGTTGGGCATCCGCGCTCGCCGACATGGACGACGCGATGGACGAGCTGAGCAAGAGCTTGTTCCGGCACTCCCTCACCCTCGGTACCAACGCCGACGAGGGCACGATCGTCAAGGCCATGCAGGTCGCGCTCCTGGCCCGCCACTACGAGCGCATCGCCGACCATGCGGTGACGATCGCGGAACGGGTGCGCTTCATGGTCACCGGCACGCACGGTGACCACGACCACGATCAGGACTGAGTCACTCGGTTTCTTCGTACCCGAGATCCCACTCGAGGATCAGGTGCTCGCGTTCGGCGTCGCGCGCCACTCGCTCCCGGTTCCGTCGGAACTGCGGGTCGTGCGGGGGCAACAGCTGGAGCCGGGCCATCGCCCGCTGCCGGAACTCGTCGACGACGATCCGGTCGCCGAACACGCCCTGGACCTCCCAGTGGGGTGACACCGGGCCGAGGTAGATCACCCGCACATGACCTTGGGGCGGAACTTCCTCGAGCACTTCGGGTTCCTGGGCCATGAGCGAGCGCGTCCTTCGGTATCGGCTTCGGTATCGGCTTCGTCGGATCGGTCGGACCAGCCACAGGCCGGTCCGACCGAGAACCGGACGAGATTAGCCGAGCGAGTCCGGACGGGCTCCGAGCACGACCGCGATCGTCTCGAGCTTGCCATCGCGTTCGACGACCACGTCGACCGAGTCACCGGGCGAGAACCGCCGGATGGCCGAGCCGACCGCCTCCGGGCCGGTCACCTCGCGACCGGCGATCTTGACGATCACGTCGCCCTGCTTGATCCCGGCGTCGTCCGCCGCGCTGCCGTTCGTGAGCTCCTGCACCCAGGCGCCCCGCTTGACCTGCAGGTCCTGCGAACGGGCGATCGCGGGAGTGACCTCACTGGTGCTGACCCCGAGGAACGGCACCTTGACCTTCTTGCCGTCCCGGAGCTGGTCGATGACCGCCTTCGCCGAGTCGATCGAGATCGCGAACCCGACGTTCTGGCTGCCGCCGGCGAGCGCGGTGTTGATGCCGATGACCTCGCCCTTGGCGTTCACCAGCGGCCCGCCCGAGTTGCCGGGGTTGATCGCGGCGTCGGTCTGGAGCATGTCGTAGAGCGTGATCCCGGTCTGCTCCTCGGGCACCGGTCGACCCTTGCCGGAGATGATCCCCTGCGTCACGCTCAGGCCGCCCTGCAATGCGAGGGCGTTGCCGACGGCGACCACCTGGTCACCGACCTCGATCGCGTCCGAGCTGCCGAGCTTGGCCGTCGGGAGGTCCTTGGCATCGACCTTGATCACGGCGAGATCGAACTCCGCGGCACGGCCGAGGAGTTCGGCGGCCTGCTTCGTGCCGTCGCCGAACTCGACCTCGATGCGGCCGCCCGCGCCCGCGACGACGTGGCTGTTGGTCACGATCACACCGTCGGGCGAGATGACGAACCCGGTGCCTTCACCGCCACCGCCTCCCTGGCTGCGGCCGCTGAAGAGGCCGTCGTCGACCGCCGCGCCAGTCCGGATCGCGACGACCGCGTTCTGCACGCGGGCGAGGACCGCCTGCACGTCCTTGGCCTTGCCGATCACGGACGTGTTCTGAACCGGGCGGCTGGGAGCGCCCACCACCACCGTGCGCGAGGTGCCCTTCGTGTCGTCGCGGGTCGCGACCGACACACCGGCTGCGGTCCCGCCACCGACGAGGGCGCCGACCAGCGCGCCGACCACGAACTGACGCCATCCAGGCGACCGGTTGGCGGCACCGGACGCGGCGGCCGGGGGTGTCGGCGGAATCGGGGGGTTCGGCGAGCCGAAGTTCGCGGTCGGCGGGGCGGCGGGCGGCGCCGGCGGCGGCGTCGCGCCGGAGAGCCAGGGCGCGCTCGCGGTCGGCGCGGGGGCAGTGGGGACCTCGGCGGCGGCCGGTCCCGGCGGCGCCCAGGGGGACTGCTCGGCGGTCGGGACCTCGACCACCTCGGCGGTCGGTACTTCGATCGCAGGTTCGGTCACGGCGTCGATCGGGGAATCGGTCGAAGCCTCGATCGGCTCCAGGGAGGGTTCGGATGCACCGTCGGTCGGTTCAGAGAAGTCGCTCACGTCGTCGGCCTCTTCGTCGGGGGGAAGGAGTATGGATCACCGTGCACAACGCACGAACGCATGGGAGCGTTCCAAAGGCAGCTGAACCTCGTCTGAGAGTCCGATGCACATTCAGTGGGAACCTTTTCAACCCGCGTACCGTTTCACAGTACGCATGGACGAGCTACCGATCCCCGAATACGACGCCGAGCACGCGTGGATGCTCTCCGGACTCTGCCGCGAGCGCGAACCGTCGTTCTTCTTCCCCTCCGACGGCGTGGGCGTCGACCGCGCCCGCCGCGTGTGCGCGACGTGTCCCGTCGTGAGCGAGTGCCTCGAGTACGCGCTCACGCACCGAATCGAACACGGCGTGTGGGGTGGTGCCTCCGAGCGCGAGCGACGTCGCATCCTGCGCAGCCGCCGCGCGGCCGTACGGGCCTGACCGTTACTTCCAGCTGAACGGCGCGGTCACGAACCGGACGGTGCGTGACCAGCCGGATTCCCCGTCGGGCACCAGGTCGGTCACGATCGCCGCCTGGTCCCGGCCCGGGGCGTCGGTGACGCAGGTGAGTGTGTCCTGACCGGACTGCCACACCAGCACGCTGCCGATCGACGTGCGGTACCGGCGAGCCTGAACGTCCCCGAAGCGCACCCGCACACCACCCTCGGGCAGCGAGTCCCAGTCGGGCACTCCGGACCGTCGGAACACCGACGCCTCGAAGACGCCGTCGCTGTAGCGGAGTTGGACCTCGCGACGCGGCAGCCGTCGACTGTCGACGAGTGCGAAGCCGTCGCCGAGCAATCGCCGCGCCCCCGCCGGCGGTGTCGCCATCCGCTGCGGAGGGTCGCCGGCGACCCGCGGCACCTTCAGCACGCCACTGCGGCGGTGGACGTCCTCGAGCGCGACGAACTCCATGCGATTCGTCGGGGCACCGGAATCGTCGAAGCGCTCGCGTCGCAACATGATGCCCGTCGCGCGATCGACTGCCATCCGTTCTACGACCCGTCGATCGCGCCGAATCACCAACACCGTGGTGGTGCGCCCGACGATGCGCGGTCCCCGCCTGCTGGCGACGTCGTACTTCGAACTGATGGGCGGCGCGTCGGGGTCGTGATCGTCGGACCACAACGTGGTCCAGCGCTGATCGGTGCGCAGCCACGACCGCCCGTTGTGTTGCACGATCTTGCCGTCGGCGACCTTGAGACCCCCGTGGACCGCGACCACCGGCAACGACTCTCGGTGGGGACCATCCTGGTCGTGCCAGGCCAGTTCCACGGTGCCGCGGAACTCGTAGTCGTGGATCGCGGCCCGGGCGCGGTCCAGTGCCTCGTCGGCCGGATTGCGTTTCCCGGCTGCGCTGGGGATCGCGGTCCCGCCCAACGCGAGTGCCGTCACGATCCCCGCGACGACGGCGACCCCGCGCGCCCGTACCGTCATCGGCCGAGTCCCGTCGGCGCGCCGAGGGGGGCGAGCCCGGAGACGGGGTCGCCGGACGCGGCGACGCCGGCCTGGTGGGTCTGAATGTCGGCCGCGAGCGCCGGCTGCGCCCGGTTGACGCTCGGCACCATGACCGCGACGAGCAACGCGGCCGCGGCGGCGACGCCCGCGAACGTGGCCGTGGCCCGCCGCCGGCGCCGGGTCGACAGGTCGACGACGACCGCCGTCGACGGCTCGTCGGCGTCGCCGCGTTGCCAGCCCGCGAGGAACTCCGCCGGAGGCTCGACCGCGGGCTGGGCGCGGAGCAACGATCGGGTGGCTTCGAGTTCGTCGAGCGCGGTGCGGTAGCTCGGGTCCGAGGCGAGGCGCGCGGCGAACTCGGCGTGTTCGGTTTCGCTCAGCTCACCGTCGAGCCAGGCGGATCCACGATCGTCGTCGAACGCGTCGATCACGCGAGCACCCCCCGCTGAAGGAGTTCGGCCCGGAGCATGCGACGACCGCGATGGAGTCGCGATCGCACCGTCCCGACGGGAATGTCGAGCGCGAGCGCGATCGCGTCGTAGGGCTGATCGGCGACGTCACAGAGTACGAGCGGCACGCGAAAATCCTCCGGGAGCGCGTTGATGGCGTCCTGGATCTCGGTGGACAGGCCGGCGGATTCGGCGGCGCGCTCGGCCGACTCGGATGGGGGGACGACCAGGTCCGGGTTCTCGGGCAGGGCCTGGACCGGCCGGCGCGCCTGTTTGCGCTTCTCGTCCAGGAACACGTTCGTCACGATTCGAGCCAACCATCCCTCGAGCGAGCCCGGCTCATAGGTCGCCAGTCCACGCCGGACGCGCAGGAGCGACTCCTGAACCAGATCTCGGGCATCTTCTGCGTTGCCGGTCAGGCGATAGGCCACGTTGTACAGGAATCGACCGTGGTGTTCGGCGACCTCTTCCCACGTGGGGACACCGTCTGATGCCATCTCAACGACACGCGAGGGTCGGAGGGTTCCCGATCGACCGGAAAATCCCGGATTCGTCTGCGGTGAACCGGCGAAGGGAGCTGGGGTTACTCGTCGTTCTTGGACTCGGCCGGCTTGGCCGAGTCTTCCTTCGCGCCTTCTTCCAAGCCGGTCTTGAACTCTTTCTGGGCCTGACCCAGAGAGCGAGCGAGCTTGGGAATCTTGGCGCCACCGAAGAGCACCACGACGACGGCGAGGACGATGAGGAGTTCTGGGGCACCAAGACCGAACATCGAGCGGCCGTCCTTCCGGTTGTCGACCGGTCCAGACTACCCCGCGCTCGGCGCACGATCCGCACCACCGACCGCATGGGCCAACAACTCCATGTCGTCGACCGTCCCCAGGTGGAACGGCACGGCGCCGACGCCCAGGATGAGGGTCTCCACGCCGAGATCACCCCAGGTGGCGATCTGCTCGCGCACCTGGTCCACGGTGCCGACCAACCGGCCTCGCCGCCACTGCTCGAGGGTGACGCGGTCGAGCACTCCGGCGGGGGTGGACTCGCGGAGCCGCTCGAAGCGCCGCTCGAGGTCGGCCTCGTCCTCGCCGCAGAGCGCGTAGAGCCCGAGGGAGCACCACACCGATTCCGGGTCACGACCGATGCGCTCGCACTCGCGATCCAGCACCGCCCGGCGCTCGGCGTACTCCTCCGGAGTCCACACCCAGCAGGTGTTCCAGCCGTCGGCCCGCTCGGCGACGAGCCGCAACAGCCGGTCCCCTTTCCCGCCGACGAAGACCGGCGGTCGCGGCACCTGCACCGCGGTCGGGAAGTTCCGGGCCCCGTCGGTGCGATGGAACCGCCCTTCGAAGACCAGCGGACCGCCGCCTTCGCCGAGCAGCGCCTTGAGCACCTCGAGCGCCTCGCGCAGCCGGGCCAACCGCTCACCCGGGGTGGGGAAGTCCATCCCGATCGCCGCGTACTCGGGTTCGTACCAGCCGGCGCCGAGACCGACGTCGATGCGGCCGCCCGAAATGCGGTCGAGGGTCGCCAACGCCTTGGCCAGCACCGAGGCGGGGCGCAGCGCCTCGCAGAAGACCAACGTGCCGAGGCGGGCGTGGTCGAGTTCACGGGCGAGCGCGGCCATGGTCACGATCGGCTCGAACGCCGCGTCGGGCTCCGCGCTTCCCCCGTATTTGGCGATGTCGAGGAAGAGGTGGTCCGACACCCACAGTGAATCGAACCCGACCGTCTCGGCGCGCCGGGCGACATCCCGCACCGTCGACCACGTCAGCGGACGTTCGCCCACGATGGAAAAGTCGTATTGCGGAAGCGCCAGCCCGAACCTCACTGGCCTGACTCTAATGAACTCGGTGTCGACTCACCCCCGGACTCCCGCCCCGACGCCCGTCGCCGCGCCCGACGGCGTCGTCGTAGCCTGCGCCGGTGCTCGAAGCCGTGATCAACGTGTCCGAGGGACGGAACCGTCGCATCATCGACGCGATCGGCGGTGCCGCGGGCGCAGCCCTGCTCGACGTGCACCTCGATCCCGATCACCATCGGAGCGTCTTCACGGTGGCGGCCCGGGACCCGGGCACGACCGAGGCGGCGGCGCACCGGCTCGCCAACGTCGCCCTCGCCGATCTCGACCTTTCCCGCCACGACGGCGTCCATCCGCGTCTGGGGATCCTGGATGTCGTGCCGTTCGTCGCGCTCGCGCCGACCCCGGCCGACATCGCGACCAGCGCGGCCGTCGCGTTCGGCGGCTGGCTCGCCCGCACGCACGAACTCCCGGTGTTCTTCTACGGCGACGCGAGTCCGACGGGGCGCACGCTTCCCGAGATCCGTCGCGACGCGTTCCGGTCGATCGCGCCGGACCTCGGACCCACGACCCCGCACCCGCGCTTCGGGGCCAGTGTCGTCGGCAGCCGGCCGCCGCTCATCGCGGTCAACGTCGAACTGGAGAGTCGCGACCTCAGCGTGGCGCGAAGCATCGCGGGGGCGCTGCGCGAGCGCGACGGCGGGCTCCCCGGAGTGCGGACGCTCGGCCTCGAACTCGCCTCGGCCGACGCGGTCCAGGTCAGCATGAACCTCGTGGATCTCCCGGCGACGGGGATCGAGGCGGCGTGTCGCGCCGTCGAGGATCAGGCCCGAACGTTCGACGTCGGCGTGCGGCGGATCGAACTCGTCGGTCTCATGCCCCTGGCCGAGTACCAGCGGTGCTCGGACGAGTTCCTCGCATGGTCGGGCATCACCGAAGCGCAGACGGTGGAGGCGCGAGCGCGCTGAGGACGCGCTCGGCGAAGTGGCTCAGGCGGTGGCGGCTGCGGCGGCCCGGCGAGCCAGCGCGCGCTGACGACGTAACCGACGGCGTTCCCGCTCGCTCAACCCACCCCAGATCCCGAACTTCTCCCCGTTGACCAGGGCGTACTCGAGACAGTCGACCCGAACCTCGCAGTTCGAGCACACCGACTTGGCCTCGCGGGTCGAGGCACCGCGCTCGGGGAAGAACAGGTCGGGGTCAACCCCGAGACAGTTCGCCCGCTCTTGCCAACGCTTGTCCCCCGCTTGGCTCCCCTGCACATGAGCCATGATCATTTCCCTCACCGGCGGTCCCCTTCCGATTCGACGCCGATGGCACGTAATGACGCCCGTGGAATTACAACGGTGTCACTTTGACAGCACAAAGCGGCCAATGCAAGCGGAAGATCATTTTTCTGCCCGAGATTCCGGGCTGAACGGACCGCCGACGGCCCGCGGGTCGCTCAGACCCGGGCGCGCTCGGCCGCGAGGATCGTGCGGATGACCTCGACGAGATCGTCGGGCTCGAACGGTTTGGTCACGTACTCGTCGGCTCCGAGCTCGGTGGCCTTGGCCCGATCCGACTCGCCGGACTTCGCCGAACACACCACGACCGCGGGCCGCGTCGGGCGACCGCCCAACTCGGCGAGCACGAACCAGCCGTCGAGCACCGGCATCATGATGTCGAGGACGACGAGATCGGGCTGCTCGTCGTCGACGCGACGCAACGCGGTCTCGCCGTCGGCGGCGAGCAACGGATCGAAGCCTTCGGACTCGAGGATCATGCGCAGCGTCAGCAACACGTCGGGCTCGTCGTCGACGATCAGGATCTTCGGCCGATCAGACATGCACCACCTCCGGTTGTGACTCCGCCATGAAGCTCGTCCGCAGCGCGACGCGGAACGCCGCGCCCCCGCCCGGCGCGTCCTCGACCCAGACCTTCCCGCCGCAGGACTCGACCAGGCCGCGCACGATCGAGAGGCCCAGTCCCATGCCGGGCTTCGTGCCGTTGGGATCGACCCGATAGAACCGCTCGAACACGCGGTCACGCTCCTCGGGCGGCACTCCGGGCCCGTGGTCCATGACCGAGAGGACCACGGCATCATCGGTGACCTGGACCGAGACCCGTACCGGCGCGCTGCCGTACTTGTGCGCGTTCTCGATCAGGTTGGTGAGCACACGCTGCAACGCTTCGGGCTCGGCGCGCACGGCGCACGTGCGGGGCAGGTCGAGTTCGACCGGCCGGCCGGCGACCTGGGAGTCCATCGCCGTGAGCTGGACGAGCGCGCACAGGTCGATCTGCTGCATGGTGGGCCGGTTGGCGTTCTCCTGCATGCGGGCGGCGACCAGCATCTCCTCGACCATTGCCTGGAGCCGACCCGACTGCCGATCGATGACGTCGAGCAATTCCTCACGCTGGGCGGGCTTGTCGGTCCGTCGGGACGCCGCCACCGCACCGCGGATCGAGGTGATCGGGGTGCGCAGTTCGTGGCTCACCGACGCCACGAACTGGGACTTCATCCGGTCGGATTCGAGCAGCTTGGCCACGTTGGCCCGCTCGGCTTCGTACAGACCGGCCTTGGCGATCGCGGCGGCGACCGGCTCGGCGAAGAGGCTGAGGACCGAGAGGTCGTCGGGCTCGAACTCGCGGCCCTTG
Organism: uncultured Bifidobacteriaceae bacterium; assembly: GCA_964544295.1. Lineage (GTDB taxonomy): Bacteria > Actinomycetota > Acidimicrobiia > IMCC26256 > JAENVU01 > JAENVU01. The sequence continues at coordinate 14,275 of CAZJBJ010000052.1, forward strand.
GGCGCGAGCACGTTCAGAACTCCGAGCAGTTGGCCGCGGTTGACGAGCGGCACGCACATGGCGCCGCCGATCTCGACGTCGGACGCGATCGCGCCGCCGAGCTCCGTCTCAGCAAGCTCCGCGGTGACGAGGAGCGGCTCGCGGCTCTTGGCCACCCGGCCGACGACCGACTCGCCGAGGCGGACGCGTGCGTCGCGCACGGTGCCCTCACCGCGCACCGCGACGACCCGCAGGATCGTCTGGTCCTCGAGGAGCATCACCGATCCGCCCATCGAGCCGAGGAGCTCGAGCGCGTTCGCGAGGATGGCGTCGAGCACTTCGTCGAGATCGAGGACCGAGTTCAACGCCTTGCCCGCGTTGAACAGCGCGGTGTTCATCTGGAGTTGCTGGGCCATCGTGTTGCTGAGCAGGCGCTCGTCGACGAGCAGCCGGGACAACCGGTGCAGGTGCACTTCCTTCTCCACCGCGTAGATGCAGAAGCCGACCGCGAGCACGCTCACCCCGCCGGCGAGGATCCAGGGGTCACCCGTGATCCAGCTGGTCTGGCCGGTGGCACCGGAGACGGCGAGGGATGCAAGACCGATGCCGATCATGATGATCACGGTCATCGACCACAACTGCAGCCGGCGGCGTTCGACCATCTCGATCGACGGCGCGTGCTCGTTGAGACCCGCGACCCGGGCCTCGTGGCGAATGCGCTGACTGATCTCTACGGGGAGCTGATCCATGGCACCTTCCGGGACTCGACCGTGCATCGACTCGGAATGTGGGTGCCTTGAGCCCCCGATGACGAGATTGTCGGATTCTGCGGCCGAGCCTCGGCCGGGACCTTCTGGCGGGGTCGTTCACTCCCCCGTGAGGGCCGCGTACGGGGGCGCCGGGTTGTACTCCATGGCCGCCTGGGTGGCCCGGGCGTGCTCCACCGAATAGAGCTGGCCGACGAGCCAGAGCGACATGTCGATCCCCGCGCTCACCCCGGCCGAGGTCACCACATTGCCGTGGCGCACGTACCGCACGTTCTCCAGCACTTCCTGTTCCGGGGCGAGGCCGCGGAACTCCTCGATCGCGGCCCAGTGGGTGGTGACCCGCTTGCCGCGCGCCGGGCCGGCCGCTTCGAGGACGAAGGCCCCGGTACACACGCTCGTGACCCAGCGGCAGTCCGGCGCGACCCGACGAAGGAACTCCAACATGGCCGGGTTCGTGCGTTCGGTCCGGCTGCCCTGCCCACCGGGGACGAGCACGACGTCGAGCGCGGGCGCGTCGGCGAAGGTGTGATCGGTGAGGACCCGCAGCCCCTTCCGGCACCGAATCGGACCCTCGTGCTCGCTGATGGTCACGACGGTGTCGCCATCCTGGCGCGCCATGGTGAAGACCTCCCACGGACCGACCCAGTCCAGCTCCTCGCAGTCCTCGAAGACGACGATGCCGATCGTGATGGCCATCAGATGCCTACCTCCTGGAAGTCGGTGACGCGGAAGCGCCGGCGGTACTCGGTCGGCGCGACGCGGAACGCGCGCAGGAACGAACGGCGCATGGTCTCGGCCGATCCGAATCCACACTCGCGCGCGATGCCGTCGACGCCGAGATCGGACTCCTCGAGCCGGCGGCGCACCGCTTCGAGCCGCGCCCGTTCCACGAACCGCGCGGGCGTGGTCCCGACCGCGGCGCGGAAGCGGCGGGCGAAGTGGCGCGGGCTCATCGCGGCTTCGTCGGCGAGGCGTGCGACCGAGAGGTCCTCGGCGAGATGGTCGAGGATCCACGCCTGCACGTCGAGGAGGTCGTGGCGATCGGCGGTCTGAGCTTCGAGGGCCGCGCTGAACTGGGCCTGGCCGCCCGGCCGTTTGAGAAAGACGACGAGCCGACGCGCCACGGCCATCGCGCAATCGTGGCCGCAGTCCTCCTCGACGAGCGCGAGGGCGAGGTCGATGCCGGCGGTCACCCCGGCGGAGGTCGAGATGCGACCGTCGCGCACGTAGATCGGATCGGGATCGACCTGGATCGTCGGATACAGGCGGGCGAGATCGGCGCAGGCCGACCAGTGAGTGGTGGCGCGGCGACCGTCGAGCAGCCCCGCGGCCGCGAGGACGAACGCCCCCGAGCACACCGATGCGACCCGGCGGGACGTCGTCGCGATGCGGCGGACGTCGGCCAGGACGGAGGGGTCGGTCGCGGCTGCGGTGATCCCGTGGCGGCCACCGCCCGCGACCACGAACGTGTCGACCGGACCCCGCACCTCGCCCAGCGCCCCGGCGAGGAGTTCGAGGCCGCTGCCCATCCGGACGGGTCCATCGATCGGGGCCACGACCTCGATCTCGTAGGGGTGGGTCCCCTCGGGGCCGACCGCGTTGGCGAAGACCTCCAGCGGCCCGGTGACGTCCAGGCTCTGCCCGCCCGGAAAGGTGAAGATGACGACTCGGCGCATGGCAGTCATCGTGACGGACCCCACCGATGTCCGCAAGGACCCCGTCCCCACGATTCCTGCCAAGAGCGGGTGAGCAAGAGGCTGCACCCAGGAGGCACAGCGCGCCGCCAATCGCGTTACTCGGGGTGCAGCCGTGGCCCGAGCGGCCCGCGACGAAGTCGCAAGAGCGGGAGAGCAAGAGGCTGCACCCATGAGGCACTGCGCGCCGCCAATCGCGTTACTCGGGGTGCAGCCGTGGCCCGAGCGGCCCGCGAC
>CAZJBJ010000052.1:17051-20923 GCA_964544295.1 uncultured Bifidobacteriaceae bacterium
GAAGTCGCAAGAGCGGGCTAGGAAGCTCGGCGGTGGGCGGTGCGGTGTTCGAGGAAGTCGACGAGGACGTAGTCGCCGAGGGTGGCCGCGGGGGTGAAGAAAGCGCGGCCCTTGTTCATCTCCATCATGCGCTTGACGAAATCCTGGAGGTACGGAGACTCGTCGAGCATGAAGGTGTTGATCCGGATGCCCGAGCGGGTGCAGCGGCGGACTTCGCGGAGGGTCTGTTCGATCGTGGCGTAGGACGGCGGGTAGCTGAAGACCGCCTCGTCGCCTTCGATGTGGGCGGTCGGCTCGCCGTCGGTGACCATGATGATCTGCTTGGTGCCCGACTGCTTCTCGAGTTGATTGCGGGCGAGCAGCAACGCGTGCTGCATGTTGGTGCCCCACTCGAAGTCCCACCCGAGTTCGGGCAGGAGTTGCGGCTTGATGTCGCGGGCGACGCGCCCGAACGACACCAACCCGAAGTAGTCGTTCGGGAACTGCGTGGTGATGAGCGAGTGCAACGCCATCGCGACCTTCTTGGCCGGCAGGAAGTTGTCGCGCATCGGCATCGACATCGACACGTCGAGCAGCAGAACCGTCGACGACTTCGTGACAACCTCGGTGCGTTCGACCTCGAAGTCGTCCGGCGTGAGCCGCACCGGCGTGCCCGACCCCTGGCGCCGGATCGCATTGCGCACCGTCTGTTCGACGTTGAGGTTGAACGGGTCGCCGAACTCGTACGGCTTGTGTTCGTAGGCGCGCTCGTGGCCGACGCCGGTCTGTTCGATCGCGTGGCGGCCGACGCGGTCCTTCACCATGTTGCGGAAGAGGTCGCCGAGTGCCTTCTGGCCGAGGGCGCGCACGCCTTTCGGGGTGAGCTCGTAGCGCCCGTCCCGCTGGTCGATCAGCCCCGCGTCCTTCAGCATGTTGGCGAGATCCTGGAGCCGCTCGAGCGAGCGGGCGACGTCGTTACCCAGCAGGTCACGGGCCTGGTCGATGTCGACCTCGGCGATCTGGCCGGGCTGGGTGACGTTCGAGAGCATCTGCTCCAACCCGTCGAGGTCACCGATGGTCTGGAGCACACTCGACATCTGCCCCATCGACATCGGCTCGTCCCCGCTGAAGTTGAGTTCGCGACCCCAGGGCATGTTCGGGAACGCGTTCTGCAGGTTGCGGGACAACTCGCCCATCTGCCAACGCAGGTCCATGTCCTCCATGAGCGCGTCGCTCAGCTGTTGGAGCTGCGCACGCTGTTCGGGGGTCATCGAGTTGAGCAGCTGCTGCATCGCCGCCATCGACTGCGCCATCTGTTCGAGCAACTCGTCGAGCGTCTCGGGGTTGCCCGGGAAGAAGTCGCCGTACTTGTCCATGAACTCGGCGAAGTTCGGCTCCTCCCCCCGCTCGCGCTGTTCGAGCATCTGGTTGAGATCGGCGAGCATGTCCTTCATCCGCGCCATCTGATCCGGCGAGACGTCCTTCATCCCTTCGGACATCTGGTTGAAGTAGCTCTCCATCAACTGCTGGCGGAGCTCGTCCATGAGCTCCTCGAACTGCTGCCGGGCCGCGTCGTCCATGAAGTCGTAGTTCTGGAGTGCCTGCACGCGCCCGGCGAGGTCGTCGGGAACGAGGTCGAGTTCCAACCCGCGTTCGGCGGCAAGGTTCTCGACGATCTCGCGGCGCCGCTCGTCGTCGCCGGCGCGGACCTCTTGGACGCGCCGGTCGATGCCGGCTCGTTCGTTCTCGATGACGTCGTTGAGCTTCTCGGCGATGTCGTCGTACACGCCGCCGAGGTCGCGCTTCTCGAGTTCCTCCTGGCGGCGCTGCCGCAACCGTTCGAGCATCTCGCGCATGCCCATGAGCTCGTCGCCGTTGCGGTCCTTGAACCCCTGCTGGAGCATGCGGCGCAGCGCCGCGTTGAGATCGCCGTGGTAGAGCAGTTCGTCGGCCATCTCCGAGAGCAGCGAGTCGGCGTCGAGATCGAACCCGACCTGCGTGCCGTCCCACGCCGAATACCGGAACCCGGGTGCTTCGCGGCGGGAACGGCGACGGCGCATCTCCGGAGGGTAACCCCGATGGCCTCAGGCCGCGTCCGCGGCGCCCAGCGTCACCGGCGCATCGGTCGGATCCCCCATGGTGCCCAGCGCCCACCGGTTGATGGCGAGGACGGCGATCGCACTCGCGGCCGAGGCGGCAGCGATGGTCCAGGGCAACGCCGCCGCGCCGGTCTCCTCCAGCAACGCACCGATCAGCGGCGGGAGCACGAGTCCGCCGACGGCCGACCCGCCGATGAACCAGGCGGTGACCTCGCCGGTGAGCGGGTACGTGCGGTGGAAGTGGGCGAGCATCGTGGGGAACTGCGGGGCGATCACAATGCCGAAGACAGTCGCGCCGACACTCAGCGCGACAGGAGCGGCGCCGACGAGCGCAATGACCACGGCGACGACGGTCGAGATCGCCACGCTCCACCACAACACCCCGCCGGTGTCGAACCGGTCGCCGCGCCACACCATGAGGATGCGCCCGCCGAGGAACCCGGCCCAGAACGCGACGGTGAGCCCGGTGCCCCAACCCGAGCCGAGGCCGACCTCGTGCGCGTAGGTCGCGATCCAACCGGAGAAGCCGATCTCGAGGCCGACGTAGAGGACGAAGAACCAGGCGACGAGACCGAGCCGCCATCGGGCCGGGGTCTCACCGCGCTCCTCGTGATCGCGCGCCGCCTGCCGCTTGGACCCGGCGCGATCACCGGTCCAGAGCAGCGCGGCCAACGCGAGCGCGGCCACACCGAAGCTGCCGCACGCGAGCCACAACGAGTCGGTCAGGGCGAGCGATACGCCGACGAGCACCGGCGCGAGCACCGCGCCCACCGCGAAGGACATGTGCAGCGCGTTGATCGACGAGACGAGCCGGTCGGGCGTGACCGTCGCGGAGACGAGCGTGTTGCCGCCGACGTCGATGCTGCCCGCACCGAAACCGATGACCGAACCGGCGGCGACGATCACGATCAGCTCCGACGACGCAGGCACCAACGCGATGGCGAGGGCGAAGCCGAACACGGCCAACGCCACGAGGTGACGGCCGCCGACGTGGCGGTAGAGGCGGCCGGCGATCAGCGAACCGAGCAGCCCACCGACCGACTGGGCGCTGAACACCCAGCCCATCTCCGCGACCGTCGATCCGGTCTGGCGCCGCAGTTCGGGCAGGGCGGGGCCGAAGAAACTGAGTGCGACGCCGAGGCCGAGGAACGCGCCGAAGTAGGGCAGGATCGGTCTCCATCGCGCTGCCGCGGATTCCACTGCATTCCCTCGCCGACTCGTCGATGCCGGCCGCAGCGTTGCACAATCGGGGAATGCGCATCCGCCGTTCCGCCCTCCCGGTCCGGGCGCTCGTCGTGCTCGTGGCGCTCGGTGCGGTCGGCGTCGGCTGCTCGAACAAGGACGACACCGCCTCCGGGCTCCCCCGCCCGTCGCGGGCGTTCTGCAAGGCGGCGGCCGACTACGACAAGCGGGTCGGCTCGCCGAAGCTCACGCTCGCGGATCACATCAAGTACTCGAAGGCGATCGCGCAGACCGCGCCCGTCGACATCCGCAAGGACGCGAACCTGGTCTGGCGTTCGTTCGTGAAGCTCGACGCCGGCGACCGCAGCGTGGTCGACAACCCCGAGGTGAAGGACGCGATCGACCGCGTCAACCGCCGCGCCGGTCAGGACTGCGGCTGGTACCGCCGCAAGGAATCCATCTGAGCCACTCCTCCTCCGCCGGAAATTCCGACGAACCGTTTCGGGCCCGGCACGCGACAGGTCCTGTGCAGATCTAACCAGGAGGCAGCCATGACCCGATCCACCCGCACACCGACCCGAGGACTCATCGCGGCCGCGGTCGGCCTGGCCG
>CAZJBJ010000053.1:0-20558 GCA_964544295.1 uncultured Bifidobacteriaceae bacterium
CACACGATCCGCTGCCACACGCCGAGCATGAGCTCGGACGTGGTGACCGGGATCGTCACCGACGGGCCGATCAGACCCGCCCGGGCGTGGCTGTGGCCGTTCGTGTCGGCGTTGCGCTCGTTGTGTTCCCACCGGTCCGACTCGGGCGCGATCCGGCCCATCACCGTGTTGAGATCGGCGTTGCAGCCGGGCTCGGCCTCGATCACGGTCACCCCGCACGTGCTGTGCGCGACGAAGACGGTGGCGATGCCTTCGGTGATCGTGCTGTTGGCCAGCGTCTTTTGTGCCAGATCGGTGACATCGATCACTTCGCCGTCGGCGACGGTGTCGAGGGTGAAGACTTCGTGGTGGACCGTCATGAAGGCGCCAGCCTATTGGTCGACGGGGGTGAACGCCGATCCGTGGCCGGGCTGCAAGACTCCGCCCCCGTGGCTCGCCCCCAGCAACTCCAATCCGACCGCGGGAACCCCCGCCTCAAGTTCCTCGACCGCTACGTCGGCATCCCCGTCGTCGGGGGCCTGGGGCTCGTCCGACGGGTGCGCGGCCGGCGCTCGGTGCCCGCCGAGTGGCACACCCTGGGCGTGTTCCTCACCGCCGGGATCGGCGACACCGTGGTCGCGACCGGCGTCTTCGCCGACCTGCGGGCGGCCTTCCCGAATGCCCGGATCGTCTTGTTCGTGACCGCGAACAACGCGAGCTTCGCCCGGCTGCTCTCCACTCCCGACGCCGTCGTCGAGCTGCCGGTGCGACAGATCCCGACCGCGGTGCGGGCCGTGCGGGCCGAGCGTTGCGACGTCGTCCTGGACCTCAGCGCCTGGCGCCGGTTCGATGCGGTGCTCGCGGCGTTGTCGGGTGCGAAGGTCACGATCGGCCTGCGGACTGCGGGCCAGCATCGCCACTTCGCGCACGACGTCGTCGTCGAGCACCGCACCGATCACGAGATCGAGAACGACCGGCACCTCGTCGCCACGCTGGGTGTTCGATCCGACACCGAACCGACGCTGGAGGCGCCGCGCGATCTGGCCACCCCGTTCGCCGCGCCGTACGTCGCCCTGCACCTCTGGCCGGGCGGTGCGAACTTCGAGGAGCGGTCCTGGCCGCTGCCGAACTGGATGGCGCTCGCCCGGGCGCTGAACGAACGGGGGAGCGACGTGGTCCTCACCGGTGGCCCGGGCGACGTCGAGGTGACCGAGGACCTCGTGGCTCAATGGCGGGCAGCCGGCATCCGGGCCCACAACGCCGCCGGGGGGAGTTGGCCGGAGAGTCTGGCCGTGCTGAGCGGCGCGACCGGTCTGATCAGCGTCAACACCGGCGTGATGCACGTCGGCGCCGCGTTGGGGACGCCGACACTGGCGCTGAACGGACCCACGAGCGGTCGCCGGTGGGGTCCCCGCGGCCCCCACGTCGCTTGCGTCGCGTCGCCGATGATCCCCGACGGGTACCTGAATCTGGGCTTCGAACGGGACGATCGGTACCGGGACTGCATGCAGGCGATCACCATCGACATGGTGCTCGCGGCCTGGGACACGCTGATGGTCGACGTCGAGGGCACCTCGGGTTAAGACTCGGCGAAGAGTTACGTCAGGGTCATTTGTCCCATTGACGCTCTACGTGGTCGACATCTACCGTGCTTGTTCGCACGTCGGGCCCGCGGTCGGGTCGTTGGGGAGACTGAGCACTGTGTCGATGAACGCGCAACGTGACGAGGTACTCGCGCCGGTCGTGGCGCTGCCGGTGGACCCGCCGCGCCCCATCTATGTCCGGGTTCCGCCCAAGCCGATCACCGACGCCGTCAACCGGTTCGTCGACGTCATCGGCGCCGGGATCCTCCTCGTGCTCCTCTCGCCGGTCCTCCTGGTGGCGGCCCTCGCGGTGCGTCTCACGTCGAAGGGCCCGGCCTTCTTCTGGCAGGACCGGTACGGCAAGGACGAGCACTACTTCAAGTGCGTCAAGCTCCGCACCATGGTCGTCGACCACGCCAAGGTCATCGATCTCACCAAGGTCGAGGCGCTCGAGGAGCAGGGCGTGCTCACCAAGTCCGACAACGACCCGCGGGTGACCGCGGTCGGCAAGTTCCTGCGGCGGACGAGTCTCGACGAACTGCCGCAGCTGTGGAACGTGCTGCGCGGCGACATGAGCCTGGTGGGACCGCGCCCGCTGATCCCGTTCATGTTGAAGCCCTACCCCGAGCTGCGGGCCGCGCGGTGCGTGGTGCGTCCGGGCATCACCGGTCTCTGGCAGATCTCCAAGCGCGACGACAACACGAACGCGCTCTCGATGGCGAAGGAAGACCTCGAGTACGTCGCGAACCGGAGCGTGTTCGGCAACCTCGCGATCATGGTGCGCACGGTGCCCGCGATCGTGCGTGGCTCGGGCGCAGTGTGAACACCGACACCCTCATCCTCGGGGGTGGACTCGCAGGCCTGAGCGCCGCGTACCACTCCGAGCGCGAGTATCAGATCCTGGAGCGGGAGTCGCGCGTCGGCGGACTGTGCCGCACGAACTGGTACAACGGGTTCGGATTCGACCTGTCGATCCACATCCTGTTCACGAAGCAGCCTGAGCTCGCCCGGCTGATCTGTGACGATCTCCTGCAGGGTCGATTCCACGACCACACCCGGAGTTCGTGGGTCTACAGCCACGGTCGCTACACCGGCTACCCCTTCCAGGGCAGCCTGCACGGGTTGCCGACCGACGTCGCGACCGAGTGCCTGATGGGTGTCATCCACGCCCACCAGAACCCGCCGACCACGCCGCCGGCGAACTTCAAGGAGTGGGCGATCGCCACCTTCGGGGAAGGCATCGCGAAGCACTTCTTCCTGCCGTACAACGAGCGCGTGTGGGCGACCCCGCCCGAGGAGATGGACTACCGCTGGATCGCCGACCGGGTCGCGGTGCCGGACCTCGAGTCGACGATCCGCGGGGCGCTGGAGCCGCCGACGATTCGTTGGGGTCCGAACTCGTCGTTCTGGTATCCGATCGAAGGTGGCATCGAAGCGCTGCCGAAGGGGCTGATGGCCCGACTCGATCCGGAGCGCGTGCACCTCGACACCGAGGTCGTCGCCATCGACCCGGCGAGTCGGACCGTCACCACGAGCACCGGACTCGTCGTGGGCTACGAGGATCTCATCTCGTCGCTCCCGCTCCCGGTCCTGGTGCGGCTCACGTCGAACGCCCCCGAGCGGGTGCGCGCCGCGGCGGCCAGCCTGCGCTGGAACACCGTGTACACCGTGATGCTCGGGGTGAAGCGCCCGGAGATCTCCGATCAGCACTGGGTCTACTTCCACGAGAACGACTTCCTGTTCCACCGGATCAGTTATCCGATGAACTTCTCGCCCACGCTCGCACCGCCGGGCTGCTCGTCGATCATGGCCGAGATCTCCCACTCGTCCCACCGGGACGTGAGCGGTCGGGACCTCGTCGCCGAGACGATCAGCGGATTGCAGGTGGCGGGTGTCTTGCGCGACGGCGACGAGATCGTCTTCGGACAGGTCGCACCGATCACCCCGGCCTACGTGATCTACACGCTCGACCACGAGGAGTCGGTCCGCACGATCGTCGACTGGTTGACCGAGCAGGAGATCCACACCGTCGGGCGTTTCGGTGAGTGGGAATACTTCAACATGGACCAGGCGATCGGGAGTGGCCGCGACGCCGTCCGTTCGCTGGAGGGCGGCCGGGTCATCGACCTCGTCGCCGCCGAACGCGCCGAACACCACCCCCGCGCCGCCCACGCCTGATCGCAGCTCCGGAGGCGTCCTGATCTGTCCAGCCTCGAAGTTGTTGACGGACCAGCGCGGGAGCCGGAGGAGCCATAGTGGTGTCACACCCTCGTGAGAGGGTGGTCCGGTGAACATCGACTGTGAAACCTGTGCGATGCGGGCGAGCGAAGCCTGCGGGGATTGTGTGGTGACGTTCCTGGTCCGGCGCGAGCCGGGCGATGCGATCGTCATCGACGTGGCCGAGGAGCGCGCGGTGCGTATGTTGGCGCGCGCCGGCCTGGTGCCCGAACTCCGACACCTGCCGCGGGTGGCGGGTCAGAGCGAGTAGGCGATGATCCGGCCGTCGGCGGTGCTGACGAAGACCCGCCCGAGCGCGTTGACCGGACCGCCCGTGATCGTGCTCCCGGTGGCGACCGACCACAACGACGTGCAGGTGGCCGATCCGCATCCGACCGTCGGAAAGGCGTGGATCGTTCCGTCGTCGGAGCCGGTGAAGACCAGGCCGCCCGAGGTGACCGATGGCGGTTGCCTGATGGGACTACCGGCGTTGGCGGTCCAGAGTGGCGCACACGTCGGCGCGCCGCACCCGCCCGCGGCGAACGCGACGAGCGTGCCCGCGCTGGTCGGAACGTAGACGACACCGTTGGCGATCGCGGGCGCAGCGCTCGGTGTGGCCCCGACGGTGCCGGTCCAGAGCAACGTGCCGTCCGCGGTGTTGAGAGCCACGATCGAGTCCTGCGTCGGCGCGATCACCGTCCGGTGATCGGAAGTCAGTACTGGATGGAACCCCACTCGGGAGCCGGCGGCGTAGGTCCAGTCGGGTGGACAGATCTCGACGCCGTAGGTCGTCGGGCACCCGGCGGGTTTGGTGACCGGGTACGCGTGGACGTTGCTCTCGTTCCCGAGGAAGATCCGGTCGGCCGAGACTGCGGCGCTGGTCGATACCGGCACGTGCCCGGATGCGATCGCGACGAACGTGTTCCACGATGCGATGCCTGCACGATCGGTGACGAACAGCCTGGAGACACCGATCATGCTCGAGTTCCCCGTCGACTGCGTACTGACGAGGAGGGACCCACGCTGGGTGAGGTCAGCGCCTGCGCCTGGGAGTGACGAGAGCGGCGCGCCGGTCGATTCGTCGAATCGCATGATCGTCCCCGGCACGATGCTGAAGCCGTTCTGGGCGACGTACACGAGACCGTCATTCACTGTGGGCTGTTGCGTCCCGAGGTAGATCTGTCCGGCCGCGAACTCCTCGGTGCTCCACTGGGTCGTCCCGTCGGTCGGGTCGAGCCGGTAGAGCGTGCCGGCATTCGGGGCGGCGCCACTGCTGACGTAGACCCCGTCGATCGTGACCGTCGGAGCGGCGGTCGGGGCCGCGAGCTGGCGGCTCCAGTCGAACTGCAGTTGGGCCACGTTCGCAGGGGTGATGCCGGATTCCAGCGGTGCGAATCCGCTGCGTTCGGCGTCCGCGCCGGGCTGGAGCCAACAGCCCCCCAGCGCGACGGTGGCCACAACGACCAGCGCGGTCCGTGCGGTCCTGCGAGCCATCCGTTCCCCCACTCGACGAGGCGGCCAGGCTACGGCGCGGTGCTCGTCGGCGCTACCCCTCGGCCGGTGCCGGTCGGGTGTAGCCGGCCAATGCCGGAGCCCGCCGGGAGAACACGCCGGCACCGAGGACACAGGCGATGCCACCCGACACGATCGCGAAGGGCACGCCGAAGATCCCGCCGACCAAGCCGGCTTCCACGTGGCCGAGTTGCGGTCCGCCGGCGTAGACCGCGATCTCGACGCCGCTGATGCGGCCGCGCAGTTCGTCGGGTGTCACGTGCGCGGCGATCGTGGACCGGAACACGCCGGAGATCATGTCGGCGCCACCGGCGATCGCGAACATCGTGAGGACGATTGCCGGTTGCAGCGTGAGGCCGGCGACCGCGATGGCTGCGCCCCAGACGGCCACGGCCCAGAGCACGGCCCGACCCTGTCGGTGGATCCGGCCGGTCCACCCGCTCGTGATCGAGGCGAGGAACGCGCCGGCCGCCACTGAGGACAGCAGGAACCCGTACAGCGTCGGCCCGCCGTCGAGTCGTTCGGTCAACGCCGGGAACAAGGCGATGGGCATCCCGAAGACCATCGCGATCAGGTCGATACCGAACACGCTCACGATCACTGGCTGGCCGCGGAGGAATCGCAGGCCGTGGCGGACCGACGCGAGCGACGCCCGGTGCGCGGTGCCGACCGGTGGTGACGGTGAGATGGTCGTGAACGCGACGAAGGCGAGGGCGTACGTCACCGCGTCGACCGCGTAGGTCCCGGTCAGGCCGATCGCGCCGATCAGGATTCCACCGATGGCGGGCCCGGCCATCATGCCGAACGATCCGTAGGTGGACTGCAACGCGTACCCGGCGGGCCGCAGCTCCTCAGGCAACAGGAGGGGGAGCAGCGACCGCAGGACCGGGAACATGACCGCGGTCGCGCCGCTCGACGCCGCGCCGAGGGCGTAGAGGGTCCAGAGCTGCGGGTGATCGAGCGATGCGTTGACCGCGAGCCCGACCGAGCACAGCAGCGACGCGATGGTCACACCGAGGAGCAGGCGGCGTTTGTCGACCGCGTCGGCGTAGGCACCTCCGATGATCGAGCAGACGACGAGCGGGCCGAGTTGCACGATGCCCAGGACACCTACCGCGACGTTGGAACGGGTCGCGTGGAACACCTGGTAGGGCAGCGCGGCCATCGTCATGGTGCTGCCGAGGAAGGAGATCGCCTGCCCACACCAGAGTCGCCGGAAGTCGCGTGATGCACGCAACGGCGTGGTGTCGATCAACAGCCCCATGGGCGGATGTTACGGATCAGGCGGTCGGTGGCCCGGAGGATTCCGTGAGTTCGGCGAGCAGGTCGCGGACGCGACGGTCGATGTCGTCGCGGATGGGGCGCACCGCATCGACCCCTTGGCCCGCAGGATCGTCGAGCTGCCAGTCCAGGTATCGCTTGCCCGGAAAGATCGGGCAGGCATCCCCGCAGCCCATCGTGATGACGACGTCGGAGGTTTCGACTGCTTCGGTCGTCAGGAGTTTGGGCCGTTCGGCGGCGAGATCGACGTCGAGCTCGCGCATCGCCTCGACGACCGCGGGGTTGATCGTGTCGGCGGGTGCACTGCCCGCGGATCGGACGTCGATCCGACCGGCCGCGTACTTGCTGAGCAGCGCGGCAGCCATCTGCGAACGGCCGGCGTTGTGGACGCACACGAAGAGGACGGTCGGTCGGTCGTTCACGGGGCAGTCTCCGAATCGTGAGGGACGATCGTGTCGGTCGGATCGAGGGAGGGGAACAGCAGGCGCACGAGGCCGAACGCGAGAGCGGCGCCGACGAGCTGGGCGACGATGAACCCGGGTGCGCTGGACGGCTTGATGCCGGCGAACGTGTCGCTGAACATCCGTCCGATGGTCACGGCCGGGTTGGCGAAGCTCGTCGAGCTGGTGAAGAAGTACGCACCGCCGATGTAGGCCCCGACCGCGAACGGAGTCGCGCGCTGGTTGCCGCCTCGTACCGATCCGAAGATGACGAGCAGGAGCCCGACGGTCGCGACGACTTCCGCGAACCAGATCCCGGAACCCGTGCGGGCCTTGGTGGAGAGGTCGATCGCGTCGAGATCGAACATCAGGTTGGCGACGATCGACCCGAGGATTGCCCCGAGCACCTGCGCCGGGACGTAGGCGGCCAGTGCCCGGGTGGAGAGGCCGCCGAGGCGCCAGTCGACCAGGCTCACGACCGGGTTGAAATGGGCGCCGGAGACCGAGCCGAATGCGAGGATCAGCGCGACGAGGCCGCCGGCGGTCGCGAACGAGTTCTGTAGCAGCTGCAACCCGACGTCACCGGGAGACAGCCGGACCGCCATGATCCCCGAACCGACGACGACCGCGACGAGGAACATCGTGCCGAGGAACTCGGCCAGCGCCTGACGTGCGAGGGGGCGACTCATCCGCGGAGTGCGACCGGGGTCCCGGCGAGCGCGTCGCGCAGGACCGCGAGGCGATCGGGGACCACCGAGTACCAGGCCCACTTGCCGCGCTTCTCGCGGTGGACGAGGCCCGCATCGGCGAGGACCGACATGTGGTGGCTGATGGTGGGTTGGCTCTTGCCGATCGGCGCGACGAGATCGCACGAGCAGATCTCACCGGCCTGGGCGATGAGGGAGAGCAGGCGCAGGCGGACCGGGTCGGCGACGACCTTGAACGCCGCAGCCAACTCGTCGGCGTCCCGCTCGCCGAGGGGTTCGGCGAGGACGGGGCCGCAACAGGGGGTGATCTCGTGAACGTCCATCGATGCTCCTGGGTGACGCTGGTCATATCGATGACTGTCGATATTGACAGCCGTCGATACGAACTATACATTGAGCTTCATCGATGCGACAACGATCGACGAGTGAACATCAGGAGAACTGGAGACACCGATGACCGCCACCGAACTCGCCCCGGATCTCGAAGCCCCGTCGACGGGCCGGCTGCAACTGGCGCTGAACGTCGACGATCTCGATGCTGCGATCGACTTCTACACCCGGATGTTCGGGGTGGGCCCGGCCAAGGTGAAGGACGGCTACGCGAACTTCGCCATCGCCGAACCGCCGCTGAAGCTGGTGCTGTTCAGTGGCGCGGGGGAGCCGGGCACGCTGAACCACCTGGGCGTGGAAGTGGCCTCGGCCGATCTCGTGAGCGCGGCCGAAGCTCGGATCGCCGCCGAGGGCATCGAGACCACGGGCGTCGCGGAGAACTCGTGCTGCTTCGCCGCCAAGACCGAGACCTGGCTCGAAGCTCCCGACGGTCAGCGGTGGGAGTGGTACGTCAAGGAAGGCGACCTCGCCGGTTTCGCATCCGACGCGCCCGCGGACGCGTCATCGGGGTGCTGCGGAGCGTGACGCGTACGGCGGATCAGTGATCTTCGAACCCGGCCTGCTTGTGGCTCCCGTCGCACAGCGGCTTGTTGTTCGAAGCTCCGCACCGGCAGAGCGTCACCCGGTTGCGTGCCTCGAGGCTTGAACCGTCGGGCGCGGAGATCGGTACTCCGCCGGTGACCCAGAGCGGACCGTCGTCGGTCACGGCGATGGCCTCGGGGAGCAATGGCTCGACCGCGGCGCCGTCGAACTCGTAGGTGAGTGCACCGGACGGGCAGCGCTCGATCATGCCGATGATCTCGGCCCGGACCGTCGACTCCTCGGTCTTGGACACCTGTTTCCACACGTTGGTGATGCGCGTGCCGCAGAATCCGGCGTGCACGCAGATGGAACGGTCGTCGACCACGGTGATGTCCGTGCCTCCGAGGGTCTTCGCGCGGTCGGCGTAGGTTCCCCCGGCGGAGTCGGTGGCGCGGAACCCGACGGCCGAGTGGGCGTTGTCACAGAAGGGCTTGTTGTTCGACGCGCCGCACCGGCAGAGGCGATAGCGCGACGGCGTCTCGATCCGTTCGGTGGTCTGCCAGGTCAGTGGTTCGCCGTGCTCACTCTCCACGGCCCGCCGTCGGTAGAGGGGGAGCGGACCGGTGACGAGGAGCGGTCCGTCGGGCGCCACAGCGATCGCCGGTTGTGCGACATCGGAGTCCGGGGTATCAGCCATCGTTCGAAACCTAACCTGCCCGGCAGCGGTCGAGCGGGCAGCCCGGGCCTCCCGGCGGCGGGTCAGGGGTCGACGGCGAGGCGGTGAAGCTCGGCGACGGCCAGGTCGAGCTGGTCGGTGTCCCACATGACGTTCACGACCATCTGACCGGTGTCGTCGAACGCCATCACCGCGAGGACGGGTACCTCGTATCCGTCGGGGTGGTGCCAGACCCGGCGGAAGAGGGCGACCCGATCACCGCGTACTGCGATCGGGACGTTGGTCATCGCGGTGAAGCCCACATCTCCGAGCCCCTGGGTCAGTGCCAGGACCGCGTCGCGTCCGGAGACGACGCCCGCGCTGACTCCGGAACGGCGATCGTCATTGACGGTGTCCTCGGCCATCAAGTCGGCGATCCACGCCCAGTCGCGCGCGAAGAACCGCTCGGGGTACTCGGCGAGGCGACGAGTCACATCGTTCTCGGGTGGGCTCTCGGGGGTGTCGCCGCGTTCGGAGGCCCAGAGGTGGAGGAGCGCCGACGCCGTCGCATGGTCCTCGAGGTCGAAGTTGGCGGCACGGCGCAACAAGCCGTCCTCGTCATCCTCGAGGACGAGGAGATAGACGATCTCGAAGCCGTCATCGTGACTCATGCGGGCCTCGGTGAGCATGAGGTGCTCGCCGGCGGTCTCGAGCGGGGTGAACGTCCGGTTGCCGAGGCCGACCTCGTTGCCGGCGAGGAGTGCGTCGACGGTCTCCTCACGGTCGGCCGTGCCGAAGTTGACGCCCTGGCGCCGGTCCTCCCGCACGAAGTCCGGGGCGTAAGTGGCGAGCACCGCCTCGCGATCGCCGCGGTCGAGGGCATCGGTCCGTGCGGCCGATCGCTCCACCATTCCGGCGCCGAGCGGCGCCTCGGCGCTCTCGGCCGCGAGTTCCTCGAAGCGCAGCGTCGTGGACTCGACCCGGGTGTACCCGGCGCCGGCCGTCTCCTCGTACCTCGTGTCGAGCGCGGCCAGCGCGCCCGCGAGGTCGTCGTCGTCGAGCAACACCATCCGGGTCATGCGGCCGGCGACGTCGGCCTCGTAGATCGCGAGTCCCGTGGTCTCGAAACCCTCGTGTGATGTCGTGAGCAATCGTGCGAGTGCGAGCCGGTCGCCGCGTACGGCGATCCATTCGAAGTCGATGTCGTCGTAGACCTCGAACGAGACGCGAATGAAGTCCATGAACTCGCTGCGCCCGCGCAACGTGGGTGCGGAGACACCGTGCCGGGCGTCGAACCGCACGACGTCCTCGGCGATGTGATCCTGGCCGGCGCGGTCGAACTCACCGACGGCGGAGAGCCACCTAGCGCGCACCATCGTGCGCACGATCGTGTTGTCCGCATAGGGCCTGCGCGGCTCGGCCGCGAGCTCCTCGAACCGGGCGCGTGCGGCAGCTTGGTTCTCGAGGTCGTACCAGTGGTGCTCGACGATCCGCCCGGCCACGAACCGGGCGATCCAGAGCATCTGGTACAGGCTGGCAACGCCGTGCTCGTCCACGTCGCGCGAATCGAGGAATCCGATGACGGCGTCGTTGCGGACCTCCAGGCTCTGGAAGCGCGACACGTCCTGGGTGACCTGCTGGGCCCGGGTCGCGATCAGGGATCGCACACCTTCGATGCCCATCGTGCCGACGCCGAGCAGCCGGTGGTCGGTGAACGTGATCGCCGGATCACAGAGCGCCAAGGTCGCCGCGCCGTCGAGCTGCGCCAGCGACCGGACGTAGTCCTGCGCCCGCCGGACCAGGTATGCGTGCTCCGCGCCCTCGCCGGCGGCGTAGCGCTCGTCGAGCTCAGCGAGCGCCTCGGCAACGGCAGCGTCGTCGAAGTGCACGGCGCGCACGAAGAGGCCCGAGTCGTCGGTCTCCCAGACTCCGAGGAACGGGACGACCGCACCCTCGGCGTTGCTCAGCGCGATGCGGGCGAGCACGAGCTGCTCACCCCGTACCGCCAGCGGCTCGATGGAGAGCCGTTCCATGCCGACGTCGAACCAGGCATCGAGGGCGGCCACCCATTCTTCGGGTCCGTGCGCGTCGGGGGCGGCGACGCCGGTGCGCCGGTCGAGGCGCACGAAGTCGTCGGTGAGCAGGGCCCGACTCGCCGCCCGGTCGCGTGCGTGGGCGAGGTCGACGATCTCGGCGAGGCGTTGCGATGCACGGTTCGCGAGGTCGGGCATTCGGGCCGCCGGGGCGACCGAACTCAGCTCCGCGAAGCGGGCGCGGGCCGCGGCCTCGTCGTCGAGATCGAACATCTCGAGGCGGGCCCACAGACCGTTGGCGACGTGCCAGATCACCCAGTGGGACCAGCTGAACTCGCCGCCGTCGGGGGCGGAGGCCGTGGTGTCGTACCAGGCGAGCATCGTGGTGCCGCGGATCTCGCGGGTGCGATGGAACTTGACCTCGCTGGCAATCTGCTCGTCGCGGCCTTCTTGCAGCGTGGTCAGCGTCGGGAGGTCGATCTCGCCGTAGCCCAGGGTGCGGTGGTCGACAAGGGTGAAGTCCGGAGCCATGAGGGCCCGCACCTCGTCGGTGTTGCCATCGCGGCGTCGCATCGCGCGGCTCACGGTTGCGCCGAAGTCGAGCATCTCCGCGTGATCCTTACCCTCACCCGCCCGGTACCTGGCCTCGAGTTCCTCGACTGCTTCGCGGAGGTCGGTCTCGTCGTAGTTGCCGATGAAGACCATTCGTCCTTCGGCGTCGATCTCCACGAGCGCGAGTTGCGCCGTCGCGAAGCCCTGATCGTTGCGGTAGGTGTTGACGCCGAGACAGAGCCGTTCCCCTCGGACTGCGATCGGCTCGAACGAGGTCGAGGTGTAGCCGACGGCGGCGAGTGAACGGACCGATTCGGTGAAGGCCTCGTGCCCGACCGCCTCGGGGGCCGCCACCATCGACCGGTGATCGACCCGCACGATGTCCGGAGCCGCGTACTCGCGCAGGAGTTCGTCGATCCGATCGGGTGACCACGCATCGCAGTACCGGCGCGTGACTCGGGTCGCGGTGTTCTCGGCGTGAGGATGGCCCGGGTCGGCGGGTCTTGCGGAGCTCAGCTCGTCGAGGCGGGCGAGCGCGGCGGCGAAGCGATCGTTCAGCTCGGCCATTGCGTCGACGAGGTCTTCCTCGTCGAACAGGTCGAGCGCGGCGACCCGACCGTCTTCGGCCAGCTCGAGCAGGGTCAAGAACGTGGATTCGAGCCCGTCGACCGTGGACGTTCCGCCGACGACGAGCGCGAGCCGCTCGCCCCGCACCGCGAGTGCGGCTCGTTCGATTGGCGTATCGAGTCCGACCTCGCCGAGGGCGCGATCGGATGCCAGCACCTCGTCCCGACCGCGGACACGGGTTCCGCCAACGAGCCGCCTCCGGTCGTGGATGGTCACGTCCGGTGTGAATCGCTCGGGGATCTCGGACCACCGACCGAGCCGGGCGCCGATCTCCACGACGGCGTCGACCGCGGCGTTGACGGCATCGGGCGTCCGCGTCTCGGCCGCCACCGACCCGAGTTCGCCGCCGCCGGATGAAACGGTCGGGGTGGGGACGGTGCGACGCGGTGCGTGCGTGGGGGCCACGACAGGTTCGGGCGCGCTCGGGCGCTCATCGGTGAGGCGGGCGGAGGGAACCGAGGCGCCCTTGAGGTCGTAGAGACGCTTCGCCTCGGTGCGGGCGGCTCGTGCCGCGACGGTGTCGCCGGCCTGAGCGTGCAGCGCCGCGAGTGACGCACAGGCGTCGGCATGGTCGATGACGAGGTCGGTCGCCGCGGCGATCTCGACGGCCTCGGTGGCGAGGGCGATGCCGGCCGCGATCACACCACGCGCCGCGAGCACCTCGGCGCGGGCGACCCGCCACGCAATCGCGGTCTTCAGGTCCTGACCTGCAAGTTGTTCACTCGCGGCGGCGAACGGCTCGGCGTCGTCGATGCGACCCTCGGCGACGAGCGCGTGCGCGAGCAGTGCGGCGGCGCGCCCGGCGTCGATACCCACGCCCATCTCGATCAGCCCGTCGTACGCCTCCCGCAACGGCGTGATGGCGGCGGACGCGTCACCGGCGACGAGTTCGACGACCCCGGCGAGGTGCGCGGTCTCCCACAACCCGTGTCGGAGCCCGAGTTCCTCGAGGGTGGTGCGTGACGCGTCGAGCATCGAACGGGCGACGTCGAACCGGCCGCGCAACGCCTCGAGCACCGCCTGACACCGCATGGACGTCGCTTCCACCGACGGTGATGCAGTGGTGATGCGCAGGAGGCGCACGACGTCGAGGCACCGACCACCGGCACGCGCCACCGGGCTCGGTCCCCACAGTGCCGCGAGAGGTGCGGCGCCGAGGACCGCGGTGACCCGTCGTCGATCGTCGACCCGCCGCGCGGCGCCGAGCGCGAGGTCGAGCTCCAGCTCCGCGTCACCGACGCGGCCGAGGCGCGCGAGCAGTTCGGCCCGCACCTGGTGGGCCTTGGCCTCGCCGGCACCGTCGCCGAGTTCTTCCATCAGTTTCGCGGCGCCCGTGGCGGTGGCCTCCGCACCGACAAGGCCGTCCGGATCGGTGAGCCCGACCAGTTGCGCCTCGAAGCACGACGCCCAAGCGCCCAGGGTCGGGTCGTCGCCCGCTTCCGCCCGGAGCTGGGCGACCGCAGGCCGCGCCGCGCCGACGTCGCCCGACGACAACGTGCACTCGCACACGACGAGTAGCAGGCGGGCGCGTTCGGCCGTGTAGGACTCGGGAAGGAGGGCGACGGCCCGATTGCTGAGCGTGCCCGCGGCGGCGAGGTCGTCGCGCCCGAGGGCGCGGTCGGCCGCGACCGACAACAGCTCCGCGGCCCGCCGGCCGAGTCCGGTCACGTGATCGTCGACCGTGCCGAGTTCGCCGTGGTAGCGATGGGCCTGCTCGTAGTGGAACGCGATGACGGCCTCATGCTCACCGATGAGGTGCTCGGCCGCGCGGTCCGTCCACACCGCGACCCGTTCGTGCAGGTCGGCGCGGGTCGTCTTGAGGAGCCGGCGATACGCGGCGTCACGGATGAGCACGTGGTGGAAGCGGTGGACCGGCTCGTCACCCCAGTAGGTGCCGGTCGGCTCCACGAGTTCTTTGCGTCGCATGGATTCGAGGAGCGCCGGCAGGTGCGGCGTGGGTCCCGCGAGGTCGCGCAGCGCGCCGAGGTTGAACTCCGCGCCGATGACCGATGCCAGTTCGAGCACCGAGCGCTCGTCGCCGGGCAGCCGCTCGACGCGCGCGGCGAGCAGCGACTGGATGGTGGGCGGCACCTCGACGGCCTCCGCGTCGATCGCCAGTTCCCACTCGTCGCCGGTGCGGCGGATGACCTGGTCGTCCACGAGCATGCGGACGAGTTCGCGCACGAACAGCGGGTTGCCGTCGGTGGAGGTGGGGAGACGTTCGACGAGGCCGGCCGGGAGACGGTCGGTGCCGAGGAGGCCGGCGGCGAGCGCTTCGGTGGCCGCGGCGTCGAGGCCGTCGAGCGCGAGAACCGCCTCGACCCGGCGGCCCGGTTCGGCGAGCGACGGGCGCACGTCGCGCAGCTCCGGCCGGGCGAGGCACACGATCAGGAGGGGGACGTCCTGCACCCACTCCGCGAGGTGTTCGAGCAGGTCGAGGAGGAGGGGTTCGGCCCACTGGATGTCGTCGATGACGACGACGGTGGGGCGGCCGCCCGAGGTCGCCGAGACGAGGCGGCGGATGCCCCAGAACGTCTCTTCGACCGATCGCGAGGGCGCGGTTCCGACCAGCCCGGCGAAGACGTCGATCAGGCGCTCGCGGTCGGGCTCGTCGTCGGCGAGGAGGGTGCCCAGGTGGGTGCGCACCGTGTCGGCGTCGATGTCGGCGTCGTCGCTCAGGTCCGCGAGGGTGCGGATGAGCTGTGCGATGGGAGCAAAGGTCGCGTCGCCGGCGCGGTCGCAGCGCAGCTCCACGGTCGCGGCGTTCGCATCGTCGGCGAGTGCCGCGCAGAGTTCGCGGGAGAGGCGGGTCTTGCCGACCCCGGGGGAGCCGAGCACGGTGACCAGGCGCGCGGCCCGGGCTTCCAGTGCCGCGTCGAAGGCGGCGCGGAGGGTGATGATCTCCGAAACCCGACCGACGAACGGTGCTGTGGTCTCGACGGTGGCGGACGCGTCCGCGACGACCTCGTAGATCGCCACCGGCTGGGCCCGGCCGGCGACCGTCACGTCGCCGAGGCTGTCGTATCCGAACTCGCCGCGCGTGAGCCGCCAGGTCTCCTCGCCGACGGCCACCCGCCCCGCATTGCACGCGTGTTCGATCCGTGCGGCGACGTTGAGCGCATCACCGACCAGATCCGCGTCGCCGCTCGCGATCACGACCTCACCCGTGTTGACGCCGACCCGCAGGCCGAGAGTCTCACCGTGTTGGCGGGCGACCTCCGTCGCGAACTCGGTGAAGCGGCGCTGGATGTCCACGCCGGCGTGGACGGCCCGGATTGCGTCGTCCTCGGCGATCTCGGGAATGCCGAACGTGGCCATCATCCCATCGCCCATGAACTTGGCGACGGTGCCGCCGTGCGCGTCGATCGCGTGCTGGAGGAGTGCGTGGTAGCGGGCCATGACCGACCGGGCGACCTCGGCGTCGGCGCGTTCGCCGAAGCTGGTCGAGCCGACGAGGTCGGCGAAGAGGGCGGTGACGGTCTTGCGGGTGGCGTCCGGGGTCGTTGCTGCGGCGGCGGGTGGGGTGACGGCCGTCGGCGTCCCGCACTCGTCGCAGAACTTGGCGGTAGGTCGGAGCTCAGCGGCACAGTTCGCGCACCGGTGAGTGGCCGGCGCGCCGCACTCCGCACAGAAACGGGCGCCCTCCCGATTCACCTCACCGCATTGTGCGCATTCCACTGCCCAGGAGCCCCGATCCGTCGATGATCCGCCGCGCATCGTACCGGCGTCGAGGTCGGGGCATCGACGGCCCATCAATGTGCGCGGAACCACCGGTGAGGTGGCGGAGCGCACATTGGTCGGGGTGGTGCCAGACCCACGGGTCCTGTCTCACCCTCGTCGTACGGTCGCCCCCGACTTCCCCGACGACTGATCGTTGCGTGTCGAAGCGCGAGGGGAAGAATCCATGCATTCGAGGTGGCAGACCGCGCTCGCAACGGCCGAGGTCCACGACGGACTCCTCACGCTCGAGTGCATGCGCAGCCTCGGCTTGAACGATCGGCAGATCGATGGTGCGCGCGCCGATGGGCTGATCGTCTGGGTCGCGCCGGAGGTGTACCGGGTGCGCGGCGTGCCGCAGACGGAGCGGATGGCGATCGCGGCTGCCGTGCTTTCTGCGAAGGGCGATGCCTCCCATGGAGCCGCCGCGTCGCTGTTGCGCATGGAGGCGCGCTCGCCCGTCGTCCCGATCGACGTGCGGGTCGAGGCCGTGGCCCGCCAGCCCCGGCTCGAGCGGGTCGAGATCGAGACAGTACGACGAAGCTTCCATCCGGTATCCGTTCACCGTTTCACGGACCACGCCGAGCCAGTCATGACGGTCGACGGGATCCGCTGTACCGACGCGGCCCGTACCTTGATCGACCTCGCCGGTCGGCTCGGCGTTGATGATCTCGACGATGCCTACGAGCGAGCTCGACGGCTCGAGCTGGTGTCGCCCGAGAGCCTGGCCCGTCGGTTCGAGGTGCTCGGGGGGCGGGGGCGCAAGGGTTCGGCGAAGATCCGGCAGGTTCTCGCGGGCACCCAGGCGGGTGTCCTCGACTCCAAGCTCGAGGCCCGGGTCGGGCGCCTGATCAGGCGTGCCCGTCTCGACGTGTCGGTCCGGCAGTTCCGGATCAACCTGCCACGCGGGAAGTGGTATCGGGTCGACTTCGCCCGCCCTGACCTCCTCCTCGCCATCGAGGCCGAAGGATTCGAGTGGCACGGCAGTCGGGCGCAGTGGAAGGCGGACCGGCTCCGGGTCGCCGCGCTGGAACGGCTCGGCTGGCGGGTGGTGATCGTCACCTGGGACGACGTGACCAAACGTCGGGCCGAGACCGTCGACCGCATCGCCATGGCGCTCGCCGAGCGAACGCGGCTGCTCAAACTCGCATCATCGGTGACTGATGTGCGCAGAGCCACGGGTGAGGTGGTGGAGCGCACATCGGTCGGGGAGAGGCGGGTCAGTCGGTGACTTGGGCTCGCAACGCGCCGACGGTCGCCTGGTCGCGTGGGATCAGCGCGAACGGGTCGTACTGGTAGATCCGCATGGCGTTCTCGTGGGTGAACTTGTTGACGATCGTGTCGTCCATCCCTGCGAGTTGCTTGGCGACCGACTCGGGGGAGTTGGGCCACGACGAGTCGGAGTGGGGGTAGTCACATTCCCAGGTGACGCTGTCGAGGCCGATCGCGTCGGCCTGCTCGACGCCGGCGCGGTCGGAGATGAAACAGAACGAGAAGTGGTCGCGCGCGACCTGCGACGGCAGCGTGTCGCCGAAGTCCTGGTGGGTCCAGAAGCGGTGCTGGTGGTACACGTAGTCGAGCCGTTCCAGCCAGTACGGGATCCAGCCGGTGCCGCCCTCCGAGAGCGCGAACTGCAGGTTGGGGAACTTGCGCAGCACCGGAG
Source organism: uncultured Bifidobacteriaceae bacterium (assembly GCA_964544295.1). Classification (GTDB taxonomy): domain Bacteria; phylum Actinomycetota; class Acidimicrobiia; order IMCC26256; family JAENVU01; genus JAENVU01. The sequence goes on from CAZJBJ010000053.1 coordinate 17,879, forward strand.
ACCACACGAGGTCGGTCGCAGCCTGCATGGTGTTGAGGGGGGTCAACGTGATCATGACGTCGATCGGTGCGCCGGGCGCGATCTCGATCTGGGTCGACGACGAGCCGATGTGCAGGCAGATGACGGTGCCCTCGTCCTCGCACGCGGCGAAGAACGGATCCCAGTGGTCGCCGAAGATGTGGGGCCAGCCGAGCTTGTACGGGTTCTCCGAGAACGTGACCGCGTGGCAGCCCTTCTTGGCGACGCGTCGCACCTCGTCGGCCATCAGTTGTGGGTCCCAGATCGGCGGGATCGACAACGGCATGAACCGACCGGGATACGTGCCGCACCACTCGTCGATGTGCCAGTCGTTGTAGGACCGGAGGAGGTGCAGCGACGTGTCGAGGTCCTTCGACTTGCTGAACAGCTGGCCGCAGAACTGCACGAAGCTCGGGAAGCACATCGATCCGAGCACGCCGTTGCGGTTCATGTCCTTGACACGCTCGTGGATGTCGTAACACCCGTCGCGGATCATGTCGTAGGACGTCGGTTCGATGTTGTACTCCTCGGGTGGCCGACCGGCGACGGCGTTGAGCCCGATGTTCGGGATCACGTTGCCCTCGAACTCCCAGACGTCGATCCCGTCGCGGTGCACGCTCTTGGGCGCCGCGTCCTTCCACTTCGCCGGCAGGTGGTTGTCGAAGAGGGTGGGCGGTTCGACGACGTGGTCGTCGACGCTGACCAGGATCATGTCGTCGAGCTGCATGTCATCTCTCCCGGAGTTGGGACCTGACGTTTTCCGTCAGGTTAGGCCGCTCACTCCTTGGACGCGACGGCGTTCGGGGTGACGTTCATCTTGGGGACGTAGTCCTCGGACTCGATCTCGCGCGCCATGCCCTGGAACTTGTCGTAGAGCTGGTCGACGCAGTCGGCGCACGGGCCGTACAGCCGCTGCTGGACTTCGGTGTGGCACCGGGGGCAGGTCAGCGTCATCGGTTCGAGGGTCGAGAGGTCCACGCGTGCTCCGGGGTCGTCGGGACCCGCGACCGTACGCGGGATCGGCCACCGAATCGCGCATCCCGGGTAGGTTCATCGGGTCACCGACCGGAGGGGAATCATGGACAACATCGACGGGATCAATGCAGGGGTGTTCATCCTGCGGGTTGCGGTCGGGATCGTGATGATCGCCCACGGGTACAACCACATCTTTCGGGGCGGGAAGATCGAGGGCACGGCGGGTTGGTTCGAGTCGCTCGGAATGAAGCCCGGCATCCTGCACGCCTGGCTGGCCAGCATCACCGAGCTCGGCGCCGGCGCGATGTTGATCGTCGGCTTCCTCACGCCGCTCGCCGCGGGCGGAGTGGTCGGCGTGATGCTGGTCGCGCTGATCACGAACCACCTGAAGAACGGGTTCTTCATCTTCCGGCCGGGCGAGGGGTACGAGTACGTGCTCACCCTGCTGCTCACCGGCCTCGCCATCGGTGGGATCGGCGCCTGGGAGTGGTCGATCGACAACTCGATCGACTCGACCTGGCTCTACGGCTGGAAGGGCCTGGCCGTCGCCGCGGTCGCCGGCCTCGGCGGCGGCGCGGCGCTCCTCGCGGCGTACTGGCGTCCGCCGGCGAAGAACGGTGCATGACAATCGGCTGAACCCCCTGGGCAATCCGGCACGATCCCGGTAGCGTCGCCCTCATGCATCAGCTCACCGGGTTGGACAACTCGTTCCTCCGCCTCGAGGGACCGACCACCTACGGCCACGTGGCCTCACTCGCCGTCTTCGATCCGGCGACCGCGCCGCACCCGGTCGGCTACCACGAGACCCGCGCCCTGGTGGAGGCCCGGCTGCACCTCGTCCCGCCGTTCCGCCGTCGACTGGTCGAAGTTCCGCTCGGGCTCGATCACCCGTACTGGATCGAGGACCCGGACTTCGATCTCGACTTCCACCTCCGACACATCGCGGTGCCGCCGCCCGGCGACAAGGGCCAGCTCGCCGAACTCGCGGTGCGGATCGCAGCTCGGCACCTCGACCGGAGTCGCCCCCTGTGGGAGATGTACGTGATCGAAGGGCTCGAGGGCGGTCACATCGCACAGCTCACGAAGATTCACCACGCGTGCGTCGACGGGGTGGCCGGCGCCGAGATCCTCGGGGTGCTGCTCGACATCGAGCCCGAGCCGGTGCCGACGCCGCCGCCCGCAGAACCGTGGCAGTGGGAACGGGAGCCGTCGTCGGCCGAGATGATGGCGCGCGGCATGATCGGCGCGGTCACCCGGCCTCGGGTGGGCATGCGGATCGCCCGGCAGACGGTGCCGGCGCTCGGGTCCATCATGCGCAACTTCGCGCTGCGCGCGCCGGGCGTGAACAAGCGCGACGACGTGCTGTCGCGCCCCAACGTCCAGGCCCCCAAGACCGCGTTCAACGGGGTGATCACGCCGCACCGCCGGTTCGCGTTCGGGTCCTTGCCGCTGAGCACGGTCAAGACGGTCAAGAACGCGACCGGCGCGACGGTCAACGACGTGGTCATGAGCCTGTGTGCCGGCGCGTTGCGACGTTGGCTGATCGAGCACGACTCGCTGCCCGACCTTCCGCTCCTCGCGATGGTGCCGGTCTCGATCCGTGACGACAGCGAGATGGCGGCCGGCGGCAACCGGGTCTCGGCCATGGTGGCGGTGCTACCGACCGACGAGGCCGACCCCGGGCGTC
>CAZJBJ010000054.1:0-20556 GCA_964544295.1 uncultured Bifidobacteriaceae bacterium
TGAGCCGCATCAATCCAGGCCCCGAGCCGGAGTCTCGGACGCAGTGGTGCGCGCCACCCACATAGAAGTCGCGGCGGCTCAGGATGTGAGCTGAGCCGCATCACCCCAGGCCCCGAGCCGGACGCTCGGACGCAGTGGTGCGCGCCACCCACCCAACCGTCGCGGCGGCTCAGGATGTGAGCTGAGCCGCATCAATCCAGGTCCCGAGCCGGAGTCTCGAACGCAGTGGTGCGCGCCACCCACCCGAAGTCGCGGCGGCTCAGGAATTGGAGGAAGCGTGCATGGCCTCGAACTCGTCGACGGTCATGAGCACGGAGCGGGCCTTGGAGCCTTCGCTCGGTCCGACGATGCCTTTCTGTTCGAGGAGGTCCATGAGCCGACCGGCGCGGGCGAAACCGACGCGGAGTTTCCGTTGCAGCATCGACGTCGATCCGAGTCCGCTGCGCACGACGAGTTCCATCGCCTCGACGAGCAGATCGTCGTCATCGTCGTCGCCGCCGCCGGCGCGGCCCCCGCCGCTGCCACTGCTCGACTCGGTGCCCTGGAGTCCGTCGATGTACTGCGGTTCCTGGACCTGGTGCTTCCAGTGGGCGACGGCCTTGCGGACGCATTCCTCGTCGACCCAGGAACCCTGGATGCGTTGCGCCCGGGAGGACGATGCCGACATCAGCAGCATGTCGCCGTGGCCGATCAGCTTCTCGGCGCCGGACTGGTCGAGGATGACCCGGGAGTCGGCGAGCGTGCTCACCGAGAACGCGAGCCGGCTCGGCACGTTGGCCTTGATGACACCGGTGATGACGTTGACCGACGGCCGCTGGGTCGCGATGACCAGGTGGATCCCGACGGCGCGGGCCATCTGGGCGATGCGACAGATGCTGGCCTCGACGTCGCGCGCCGCGACCATCATGAGGTCGTTGAGCTCGTCGATCACGATCACGATGTACGGGATGCGCTCGTAGGAACGTCCGCCCATCGGGTCGGGGTTCTCCGCGGTGGCGAGTTCGCCGGCGTCGTACTTGGCGTTGTAGCCGGTGATGTCGCGCACGCCGACCTCGGCGAGGAGGTCGTAACGCATCTCCATCTCCCGCACAGCCCACTCGAGCGCGTTCGCCGCCTTCTTCGGACTGGTGACGACCTCGGTGAGCAGGTGCGGCAGGCCGTTGTACTGGCCGAGCTCGACCCGCTTCGGGTCGACGAGGATCATGCGCACCTGGTCCGGCGTGCAGCGCATGAGGATCGACGTGATGAGGCTGTTGATGCAGCTCGACTTCCCGGCGCCGGTCTGGCCGGCGATGAGCAGGTGGGGCATCTGCGCGAGGTTGAGCATGCTCGAGTGGCCGGCGATGTCGCGACCGAGTCCGACCTCGAGCGGATGGGTGGCCTGCGCCGCCTCGGGTGAGGTGAGGATGTCGCCGAGGGTCACGAGTTGGCGTTGCTTGTTCGGGACCTCGACGCCGATCGCGCTGCGGCCCGGGATCGGGGCGAGGATGCGCACGTCCGGGCTGGCCATGGCGTACGCGATGTCGTGGCTGAGCCCGGTGACCCGGTTGACCTTGACGCCGGGCGCGAGTTCGAGCTCGTAGCGCGTCACCGTCGGGCCGACGGTCATGCCGATCAGGTTGGCGTCGACACCGAAGTCCTTCAGCGTCGCCTGGAGCACCTGGCCGCCCTGCTCGACGGCGGTCCGATCGAGCGTCTTGGCCTGGCTGCGCTTGAGCAGGTCCCGCGGTGGCAGCGACCAGTCGCCGTGGCCGTACTGGGTGAGGTCGATCGCGATCTGACCCTTGGCGTCCTCGCGTACCGGGATGTCGGCGGGGTCGACGCCGCGCGCCGCGATCGGCTCGTCGTCATCGTCGTCCTCGACCAGGTCCACGTCGTCGAGCTCGACGACCTCGGCCGCCAGCGGCTCGGGTTCGGGGTCGAACGCCTCGGGCGGCGTGTCCCCGATCGATTCGATGGTGGTGCGGCGAGAGGGCAACGGACGGCGTTCGGGCGCGGGAACTTCGTCGGAGTCCGCGTCCTCCGCGGCGACACCGTCGCGCAGGCCGGTGGCGTCGAGCAGCATCCCGCCGAGCGTGCCGAGCCGGGCGAGGACGCGGCGCAGCATGGCGAGGACCTCACGGATCGAGACGCCGGGCGCGACGAGCAGCCCGAAGATGGTGACTGCGACGAGGACGACCACCGCGCCGACCGTGCCGAGTGCGGCCGCCAGCGGGGCGCCCACGACTGCGCCGAAGTACCCGCCCGCATCGCGGAGTCCCTCGACCGGGCCGGACAGCGGTGGGGTCCCGCCGAGCACGTGGAGCAGACCGGCTGCGCCGATCAGGACGAGGGTGACCCCGAAGCCGACGCGGAGCGGCGCGGCCGCCTCGGCGTCCTCGGCCCGGCGCCACAGCAGGAGACCGGCGGTGGCCACGAGGGCCACGGGAATCAGGAACGCACCGTGACCGAACAGGGCGCGCAGCCCGCCGCCGAGGGCGGAACCCAAGGGCCCGGTGAGATCGGTGGCCAGGGCGAGTCCGGAGAGCAGTCCGAGGACGAGCAGGGCGATGGCCAGCGCGTCCGAGCCGTGCCCCTCCATCTGGGTGCGGGCCGCGGCGCGCACCCGTGCGGTCTTGGGTGGCTTGGCCGCCTTGGCCGGCGCCCGCCGCTTGGCCGGTGGCTTGCCGGAACGCTTCGCCGGCGGCTTGGACTTGGCCGAACGCGACTTGGACGCGCTCGAACGGTTGCGTGCATGCGTGGTGGCCACGTCTCAACGGTAACACCGGCAACATCCACCACATTGGGATCTTCCGGTGACCAGATGTTCCGAATTGCCGCGAATCGGCCGAGGAGCAGCGCCGAGATTGTCGCGGCACCCGAGGTGCGGCCGCGCGGACCCCTACGGATCGAGCGACTTGGCGAAGAAGTCGTGTCGTTCGTGGATCCGCATCCCCGCCGCCTCGTACAACGCGAAGAGGCCCGGCTCGGCATCGCCGTCGAGCGACACCAGGACCCGCATCTGGCCGCGGTCGCGTAGGGCGCCGAACGCGGCCCGCAGGAGGGCCGGGCCGATCCCCCGCCCGCGTGCGTCGGCGCGGATCGACACGGTCGAGGTGTACCCGGTCTCCCCGACGTCGAACACGAGGACCGCACCGACGATGTCGTCACCGTCGACGGCCACCTGCCAGAGCGCCGGGTCGAATGCCGGGTGATCGAAGCGGCTCTGGAGCCACTCCTGCATCCGCCGGGGCGAGAACCGGCCGTGCGCGGCGAACGCGTCGAGCCAGACCGCGCGGACCGCGTCCTCGTCGGCCATCCCGAACGGTCGGATCGTGATCCCGTCCGGGGCCGGCGCGGAGCCGGTGTCTTCGCGGGCGAGGTCGATCCGCATGCGCACGACCGAGCGGGTCGGAGTGAAGCCGCGCCGCTCGAGCAGGTTGCGCTTGTCGTCGTTGGCACTCGACGCGAACATGCCCAGCGTCATCGGCCGACGGGCGGCGAGTTCGTGCGCCCGCTCGTGGATCAGGTCGAGGAGTTGGGTCCCGAGTCCCCGACCGGAGTACTCCGGCACCACGAACGCGTCGGCTTCGAACTCCTGGTCGACGAGCGCCTCCCAGACGTAGGCGTATCCGATCGTGCGACCGGTCGGCCCGCTGAGCACCCACGCATCACGCGCCGGATCGAACCGCGGTCGCCCCCAGTCGTCGAGGAGGTCCTGCTCGGTGAAGTCGGGCTCGCCGAAGTCGGCGATGTCGTGGGCCTGGACGACGTCGACGATGGCGGGCACGTCCCGCGGCGTCGGGTGGCGCAACACGTAGCCCGTGGGCAGTTCGGCCATCAGCGCATCACCTCACAACGCCGAGGTGTAGCCGCCGTCGACGGGGTACACCTGCCCGGTGATCCACTCGGCGGCGTCGCTGCACAGCAGCACGGCCAGCGGGGCGGAGTCGTCGACGCGGCCGATCCGACCGACGGGATAGTTGCGGGCCAGCTTGGCCTCGAGCTCGGGCGCGGTCTCCAGCGCCGCGGCGAGCTGGCCGTGGTTCATCGTGCCGAGCGCGATGCAGTTGACGGTGACGCCGTCGCGACCGACCTCGGCGGCGAGGCCGCGCGAGAACCCCATCGCCGCGGCCTTCGCCGCGCCGTACACAACCTGCTTGCGCTCCCCCTTGCGGCCGGCGTCGGAGACGATCGTGAGCACCCGACCCCACTGCCGTTCGATCATGAACGGCAGGTAGGCGCGGGTCACGTGCAGGACCGCGGCCAGGTTCAGGCGCAGCAGCGGATCCCACTCGGCCGGCCCGGTCTCGACGAACGGTTTCACCGTGATGCCCTCGGGCGGGATGCCCGCGTTGTTCACGATGATGTCGACGGGTCCGGTCTCGGCCACCATCCCCGCCACGGCATCGGGATCGCAGACGTCGGCGACGACGGGCGTCGCGAGGCCGTGTTCGGCGTGGATCTCGGCGCACACCTGCTCGGCCCGGTCGGCGAAGAGGTCGTTGACCCAGATGTGCGCACCGGCGCGGGCCATCTGGATCGCGATCGCGCGACCGACGCCGCCCCCGCCGCCGGTGACGAGCGCGGTGCGATCAGCGATGAAGTTGGACCAGTCCCGGATCACCTGCCGACTCCCCCGCCCGCCACCGTCAGACCTCGAGCACCACGGGAATGATGGCCGGTCGCCGCTTGGTGCGGTCGTTGATGAAGCGACCGAGCGCGCGCCGGGCGTTGCGCCGGACGGTCTCGAAATCGGTCGCCAGACCCTCGGCGGAGTCCTCGATCGCGGCACGGACGGCTTCCCGGGCTTCGACGAGCAGGTCCTCCGCCTCGGTGGCGTGCACCCACCCCTTGGTCACGATCTCGGGGCCAGTGACGATCTCGGCGGTGCGCTTGTCGACGGTGACGAACACGACGACCACACCTTCCTCGGCGAGTTGGCGGCGGTCCCGCAGGACGCCCTTGCCGATGTCGCCCACGATGCCGTCGACGTAGGTGTAGCCCGACGGAACCGCGTCGAGCTGTGCGGTGATGCCGTCGTCGGTGATCGTGATGGCGTCGCCGTCCTCACACACGATGACCTTGGCGTGCTCCACACCCGAGGCTTCCGCCAACTCGGCGTGGTGCACCATGTGGCGGAACTCGCCGTGCACGGGCACGAACCATTCGGGCTGCACCAGGTTGAGGATGAACTTCAACTCCTCCTGCGACGCGTGCCCCGACACGTGCACCGGCGCGTTGCCGTCGTGCACGACCGTCGCCCCCGCCCGGTAGAACGCGTCGATGACCCGGCTCACGTTGCTCTCGTTGCCGGGGATGGCGTGCGCGGAGATCACCACGACGTCGTCTTCGTCGACCTTGATGTACTTGTGGTCGCGCGACGCCATGAGCGCGAGCGCGCTCATCGGCTCACCTTGCGAACCGGTACAGATGACACAGATCTCGCCGGCGGGATAGTTCGGCGCGTCGTCGAGGTCGATGACTCGGTCGGCCGGGAGGTCGATCAGGCCCATCTCGCGGGCGAGCGTGACGTTCTTGCCCATCGACCGCCCGACGAACGCGACCCGACGACCGGTGCCGATCGCGGCGAGCGCGACCTGCTGCACCCGGTGCAGGTGGGACGCGAAGCTGGCGACGATGAGCCGCTTGCCCTCGTGCTCCCGGAACAACGTCCGCAGGGCCGCGCCGACCGTGGACTCCGAGGGCGTGTAGCCGGGCCGTTCCGCGTTGGTGCTGTCCGACAACAGCAGCCGCACGCCACCCGGTCGGCTCGCGATCTCGCCGAGACGGGCCAGGTCGGTGCGCCGACCGTCGACCGGGGTGAGGTCGAGCTTGAAGTCGCCGGTGTGCAGGATGGTGCCCTGGGGCGTGTGGTACGCCGCCGCGAACGCGTGCGGCACCGAGTGGGTGACCGGCACGAACTCGACGTCGAACGGACCGATGGCGCGCCGCTCACCGTCCGCGACGGGGACGAACTCGGTGCGGTCGAGCAGGCCCGCCTCCTCGATGCGTGACTTCGCCATCCCGAGCGACAGCGGCGAACCGAAGATCGGGAAGGACAGGTCGCGCAGGAGGAAGGAGAACCCACCGGCGTGGTCCTCGTGGGCGTGGGTCAGGACCGCGCCCACCACATCGTCGGCCCGTTCGCGCAGGTAGGTGAAGTCCGGGAGGACGAGATCGACGCCGGGCATGTCGACCTCGGGGAACATGATCCCGCAGTCCACGATGAGCACCTTGCCCTCGGACTCGATGCAGAAACAGTTCCGGCCGATCTCGCCGAGACCGCCGAGGAACACGATGCGTACTGGGTCCGCCACGGGCGCAGGCTACTCGCTGCCCGATTTTTCGACCGCATGCGCTCGGCCGAACCGAGATTCGGTTCAGGCGGGGCCGACCTCGACCCGGGTGTCGTTGAAACAGGCCCCGCCGGCGAGGTCCGAGAGCGTGTCGGGCACGAGGGCGTTCACCGTGAGTCCCTCGGCGAAGTCCCGACACCACGAGCCCTTCGGCATGGTGGCGACGCCGACGCGCAGCGACCCGTCCGCGCGCACCGTGGTGGTGAGCGACGCGCGATCGTTGCGCACCCGTACCGCCTGGCCGTCGGCGAGGCCGCGCGACGCCAGGTCGTCCGGGTGCAGGCGTATCGCGGGATCCGAGGGCTGGAACTCGCCGAACATCGAGTTGATCGTCTTCGGCGTCGCGGGTGAGAGCAGGGTCAGCGGGTACGGATCGTCCAGCTCGACGTAACGGGGCACGTCGAGCGTCGGAATGCCCGCGAGGTGGACCTTCTGGTCCGGGTGCGACGGGAACGTGTCCCGGAACTGCACGGTTCCCCCGGCCGGGCGGATCACTGACACGCCCGCGGCGCAACCTTCGTCGCGCACACAGCGCGCCAGGACCGCGTCACGACTCGTGTCGAATCGGGTGAGGTCGTAGCCCATGCGGCGGGCCAGTTCCGCGCCGAGCTCGTTGTTCGATCGGCTCTCGCCGACGGGATCGATCACCCGCGGCAATTCCTGGACGACGTAGGCGCCGTACGAATCGACCAGGTCGTGGGTCTCGAAGTGGGTCGTGGCCGGCAACACGACGTCGGCGTAGCGGGCGGTGTCGGTCATCACCTGCTCGTGCACGACGGTGAAGAGGTCCTCGCGGGCGAGACCACGCAGGACCGACGTCTGGTCCGGGTTCGTCGCGGCGAGGTTCGATCCCTGGACGAACAGCACGTCGATCCGGGGGTCGAGGGTCGTGTCGTTCAGCGCGGCCCCGAACGTGTTCATGTTGAACGCCCGGGCCCGGCGACGATCTTCGGGCGTTCCGGGCTCGCGGGCGTCCCACTCCACCGGCGACCCCGCGCCCAGGCTGGCCAGCACCCCGGATCCGGACACGCCGAACTGGCCGGTGAGCACCGGAAGACTCATCACGGCCGCACAGGCGGAGCCCCCGTTGCGATTGCGCTCGAGTCCCCACCCCGGGCGCACCAACGCCGGTCGAATCGTGCCGAGCAACGTCGCGAGTCGGGTGATGTCGACGGCCGGAACCCCGCAGGTCTCCGCGGCGCGATCGAGGGGGAACTCGGCGGCGGCGGCGAGGAACTCGTCGACGCCGGTCGCGTGGGCGCGGAGGAAGGCCCGGTCGAGCAGGTCGCGTTCGGCGAGTTCGCGCGCCACCGCGTACGCCAGCACGACGTCGGTGCCGGGCCGGACCGCGAGGTGCAGGTCCGCGCGGCTCGCGCTCGCGGTGGCGCGCGGGTCGACGACCACGACCTGCGCGCCGAACTCCTGCTGTGCCCGGGTCACCAGTGGTGCCAGATGGGTGTTCGACACCGTCGGGTTGGCACCCCAGATCACCACGAGTCGGGCGTCGGGGATGTCGAGCGGGTCGGCCGACAACATGGTGCCGAACAACGAGTGGTACGCAACCGAGTAGGTGGCGGCGCACACGGTGTGCCGGACGCGGCTCGCGCCGAAGCGTCGCCAGAACCGCTCACCGATCTCGTGCTGCAGCGCCGGGGACGACGAGTTGTAGACGTAGGGCACCACCGACTCGGGACCGGCGCCCGCCTCGGCCTCACGCAGGCGGGCGACGATCAGGTCGAGCGCTTCGTCCCAGGAAGCGGTGCGGAACTCCCCCGCCCCCTTCGGACCCGTGCGAATGAGCGGCGTCAACACCCGCTCGGGCGCGTACACCCGCTGCGCGTGATGCTTGACCTTCTGGCAGATGAAGCCGTCGGTCAACGGATTGCCCGGCGCGGCATCGACCTCGGTGATCCGCCCGTCGGTGACGGTCACCGCCAGGGAACACGCGTCGGGACAGTCGAGCGGACACGCCGTGGTGTGCAGGGTGGACGTCACCCGCTCAGTCTCGCGCCCACTCCGCCACCCGCCGGGCAGTATTCGTCAGCGCAGTGTCAGGGGGCCCTGCGACCCGGCGGTGTCGGCGTTCGCCGCCCAGGTCTGGAACGACAGGTCACGCGTGCCGTGGCTGCGCCACGACCGCCGCGCGGTCTCCACCCGGTACCGCCGCTGCTGGCCGGGTGCGAGATCGACGACCATGCCGCCGACGATCTCGCCCCGCACGCGGATCGCGACGAGCGCGAAGCAGCGATCGGCCGCGACCGCCGGACAGGTCACGGGTACCCGCAGTTCACCTCGACGCGTACCGACCTTCGGACCCACCTCGAGCGCCGTCCGGAAACTCGCGTCGCGTGCGTCGAGCACGGCCTGGAGTTGACGCGGCTTGCCGGTGATCAACCCGTCGACGCCGAGGTCCAGGAGCCGGTTCCACTCGGACGCGACATCGTCGTCGTTCCCGTTGAACCAGACCCACACCGCGAGGTGCGAGGCGTGCGCGTCGTCCACCATCTGCCGGGTCACGATGTCGAGCCCCGAATACACCGGCGGCACCTGCACCGAAGCCTGACCGGGGAGTTCACCCCGGGTTCCGAGGAACCAGTCGGTGGTCGCGCCGAGCCCCGGGCTGGTCGCGACGTCAGGGGCCAGTTCCCGGAAGTGGGCCAGGATCGCGTCGTCGAAGGAGACGACCACGACCCGCGCCCCGCGCGCCGAGCCGTGCAGCACCGCGGCCAACCGTTCGGCGGCGGCCATGCCGTCGGGACCGTCCTTGATCTCGACGTCGAGCAACCGGTCCGGGAACCGGTCGAGCACCTCCCGGAACGTCGGGATCGCGAAGTCGTCGGGGGTATGACCGGCGGGCGGTGCGACCGCGCCGGTGCGGATACCGCGCAACGTGTAGTCACTCGCGGGCTGGCCGTGACAGCTCCAGCAGTTCGGCACGAACCAGTACGCGTTGTCGAGCGCCTGGAGCTGTGCCGCCGTGCGGTCCCGCACGAGACCGGTCGCGCCGGTCGTGCGGTCGACGGTGTCGTCGTGGATCACCATGAGTTGGCCGTCGGCACTCAGCCGCAGGTCCATCTCCAACACGTCGGCGCCGGCCGCGACCGCCGCTTCATAGGCGTACATGGTCTCGTGGGGCGACTCGAGGTCCCCGCCGGCGTGGGCGATGTTGAGCGGCCGCCGCACCGACCAGGGGGCAACGTCGGGCGCGGCCCCGGCCGGCACCGCGCTCGGTCCGACGGTGGCGAGACCGCCGAGCGCGACGACGGCTCCGAGCAGCAGGGTCCGGAGCCGTCGTGCAGTCGTCATGGGGCGGGGTCTACGCGCTGGCGCGGTCGCGTGCAACCTCGTCGAGTTCGGCGTACTCGGTCTCGGTGTCGGCCCAGTCCTCGAACTGGATCACGCCGAGTTCGGTGAAGCGTTCCCGCAGCCAGCCGTCGCCGGCGTCGAGGAGACCGAGCTTCTTGCAGTTCGGCACGATCTTGGAGAAGAGGATGTTCTGGAACATCTTCCGGCCGTCGTCCTGGAGCACGAGGGTGAGCGCTTCCTTCACGTCGACACCCATCCGCTCCCAGACCTCCTGCTGGAGGAACCGGTCGCGCATGCGGACCGCGGCTTCGAACGCGAACTCCTGGCGCTCGCGGATCTCGCTGGAGTTCAGCTCTTGGTAGAACTCCTGCAGCGACAGCACACCGAACGCGACGTGGCGGGCCTCGTCGCTCATGACGTAGCGGAGCAACTTCTTCAGCAGCGGCTCGGTCGTCATCTGGTGCATGAAACCGAACGCGGCGAGGGCGAGACCCTCCACCATGATCTGCATGCCGAGGTAGGTCATGTCCCAGCGGTTGTCGGCGATGATGTCGTCGAGCAGCATCTCGAGGTGGGCGTTGATCGGGTAGTGCCCGCTCAACTTCGTGTCGAGGTACTTCGCGAACACCTCGACGTGACGCGCCTCGTCCATCACCTGGGTCGCGGCGTAGTACTTGGCGTCGATCCACGGAACCGTCTCCACGATCTGCGCGGTGCAGATCAGCGCACCCTGCTCACCGTGCATGAACTGGCTGAGGCTCCAGTTCTGCGACTCGATCCCGAGCTGGATCCACTGGTCCTCGGTCCAGGTCTCGAACACGGTGCCCTTGAGCTCTTCCTCGCGGAATGGTCGCTCCATCTGCGCCTGGTTGGCGAGCACCACCGCCGCCTGGTCGACCTCGATGGACCAGTCGAGATCGGTCTCGACGTTCCACTGTGACGTCTTGGCCTTCTCGTACAACTTGATCAGCGCCGGGCGCGACCGGGCGTAGTCCCACGTGAACAACGCGTCGGCTTCGGCCTTGACCGTGTGCACGATCTCGTCGACGTCGCTGTTCGTGATCGACAGGATCGCTTCGAGATCGTCGATGTTCTCGCGACCGATCATTTCCTGGTTCGTGGTCATGGCGTTACCTCACTGACGCAGTGGGAAGTGGTGCAAGGGCAGGGATCACGTGACGACGGACGAGGGCGCGGGCGGCGTCCTCGTCGGTCATCGCGAAGGGAGCGCGATCGGGATGGAGATACGCGAGCAGGACTCGTGCACTCCATTCCGCGGCACGGCAGGCGCGTTCGGCCGGGACGAAGCGGGCGAACACCGGGGCGAAGCGGGCGCCGATCTCGGCGAAGGTTCGGTCGCCACCCTCGAAGGACAGGCCCGGCAGGATCACCTCGGGTTCGAGGTCGAGCGCGCGCTGGAGCGCGATGTGGGTGACGATCGCCTTCGCCGCGGTGACGTACATCGCGGTGACCGCATCTTCGAGCGTCTCGGCGGTCGCCGCGCTCGCGGCGATACGTGCACTCACCTCGTCGATCTCGCGTTGGACGGTCGCCTCCACCACCGCGGCCCGGTTCGGGAAGTAGCGGTACACCGTGGCTCGTGAGCAGCCGGCTTCGCGGGCGATGTCGTCGAGGGTGGTCTTGGCCACGCCGAAGCGGCCGAGGCAGAGCAGCGCACCGTCGAGGATCCGGGCGGCGACATCGGCCGGGCGGGTCTCACGCGTTTGCTCGATCACGGCGGAAGTCGACATCGAATGAGACACTATGACGATAAGTGTCTCACCGTCAATGTGTCCCAGGTCACGACGTGTCACTTGGGAAACCCAGACCCGGAGGTCAGGATTTGAGCGAGACAGCCCTGGGCGCGGTAGGCCAGACTGTGAGCTGTCGCAGGGCTCGGCCATGATCACGAACATGCGTTCGTGGAGGGGCCGATCGAGGCAGGGGCGCGTCGTTTTGGCTGACACTGACTTCTCGATGGTCATCGAAGGCTCAGCGGTCGACGACCATCTCATCCCGGTGCGCGATCTCGCGCCTGCTCTTCTCGCGCTGGGCGAAATGTTCCACGATGCGAACCGCCTCTTCAATCCGCCCGAGGCGGAGGTCACCCTGAGCATCAGGGCTACTGATGCGGGTTCGTTCGAGGTTCACCTCGTTCTTTCCACCGTGGCCGATTGGTCGACCCTATTCAACAGCGACGTCGCGAACTCCCTGATCAACCTGAAGGAGCTGATCATCGGCGGAGCTGCCGGCGTATTTTGGTTGATCCGGCGCATTAACAAGCGGCGGGTCGTGGATCAACAGCCGAGCGGGACCGATCCCAGTCGCACCAGGATCACGTTGGCGGACGGAACCGTCATCGACGCGCCCAGCGACACGGTGAAGCTCTACAACGAGACACGGACGAAGCGGCTCGCGGCAGAGGTAGTCGCTCCCCTTGATCGCGACGGCGTTGAGCGGATCCGCTTCGAGTCCGCGGATATCCAGACGACTGTCTCGATCAGCGAGGGAGAAGTAGGTGCCTTCGCGGCAGATGGCGGGGACTTGTCCAATAGGAGGCTGGTGAACACCGAGGTCGGATCGGTGGCGCTAACTCTCGAGTCCGTCCCGTTGATCGACGGTCTGCCCTGGCGCGTGAACGATGGCGACAGCAGCCATCGAGCACGCATGGCTGACGAAGCGTTCACGACACGTGTAGTGAGTCAGGCCGAGGCATTTACGGCAGGCGATTATCTGTTGGCTCGTGTCCGTCGGGACCAGTACCAGAATGTTGACACCGGTCGCCTCAGCAATGAATGGACAATCGAGCGCGTCGAGCGGCACGTCCCGGCGGTCGAAACGGTCGAGCAGCCCACCCTGAGTCCCGCATCGGACGATCTGCTTCCCGAGAACACGATTGGACCAGACGACTACAGCGAGGATGGGTTCCCTGACACTCCGCCGCCTCGGGCTCTCCCGCCTGGCTCGTAGTCAGTCCTCGTCGTCGTCGTCCGACTCGGTGCCCAGGATTGCGTCGAGGGCGTCATTGAAGTCGGTGTCGAGGTTGACGGCCTCGTCCATGTCCTTCTCGCCGGGTGCCATGCCCCAAGGTTAGGCCGACGCCGCTCGGCGCTTGAGATACCCCTGAAACTTCGGTGCGGTGTACTCGTAGACACCCTTTCGGACTCGATAAATCACACCTGCGGTGACGAGGCGCCCGAGCAGGACATTGATGTTGCCGGGGCTCTTGTCCACCAGAGCGTTCATGTTGGCGGTGACGAGAGGGGGGTACGAGCTTTTTGCTGTGGCGAGCAGCAGGTCCTGTTCTGCTGGCGTGAGGGCAGCGATCCGGGGTGCGTAGAAGTCAATGTCGAGTCGAACGAAGATGTCGGGTTCGACCACCTCTAGTAGATCCAGAGAAAACCGATCGAGGTCTGCATGGTCCGCGGCATCCCAGAGGTTTGCGCCCCAGAGTTGGACGAAGTAGGGGTAACCCTCGACTGATTCCATGACGGCGTCGACAAGGCCGGCCTCAGCGTCTACTCCTGTTTCGGCTAGCGGCTTGATGAACGCATCGCGTGCAGCGTCGGATTCGAGAGAGTCGATATTCTCACCCCGAAACATGCGCTCCGAATACGTGCGGGCTTCCAGAAGGTTCCCGGTCAGAGTGGGCAGGCCGCAGAGTACGAGGGCAACCGGCACCTCCTGTTTCTGTAACGCGCTGATCGCTGCGATGAGTAGAGATAGCGGGTGCTCACCTTTCCGCTGCTTCTCGTCGCGAATCATTTGTGCCTCGTCCAGCAAGATGACGAAACCCTTATGTCCAGTCCTGTTGGCTACGGCCGTCGTCTCGGCTATCAGTTTCGAAAGGTCGCTCGCCTTGTCTGTTTCGTAGTCACCCAGGCTGAATGTCAAGTCCTCGTAGGTGACCTGAACAACACCGCGCACTGCCTTGACGGCGTTGCCAGCCTTCGCGCGGAGGCGCTCTGTCGTAGACATCTTCTGCTGGTGGTTTTCGCACGCACCGCCGACGAGAGCAACCAGCCGGTCGTCCGTGTTGTGACGCGCCTCCAACTCCAAGGTCAATGTTGCCCATCCCTCATCCTCAGCCGCCGCGGCGAACTCGGAAAGCAAGACGGTCTTTCCGACGCCCCTCAGTCCGGTGAGGCGGACGTTGCCTGGGATTTCCGGCGCTCCGCGAAGTGTGGACCTGAACCGCTTGACTTCGCCTTCCCGGCCCGCGAGATACAGCGGTCTTGTTCCCACGCCCGGTCGGTACGGGTTCTTGCCCAGTCCTGCACCCATTACAATAATCTCCTTAGAACGCGGGAATCTAAAGGAGTTTACCTTAGAACCGCACGACTACGCCGCCGTCAGGGCCTCGTAGGTCAGGCTCCGACCGGCGAACCGATCGAACAGCCGCTGGACGCGCTGATCGTCGCTGATCTTCCGCGTGGTGTGCCGGTAGTCGAACTCCGCCAGGTACCGGTGCAGGTGTTCGTGGCTGACCGCGTGGAAGGTCCCGTCGATTGACCGCTTCAACTGGGAGAAGAACGACTCCGCGGCGTTCGTGGACACGTTGCCGCGGACGTACTCGCCGCCGGAGTGCCAGACCTGTTCGTGGGCGTCGAACTGGTTCCCGATCGCGTTGTAGGTCTTGGCCTCGTCGGTCCAGAGCACCGACCCCTTGAACTCGACCTGCCGGGCGATCGCCCCGTAAAGGGTCGCTGAGGTCACGTCGGGGATGATCTTCGACCGTGCCGTGCCCGTCTCGGGGTTGATGAGGGTGAGGACGATCGACTTCTCGGGGACGTACTTCTCGATCTTGTGGCCGGTGGGTCGCCCGTACTTGTTGCGGGCCTTGCCGCCGATCCATGCCTCGTCGGCCACGACGGTGCCGACGAGGGCCTCGGGGCGCTTCTCGACCATGACCTCCCGGATGCGTTGGGTGAGGAACCAGGCCGACTTGGGGGTCAGGCCGTACTTCCGTTGCACCTCGCGGGCGGCGATGCCGTTCTTGTTGGCGCACATTTCCATGAGGACGAACAGCCAGGTGCGGATGGGGATGTGGGTGCCTTCCATGACGGTCCCGACGAGGACGGAGAACTGCTTCCGGCAGGTGCAGCACTTCCACACGCGGCGGTAGGACTTGCGGCCGGTCGCGGTGGTGGCTTTGGTGCGGAGCAGGTAGTGACCGTCGATGACGCCGCAGTGGGGGCATACGGGCTTGCCGTTCCACCGGCGGCGTTCCAGGTACTTCCATGCCGCGGTTTCGGTGGGGATCTTGGCTGCGAGGGTGAGCAGGTTCTCCATGTCCCTATTGGAACATGAGGGTGTGACCATCATTCGGGCCAGTGCTGCCAGGCCGGAATGAGCCTGATGGGTTCTCCAAGTGACACGTCGTGTCCCAGGTCACTCCGGCCGACCCTCGGGTGGTATTCGCGGGCAGTTCGGGCCGAGCCGTTACGGTTCCGGGCGTATGAGGGGTAGGCACGCGGCCGAGCAGATGCGGTGATCCGCATCCGGGGCGCCACGACGGATCGACGACCACCCTCGCGCCTGGTACAGGTGGCGGCGGCGGGCATCATGCTCGCGATCGGGGTCGGCTTCCTCGGCGTCCGGGTGGCGGACGGGACCGACACACTGGACCAGTCCTACGACGGCGCGGCGTGGCTGGCGGCATGGGACGCCTGCATCGGCAAGCAGCTCGACGAGCGCGTGCCGGCCCACGCGCGGGTCTACATCCCGCAGGACAACCCCTATTGGGCCCAGGGCCTCGGCGCCATGGCGGCGCCCGGACTCCGGGTGGTGGAGCACCTCCGCGACGCCGACTACGTGATCACCGTCGGCGATGCGACGCCGACGACACCACCGAGCGAGCGGTGCGGTCGTGAACAGAAGCCGTTCCCCCCGTTCCCCATCGGACGATCCGTGACGCTCGTCGTCATGGCCACCTCATGACCCTCGCGCTGATCCTGGTCGTCCTGACGCTGCCGGGCATCCTGCCGGCGCGACTGATCGCGGGATCCTGGCCGCTGGCCCTGACGGTCGCGCCGCTCGTGACCGCGACGGCATGTGGGTACGGTGCGATGGCCGCGGTCGTCACGGGCACACCGCTCCTGCCGTGGGCCGTCGGATTGCTCATCGCCGCGCACGCGATCACCGTTCGGAAGTGGTCGGCGCGCCGAACCGACGACTCCGACGTCCTGAGCTGGTTCGCCCTGGCGGTCATCGTCGGCGCCGTCGTCGTCATGCTCACCCCGCTGACCCACGGCAACGTGGAGTGGGATGCGCGTGCCACGTGGTTCCGCCTGGCTCGATGGTTGTGGGACGGCGGCGCGTTCACCCAACAGGAGATCGGCAACCAGGCGCACCGGTTCAATCGCGATTACCCGCCGTTCGGGGCGGCCACGATCGCGATGTTCTGGCGGGTCGGACCCGGGATCAGCGACCGCAGTGCGCAACTGCTGATCGGGGTGCTCAACGGGGCCGCCGTGGCGACCGCGGCGCTCGCCTTCGGACGACTGTTCCGTGCGGTCCAGGTGCGCGTGTTCGCCATCCTGGTGGGAGTCGCGTTCGTGGTGACCTGCTTCAGCGTCACCGGCCGATACGGGTTCGCCGGATACCAGGATCTGCTGTGGGCGGCCTCGATCACCGGGGCCGTGCTGTACCTGCTCATCGCGCCGAAGGACTCCGGGGCGACCTGGGTCGGGGTCCTGCTCGCGGCGGGCGCGGCGATCACCAAGAACGAGGCGATGCTTCCCGCGTTGTTGGTCGCAGTCCTCGGAGCATGGCGGTTCCGCACCTGGGTCCGTCGCCGTCCCGCGATTCTGGTGGGCCTCCCCTTCTTGGCGGTCTGGCCGTCGATCGCGCGCCATTTCGGCAGCGGCAGTGAGTACGAGGCGTCGGTGTTCTTCAAGCTGCTCACGGGCGATCACGAGTTGTGGCGGCGGTTGGATCCGACCTGGGGTGCCATGCAGCCGTACCTGCGGCTCCCGACATTGCTCGCGCTCCTCCTCGCGGTGATCGGCGCCTTCACCATCAGCGCCGTACGGCGCCGCGCGGGCCTCGGCTCGAGTTGGCAACTCTGGATCGTGTGGGCCGGAATCGTGGGCTCGTTGACCGTGGCCTACCTCATCGCGAACAGCACGATCGAGGTACACCTCGACAGTTCGATCGACCGCACCACCGTCGCGGCCCACGTGCTCGTCGTCGCCGAACTCGCGGTGTGGACCCTGACCGCGTTCGCGTTCCTCACCGGACCTGCGATCGACGTCGGCGATTCGGACCAGGACGAGGAACCGGCGCCCGCCGAGATCATCATCCTCACCGGCGAGGAACGAACCGCAGTCTGCGCGCCGACCTGACGCGTCGTCCGCCCGCCTAGGTGCGCGACTCCCGACGGAGCACCCCGGCCAACAGGTGGTCGCGCAGCAGGACCCGCACCGTGGCCGGGTCGGTCAGGTCCCACTCGCCGTGGGAACCGATGAGGGAGAGGATCATCCGGGCGAGGAAATCGGCCGACTCCTCCAGGTCCACCCCGTCGAGCACGCGTCCGGCCTGCTGCTCCTGCTCGAGGTAGGGCACCAGGAACGCGGTGATGTAGTGCAGTGGCCGCTCCTGCGCGACGGTGAGCAGCGGCAACAGCTTCTCCGGTTCGGTCACGAGCACGGTCTGGAGCACCTCGTGACCATGAACCGCGGCGTGGGCGTAGATCAGCCCCCGCTCGAGCATGGTGGCGAAGTCCTCCGCGCCCACGACCGCCTCGGCCAGACGGATGAAAAACCGGTCCATCTCCCAGCCGACGGCGGCCCGGAGGAGTTCGTCCTTCCCGCCGGGGAACACGCGGTAGACGCTCGCCCGCGAGACGCCGCTCTCCTTCACGACGTCCTCGACGGTCGTCTTGGCGATCCCGAAGCGCGCCACGCACTCGTACGCGGCTTCGAGCAGCCGCTCGCGCAGCGCCGGATCGGGCCTCGACGTCACGCGTCGAGCAGGGCCTCGAGCCCGATGGTCAGCCCGTCGAACTCGGCGATGCGACGGACCCCGAGCAGGACGCCGGGCATGAACGACGACCGGTCGAAGGTGTCGTGGCGGATCGAGAGCGTCTGGCCGGTCGTGCCGAGCATCACTTCCTGACTCGCGATCACCCCACGCAGCCGCACCGAGTGCACGTGGATCGCGTCCTCCACGATCCCGCCCCGGGCGCCGTCGGCGACGACCGTGCTGGTCGGATCCTCCGCCCACTCCGTCGACGCCGCCGCCATCCGCCGGGCGGTGCTCACCGCAGTCCCGGACGGGGCGTCGATCTTGCGGTCGTGGTGGAACTCGAGAATCTCGGCCGTCTCGAACCAGGGCGCCGCCTGTTCGGCGAACCGCATCATCAGCACGGCCCCGATCGCGAAGTTCGGCGCGATGAGCGCGTTCGCCTGCGAGTGGGTGAACAGCTCCGCGTACTCGTCGAGATCGTCGGTGGAGAAGCCGGTCGTGCCGACGACCGTGTGGATGTCGTGCGCGGCGCACCAGCGCAGGTTCTCGCGGGCGGCGTCGAGCACGGTGAAGTCGACGGTCACGTGCGTGTCGGCGTCGACCAGCGCCGAGGGTTCGGCGGCAATGACGACATCGGAGTTCGCCACCGCCTCACCGGCGTGGAACGGGTCCACGGCCGCCACCAGTTCGCAGTCGGGCGCGTCCCGGACCGCTTCGCACACCGTTGCGCCCATGCGTCCGCCGGCGCCGAAGACACCCACTCGAATCATCCGAGGAGACTAGTGATCATGACCCCCTTCCCGATCGGACGCCGACGCGAGAGACTCCCGCGATGGAGTTCGAGTTCCGCCTCGTCGCCGACGAGGACCTGCCGACGATGCACCGATGGTTGAACGATCCCGCCGTCGTGCGGTGGTGGGAAGGCGACGACGTGACCTGGGAGGGCGTCGTGCGCGACTACGCACCCGGCCGCGAGCCGGACTCCCAGGAGCACTACATCGCCGCGCTCGACGGTGAGGACGTCGGTTGGATCTCCTGCGGACCGGTCGCCGACTGGCCGGACGAGGCGGTCGAGTGGTCCGACCTCGGCGCCGACGAAGCGGTCGGCGGGATCGACTACCTCGTGGGCGATCCCGATCGGCGCGGTCAGGGAGTCGGCTCCGCGATGATCCGCGCGTTCGTGCGCGACATCGCGTTCGGTCGCCATCCCGAGTGGACCCAGGTCGGCGCCGACCCTGCCGACGACAACGCCGGTTCGTGGGGCGCGCTGGAGAGCATCGGCTTCCGCCACCTCGGCACCTACGGCGACGCCGACGGCCGGTGGCGCGTGATGGTGATCGACCGCGACGAGCGGTGACCGCGCCGGTGTGATCAGGCGGCGAGATGATGCTCGAGGTCGGTGACCTCGAGCGGTCCGACCACCGAGAGCACGTGCTCGTCGGTCGCGAACACGCGATCGATGGTGCGACGCAGGTCGTCGACCGTCACCGCGTCGACCGCGGCGACGATGTCGTCGACGCTCGGCACTTCGCCCAACGTGAGCAGGCCGCGGCCCAGCCGGTGCATGCGGCTCGAGCTGGTCTCGAGCGCGAGCGTGGTCGCGCCCTTGAGGTGTCCCTTCGCCGCGTGCAGCTCGTCCTCGGGGATGCCCTCGGTCACGAGCCGGGCGAGCTCGGCGCGGATCACGTCGAGCGTCTCGCCCACCCGGTCGGGCGCAGTCCCCGCGTACACCGACATCGAACCGATCGACTCGTAGGCGGCGCGGTAGGCATACACCGAGTAGGCGAGCCCCCGCCGCTCCCGGATTTCCTGGAACAGCCGCGACGACATTCCTCCGCCCAGCACCTGGTTGATCACCGACAGCGCGTAGCGGTCCGGGTCGTCCCGGGCGATGGAGCGGAGCGACACGACGAGGTGCGCCTGTTCCGTGGCTCGGTACTCCCCCGTCGCCCGCGCGAGCGGCGGGAAGAGCCGCGCCGGTCGATCCGGGCGCACCGCAGTCTCCTCAGGCACCCGACCGGCGAGATGCTCGACGACCTGTCGATGGTCGAGGTTGCCGGCCGCGGCGATCACCACGTTGCTCGGCACGTAGTGCTGTGCGTGGTAGTCGACGATCGCGTCGCGCCGCATCGCGGTGATCGAGTCGCGGGTCCCCAGGACCGAGCGACCCAACGGGTGATCGTGGAACAGGGCCGCGTTGGCCAGTTCGTGGACGACGTCGTCGGGCGTGTCGTCGCGCATCCCGATCTCCTCGAGGATGACCCGACGTTCGGACTCGACTTCGTCGGGGCGGAACGACGGCCGCCAGACGACGTCGGCGAGGATGTCGAGCGCGAGGCTGAGGTGGTCGTCGGGCACCCGCACGTAGAAGGCCGTGTACTCCTGGGTGGTGAAGGCGTTCATGTCACCGCCGACGGACTCCACCGCCGCCGCGATCTCCGAGGCGCTGCGATCGTCAGTGCCCTTGAACAGCAGGTGCTCGAGGAAGTGGCTGGCACCGAACTGCTCGTCGGATTCGTCCACCGCACCCGAGCCGACCCAGAACCCGACGGCCACCGACCGCAGGTCGGGCATGGCCTCGGTGATGACCCGGGCCTCACCCACCGTGCTGATCGTGACGGCGTCGCCCCGCGGCCGCACCGCGTGGTCGATATCCGTGTCGACTTGTCCGTTTCGCACGGTATCGATAGACATTCGGCCGTCCATGGACCCCTTCGATGCACCACCCGCGCCATTCACAGGGTCCCTATCGACGCGCTCCGTGGTCGGCTGGAGACGTTTCCCCCGCGAGCGGCACCAATCGGGCGCTGATCAGGACGAACGGGTCCGGACGCGACGATCGGCGCCGGTTCCGCACTCGAAAGTGCCGAACCGACGCCGACCGTCTCAGTTCACGTTCACGTTTGGGGTGAGACCTACCTGCGGTTGCGGCCTCCGCTTTCCC